>CAYXVU010000016.1:0-44620 GCA_964468725.1 uncultured Clostridia bacterium
TCTGCCTCACAACATCAGGCGCAATCCCATCGCAATGATGGCCAGCCCGACGACGCGACCGAACCAAGTTTCGGAGATGCGGAAGAAGAGATGATTGCCCGCGTAAAGCCCAGCGTACAACACCGGAACCGAGAGCGCCGCTAAGAGGACAATATCGAAACGCAGGACGCCGACCGCCGCATAGGTTAGGGCTTTAGCGAGCGCTTCCGCCCAAAAGATGCGCGTCAGGATACGGCGAAAAGCCTCTTTCGATAGCCAACCGCCAAAGGAAAAGATCAACGGCGGCCCGCTCAAGCCGGTCAGCCCACCAGCTACGCCCGCTGCTCCGCAAATCAACAAATCTCTGACGCGGTAGTGTTCGGGAAGTTCTTTCGTAAAGTTCGCATTACTTTTGCGACCGCGCAGCAGAATCATCCACACGCCCGCCAGCAGCAGGGCGACACCGAGAACTGGTTCGAAGTTTTTCAGCGACACCAGCTTGAGTAACAGCCCTCCGGCAATGGCACCGACGATCAAAGCTGCAGCGAGTGGTAACCACAGCCGCCGGGAATCTTTCGTCTTGTCCATTCGTAGCAACGCCGCGCCACCAATGACATCCAGCAAGGTCACCAGCGTGACGGCTTCGACGGGGCCGATAAGTAGGGCTCCGAGCGCAACCACGACAATGGCCGAACCGAACCCGGTCGTGCCTTTGAAAAAGTAGGCGAGAAAGACGACCGGCAAAATCCACAAGAGATGGGAATCGAATGTATTCATAGGCTCCAGCGCAGACATTCTATCAGCCCCGCACCGCCTACGATAGCCTGGCTTGCCTTCGCCTTGCCCCTTAGCGCAAGGCGGTCAACGGATCAACACGCACGGCCTTGCGCGCTGGCACATAGCTGGCCACCAGCCCTACTGCTGCAAGCAACAGACCGAGCGCCACGAACGTGAAGGGATCGGTTGCGCTGACGCCATAGAGCAAGCTTGCCAGAAAGCGGGTCAAGAAGTACGCCCCTACGAAACCGAGCCCGACGCCGCTGATCGTCAGTTTTGCGCCTTCCCCAACCACCATCTTTAAGATATCGGCAGGTTGAGCGCCAAGCGCAATGCGAATGCCCAGTTCGTGCGTGCGCTGGGTGACCGCATAGGCCATCAATCCATAAATGCCTACGACGGCTAACGCGCCCGCCACTGCGGCAAAGACGATCAGCAAGGTCATGTTGAAACGGCGCTGTGCAAGCGAGCCTTCGGTAATCTCGCTCATGGTGCGCATCTGCGTGAGCGGCAGATTGGCATCAATCTCGCGCAGATGGCCGCGAATCACAGCCCTCTGCGACTGCGGGTCTTGCGCAGTGCGAATGACCAGAAAACTGGTGCGCAAAGCTGCTGGCCAAGAGTTCTGCACAAAGGGAACATAGATTGCTGGATCAGTGGGCTGATCTAACCCCGTGAGTTTCGCATTGCCGACGACGCCGATCACTTCACGCCAACGCGTCTTTTCCGTGGCGATAAACAGGCGTTTGCCGAGCGGGTCTTCATTCGGCCAGTAGCGCCGCGCCAAGACATCGTTGACGATGACGACATCGGCGGTTGTTGCCGTATCCTGTTCGGTGAATTCGCGCCCGCTCAACAAGGGAATGCCCATCGTCCGAAAATACCGGTTGCTCACCGTGCGGTAATCGGCGGTGGGTTCTTTGCCCGGCGCTTGCGGTTGCCCCTGAACCGTAAAGATGGCGGTAGTAAAGCCGGTCAGCGGCAAGCGAAAGACACCGGCGCTCGACTCCACACCCGGCACCGTGCTCAACTTCGCCAGCGCGGCTTCGTAAAAGGCCAACTGCCGCGCCTGATCCGGGTAGTTCGATTGCGGTAGCGGAACCGAGACCGTCAACACATTGCGGGCATCGAAACCCGGATCAACCTCACTCAGCACACGAACGCTGCGAATCATCAAACCGGCTCCGACCAGTAAGACCAACGCCAACGCTATCTCTACAATGACTAGCGCATCAAGCAGACGACGATGCCGGACGCCGCCGGTGCCGCCTTTGCGACCCTCTTTCATTGCCGCCGCCAACTCAATCCGCGACGTTTGAATCGCCGGAGCCGCGCCGAAGATGAGCGCCGTCAGCACCGAGATTATCAAAGTGAATCCCAATACGTTGGCGCTTAGACCAATTTCATCGGCGCGCGGAATGCTTCCGGCGCTCATCCGAATAAGCCCAGGCACCCCCCAATACGCGAGCAGCAGCCCGAACAGGCTGCCGATCAGACTGAGTAAGAGCGATTCGGTCAATAACATCTGCACCAATTGCCAGCGCGAAGCGCCGAGCGCCGAGCGCACCGCCATCTCTGTCTGGCGTCCGGCGGCGCGCGCCAGCAACAGGCTGGCAACATTGGCGCATGCAATCAACAAGACACACCCGACTGCGCCCAATAGGACGAGCAGCGCCAGTCGCAACCCCCCAACCAGTTGTTCATAGAGCGCTACAACTTCGATTCCCAGATGAGAGTTGTCGGCGGGGTATTGCTGTTCGAGCTGCCGGGCAACGCTATCCAGGTCGGCTTGCGCTTGCTCCATCGTGAGGGCGGGCTTCAGCCTGCCGATGACGCGCAGATTGGCGAAACTGCGCACCTGCTCGTTCGGGAGGGGCACGAAGGGAACCCAGATATCTGCACCCGTTTGCGGCACGTCAATGCCCGCGTACTTGATGTAGGGCGGCAGAATGCCGATGATGGTGTACAGCTTTCCGTTCGCCCGCAACGGTTGCCCAAGCACGTCAATTTGGCCGCCATAGCGGCGTTGCCACAGCGCGTGACTGATGAACGCCACCATCTCTTTGCCCGGCTGATCTTCGTCAGCTTCGAAATTACGCCCCAGAGCCGGTTTGACCCCGAGCACTAAGAGGATATTGGCAGAGACGCGAACGCCGGTTACTTCTTCGGCCTCTCCCATCTCGGTCAGTGTGAAGGTTTCTGGCCGTACCGCCGCAAGCTGATCGAAGACCTGATTCTGAGCACGCCAATCGCTGAAGTTGGCAAACGAAACCGGGCGACGTGAAAGACCCTTCTCGGCATTTTTTGTCCACAAGACGTGGAGTCTGTCAGGCTCCGAGTAGGGCAGAGGCGACAGCAACACCGCGTAGACAACGGTGAAGATGGCCGAGTTTGCGCCGATGCCTAACGCCAAGGTTAAGACCGCAACGGCGGTGAAGGTGGGGCGTTTGGATAACCCGCGCATTGCATAGCGGAGGTCTGACAATAAGAATCCCATCGTAATTCTCTCCTTACCTTCAGCAGCGTCGTCGCCCGCTCGAATTGACCAGTGAGTCCGACAACAGCTTGCTGCGGCAACGGTTGAGCGAATGAGCACACGGGCCGCAAGCGGAGATGGCCTATAGGGCTTCCTCCACACCGGCGGTGAGCGACGCTCCGTTTGTTCCTTTCGGTTATTCGGTTGTCAGTCTGCTCGGGTCGCAGGTTACGTGCTTGCCGATTTCGATGGCGCGGTTGGCGAGAAGATTACCGTAGTCGAGGCGAGCGCGTCGCGTGCAGCTTTGGGTGCAGGCCGCCAACCGGGGCGCTTGCCGACGCCTGCCCGGTCATCCGGCACCGCATCAGGCAGGCGATGGCCGAGCGCGCATAAGGTGTGTCCTTCTTCGGGGTCAAGACTCTCTTCACGACGAGCGATGTTGGTTGCTCTCAAAATGGTCGCTCCTTCACTTGTCTTGCACAATCGTCAGATAGGCTTTCCACGGTCCGACATCATTCTTATATTGTTTGGCCAAAACCCGAACCACTTGTGCGATGTGGCCGAGATCGTGCGCCGCCCAAGTTGCCAACAACTCGGAGAGGGTGACTTCGCCAAGCTCCGGGTGCAGGCCGCGTAGGGCTAATTGATCGGAGGTGAGGTGCAAGGCTTCGAGTTCAGCTAGTCGTTGCTGACGCAGGCGGGCGAATTCGTCGAGCAGGTCGAGCGCCGTCTTGCCTTGCGATTTTTCAGCCTGCGCGAAGCGATCAAATGGTTCGAAGGCGCGGGCTGTGCCATGCTCTAAAATGATCTGCGCGCGCGGCATCCAGTCAGTCTCTTCGCCGTGAATCAGATGGCCGAGCACGTCAAAAGCTGACCATGTGTCACTGCCTTCGTTCTGCGTGAGCGCGCCCGCAGGGGCGTCGCGCAGCAAGGCATTGAGTACGGAGGGCGTACGGCTGAGCAGGTCAATGGTGGATGCGAGTTGAAACCCCATAGTTCTTCCTTTCTGTCCATCGGTTTCGGTTGTCGGTTTCGGTTGCTGTCGGCTATGATAGCGAGGCTGTCTATGATAAATCAAATTGATTCTTTTCACGATTTCGATGAATATGGATCATTGTTAGCAGGGTGAGGTTCTTTTGTGAATTTGGAAATCCGACACCTCAAACTGATCAAAGCGATTGCTGAAGAAGGCGGGGTCACACGAGCTGCCAGTCGTTTGTACCTGACGCAATCGGCGCTCTCACATCAACTGCGCGACATCGAAAGCAAGTTGGGCGCGCAACTCTTTTTACGCTTAAACAAAAAGATGCTGCTCACGCAGGCGGGCGAGCGCTTGCTGCACGCGGCTGAGGGTGTGCTCGGCGAACTCAAACGGGTGGAAGAAGACATTCAGCAAATCGCCACCAACCGCGGCGGCGTGTTGCGCATCAGCACGGAGTGCTACACCTGCTATCACTGGTTACCGGCGGCGCTTCGTCCTTTTCAGGAGGCCTATCCGCACGTCGAGATTCGCATCGTCTCGGAAGCCACGCGCCACCCTCTGGAAGCGTTGCTGAACGGCAAACTCGATCTGGCGATTACCTGCACGCCTGTGCGCAACAGCAAGATTACCTTCAAGCCGTTGTTTCAAGATGAATTGGTCGCTTGCATGCCACCGGCGCATGAATTAACAAGGCGACCTTTTTTGACGGCACAGGATTTCGCCGACCAGCATTTGATCGTCTATTCGAGTCCGAAAGCCGAACAGGCGGTGTTTCAAAAAGTCTTGCTGCCCGCCAATGTCACACCGCGCCGAGTCTCGCACATCGAGTTGACCGAAGCCATCATTGAGATGGTCAAGGCCGGACTCGGCATCGGAGTTATGGCGCGTTGGGCGCTTCAGCCACATCTGGAAGCTGGCACGCTCAAAGCCGTGCCTCTCACCAAACGAGGCTTACACAGACAGTGGCAAGCGGCGATGATGAAGAGCAAAACCCTGCCCGGATACCTCTTGAAATTCGTCGAGTTGATTACCGAAACCGCAATGGTGAAGACGGCCAAACAGGCCAGCGTGAAGACTGCAACCCGTTGATGGGGGCGCGACGGATTCTGCCTTTTGCGGCATCTCTTCCTCCGCTGGCGCAGGCAGGTAGAGACGAGCCGAAAGCGCGTTATGCCTGCTCTCAAACGGCCTGCGCGTGCGGTCTCCGGTTGGTCTCTTCGCTCTGAATCAAATAGCCGAGCAAGCGTCAAAAGTCGACCAAGTGCCGCTATCTTCATTTTGGGGAGCCGGTCAGCGGGCGCGTTTCAGAGCAGGGCATGGAGGGTTGCGGGTGCGTGTAGCAAGAGGTCAGGGGTAGCTGCTAGTTGAAGACTCCTATTCATTCTTTTCGCCCAACAGTCCCTAGTTGTCAGATCGGCAGGGTAGCGATCTGAGCTTCGGCAAAGCCGATTGATTCTTTCGAAAGCGCAAAATATGCCTTCGCAGGTATTCCGTCCGTATGGAATGCAAGCAAGAGGCGTTCTACAGTTCGCGGCGCAATTGGGCAGCGAACAACAACTTTTCTTGCTTTGATAAGCGGCAATGTACTGTATAGATTCATCTAAATGGGAAAATAATCCGCTTGTTGAAATTCAAGCGGATGGATATAAAAACGTTCTGTTTACAAAACGGATGCGGTTGATTCTGTTTGGTAAATTGAGTATTCTAGGGCTGACCATGTAACAAAAGCTTCGTTTGGTAGATAGAAGATACCCCGAACGAATGCAAACACCCTTCATTTTCTTTGACGATTTGATCGTTACGTTTAACTCTGTGGGAGGTTAATATGAAGAGAGCCGGTTTCCACCTTTTTAGTTTGCTATTTGCCTGCCTGTTGTTCATCGGCGGGCATACCGTCTTTGCCGCACAGCGCATCAACAGCGAGGCGCAAAAGTCAACGAAGTCGGCCAAGACGCGGCTGGCTGTATTTGACAAGGTTCCCAGCGAATATCGAGAGTGGGCGAAAGATATCGCCAGCAGCACCTTAGAAAACGAACTCTTCGAGCAGGGCTATGACTTAGTCGCCAGGAAGAATTTGGAATCGGTGATGGAAGAATTGGAAATCAGTTCGAGCGCGATGTTTGATCCCAACGCCGCCGCTAAGGTTGGCAAACAGGCCTCGGCGAAGTATTTGGTCTTGGTCAAAGTGCTAGGGATTGAGGCTAAGTCAAAAAAGCTTGGCATAATCAAGTATGGGGCGCAGGGGGTGGAAACGACCACGCAAATTCAGGTCATGGATGTCGAAACTGGTGACATTATTTTTTCCAAGACCTACACCGAAAAGAGCAAAGACCAGATGGTTATGGACAAAGAGGATGCGAACGGATTGTACAAAGCGGGCTTTCGACAGGCTATGTCAATTGTGGCGCGCAAGTTTGTCACCGATGCTGAAGCCAAAATGCCTCTAAGATCCAACCCTCCTTCGGCTCCCTCCGATTCTCCTGCCCCGTCGTCGTCTTCAAAGCCACCCGGTACCGCCGCGAACGTGGCGATGCCGGAGCACAGCGCCGCGCCTGGCAAACCACAAAATGCAGAGCCGACCCCCGCCCCGCCAGCGGCCAAAATTGACGGTGAAGTGGTCTTTATTGACGAGCAGCAGATCGGCGTAGAGATCACCGACGTACAAGTCGGACAAGTTTTAGTGGTCTACACCCGTCGAGAACGGATTGAGAATAGCGCAGGCGAGCTTTTGAGCTATCGTTATAGCTCGAAAGACCTGTGCGCAAAGCTCAAAATCACCGAGGTGCAGTCTAAGATGGTCATTGCTACCCTGATGCAAACCTATGCGCCGACCGGCAAGGCCGACCCGACCCCGCGTGCTGATCGGGTGGTAAAGTTCTTCCCTGTGAAAAAGGTCAGCTAGCGGCAGTTGGCCGCCAACCGGAGGTTGAGTCAGATAGCAAGGTATGCTGGCTCCGCTCATCAGGAGGTGACATGAAGATTGTATGGTTAATCGTTGGGTTGATGGCCGGGCTTTGCTTGTGTGCGCCTCCTGCCGCACAGGCTGAAGTGCTGAGAAAACGATATACGCTGCCCAATTCAACCGGGGTTACCGAAGAGGCAAAGAGGCGACTGATTCAGGATTATCTGCGGGAGAAGCTCTCTCCTCAACTCATAACGGATTTTGCCGAGGCGGTGGATATTGCCCTTGATCCGCCCGATCAATACGTCCAGTCATTTCAAATTGTCAGTCAACGAGAGAGTGGCAATAGCGTAGTTGTGACGGTCGAAGGCGAAATGGATACTGCGGCAATGGTCACGGCTTTGGTACTCAATAAAGTCATCACCTTTGGCTCTGATCCGCCGCGCATCATGTTTCTTTCTGCGCCCGAAAGCCAAGATCAACGTGCCACCAATAAGGTGCGCGCTTTGGCCTTTAAGCAGATGAGACAGGCAGGCTTGCAAGCGGTTGCCGATCAACAGGTGGAGACCTTGCAGGTGCGGATTAAAGATATCACCTCGGCTTCGGAGACACAGCGCCAGGTTTTGGTGCGCAAAGCGAAGGAATATAATGCTGACTTCCTCATCTATATCAGCACGGAAGTAGATGCCAAGTCGGTATTGTCCGGCAAGCGCTTTGTTACAGATACCAATCTGACCTATACGATCTTTCGTCCGAATGGGAATTTGATTCTTGCTGAAGCAACGATTCGCGGACGCGGTCAAGGGGTATCGGAGATGCTGGCTTTCGATAGCGCGTTGGACGGAGATGGCGGCGACGATGAAGGCATTACCAAAGCCTTTGCCCGCGATGCCATCGGTCAACTCTACGAGGCAATCTTTGCCGCCAGCGAAGTGGGCGGCTCTGGAAGCGCTGCCGCTGCGGAGAAGATCATCACGATTACGGGAGCAGATTCGTTGTTGGTGACTGCGATCAGCCAAAAACTAAAAACGGTTGGCGACAATGTTCGCTTGCTGACCGGCGGCACGACTTCAGCGCGCCTGCGGTTGGAAACTTCTCTTGATGACCTGGGCTTATACGAATGGTTCACTGCGCAGACGTTTGTCGTAGGCGCGAAACGCTATCAAACTCCGGTGACCTTTTATGCGGAGAACCAACTCGAAGTCGAAGCCGTGCTGTTTGGCGCGAAGCCACATAAAAAACCGGCAACCGGAAAACCACAGCCCCGAGCGAAGCCGCAAAATACCACGCCCACCGGAAAAGGCACGGTTCTCGCTTTCAAATTGAGAGATCGGCAGTATTAGAGCGGTTTTCCAATCAAAGTCCGGCTCGTCCGTGACGGCAATCTCTGGAGCGCAGCGGCTGG
Source organism: uncultured Clostridia bacterium (assembly GCA_964468725.1). Lineage (GTDB taxonomy): Bacteria > Acidobacteriota > Blastocatellia > UBA7656 > UBA7656 > CAYXVU01. The sequence continues at coordinate 8,522 of CAYXVU010000016.1, forward strand.
ACGCCGCATTCCAAAGCGTTTCGCGCTCTGTATCTGCAATCACGATTGGCTCTAAACCGGGCCGTAAAAAAACAGAGCCGATGAGTTGGAACGGCAGGATATTCCGCCTTGGTTTTCGGGTATTTCTCTCCAGTCTTCCGACCTTCAGCCTGTAAGAGTTTCATTTCGCTCAGGCTTGGCGGGCACTCAAGAGCGCGCTACTTGGAATTGTCGGGTTGTTGGAAGCACCCATTTCCGGAGGTCTCCGGCGGCTGACCTTGATCTTTCAGACGCTGTTTGACCACCTCCATAAATTTCCCTGCCACATCCTTTTCCACGTAATCCATATAGCGATAGCTCGCCTGCTTTTTCTCTCCGGCCTTGTCCAGAGCGAAGCCGATGAAGGCTAAGAGTTGAAAGTCGGTCTTGTCGATTTCAAGAGCGCGCTCAAATTGCTGAGCGGCCTCGGCGTACAATTTTGCGTCGTACAGCGAGAGGCCGTAGTTGATGAAAAATTTTGCATTCGGTTGCAACCCGCGGCTCTCCATCTGCGCCAGGGCAGCCTTGAATCTCGAAAGCGCCGCCGGATTTTTACAAGCATCGGCAAAAGCCAGCGCCAAACTTTCGTTAGCCTCCGGGTAAATCGGCTGTAGGGTAAGGGCCTTATTGAATTCATCTATAGCGCGGTCGTTTTCCTGGATCGCCTCACGCCACTGCTGGTTTTTGGCGAAAGCGCGGGCTTTTTCTTGAAACTGTTTGCCTCTTTGATAGTGCTCAACTGCCGTCGCATTGGGCAAAAGCGCCGTGCTTGAGGCTTGCGAGTCCAGCGCCGGAGTGGAGGTAGGTAATGGAGTTGTCGGGCGGAAGTAGAGCCAGGCCACAACCCCTAAGAGCACGAGGAGTACGACAGATGCTAACGCCACTGCCCATGAGATTTTCTTCTTTTGCAGAGGTAACACTGGCGGCGGAGTGACAGTCGGAGTTGTGTCTGGGGATGGGGGGGAGGGAGAGGGAAGCGGCTGCGACACAGCCGGGGGAATCGGGGGCACGACCACATCAGAGGGCGTCACTTGCGGCCATGTTGTGCCTGATTGAGTATCTCTATGATCCGGAGAAGTGATAGTCGTTTGCGACTGTGCTGCTGCATTGAAGGCGGTCAGGAAATCACGAATCGTCGGCGTGCGCGCTTTGCGGTCGCGCGCTAAGGCCGCCATGACGACGCGCTCAATTTGCGGGCTGATCCCTTGATGAAACCAACGCAAGGGGATGGGATCGCGGGTAAGTCGGTCAGACAGCAGTTTCTGCGGCGCTTTGCTCTCGAATGGCAATCTCCCCGTCAGCATCTCATACACCATGAGGGCAAAGCTGTAGACATCGCTACGCGGGTCTAGCACTTCACCGCTCACTTGCTCGGGTGACATATAGGCTGGCGTGCCTTTGATAATGCCGATTGAGGTTGAAGAGTAGTCAGACGAGGGCATCAGCGATTTGGCAATCCCAAAATCCATAAGTTTGACTTCATCTTGCTGGTCGCGGCGACGGACGAGCATCACATTAGCAGGCTTCAAGTCCCGGTGCAGGATGTTGGCTTGATGGAGGGCGATAAGCGCCTCCCCCAATTGATTCACGATTGTCATCGCACGCTCAAGCGGAAAAGGCCCCTGTTTTTCCACCACGGTTTTCAAGGTTTCGCCCTCAATGTATTCCATGGCCAAATAGAACTGCTGTTGGTTGCTCCCCCCATCATCATAGGTTCCGGAGTCATAGATCGTTACGATATGCGGATGGTTGATCCGGCTGGCAATCCAAGCCTCTTTTTTGAAGTCCTTGAGCGCCTGCTCGCTCTCTTCCGGATCCTGCAATCGGTGACCCCGGATGATCTTCACGGCGCAATCCCGTTTCAAGCTCTCTTGGTGTGCTTTATAGACGCGCCCCATCCCGCCTTCGCCGATGAGTTGGGTAAGCCGGAAACGCCCAGCCATGAGTTTTCCCAGCATCGGATCGCGAGAATCTTGATGAATAACCTCCGTCCCATCAACGACACAAAAGTGAGTCATATCGGAATAAATCGCTTTACACTGCGGGCAGCTCTTCATACGATTTACCTTTCAGATTTGAACTGTAGGAGCTATATGCCAAACTCGATAGAGCCCTTATCCACCGATTTGCCGTTGGACGTGATGGAGTCTAGCACTTTTTCAGTGATTCGTTTAGGGAAGATAACTCTTTGAGGTTCTAGTTCGATGCTTTGTGGACTTGTCCGGCTTTCATTACGAAACGGATACAACTTAAGGCTTTGATGTCGGCGAGCGGGTTGCCTTCGACGGCGATGAGGTCGGCGGATTTGCCCGTTTCAATCGTGCCGATCTGCTTCTTCATCCGTTTCTATTATGAGGAAAGGTTGAGCAGAAAAAATAGCTCGTAGATGAATGCCGATGCGCTGGATGAACACGAACAAGCCTGATTGATCTGTGCCTTCCTCATCCGCCCAATCTGGCTTCGATCTTCTCCGAAAACGCAATGCTTCTGAAACGTCGGCAGCCAATGGCTCACAACCCATTCGCGCGTTCGATTGCGTGCGCCGATGGGCGATGTATATACTGGGCGCGGCCCGATTCGGAGGAAGATCACATGCACACAGTTACTCTCAAGAAGCTCGTCGGCGTGATGGCATTGGTTGCCTGTGTTGGCAACGGGATTGTGCCGGTTGCCTTCGCACAATCGAATGGCGCAAGCGCGCACACCTTGCGCGGCTATACGGACGCGAATGCGAAGACCCACATGGCATGGGAAGAGAAGCTGCGCGCCGTGCCTAGTCCCGATCTGCTGCGCGAATATATGAAGCATCTCTCCGCCGAACCGCATCACGTCGGCACCGCATACGGCAAACAGAACGCCGAGTACATGCGCGACAAGTTTCGCGCCTGGGGGTTCAAAGCTGAACTCGAAGAGTTCGATGTGTTGTTCCCTACACCGAAAGAGCGAATGGTCGAGATGGTCGCGCCGAGCAAATTCACCTTGTCGCTGAAAGAGCCGATCATCAAAGAAGACCCGGATTCGGGCGACGCCGGACAACTGCCAACCTACAACGCTTTCTCCGCCGATGGCGATGTCACAGGCGAATTGGTCTATGTCAATTATGGCGTGCCCGCCGATTACGAAGTCCTCAAACGCTTAGGCGTAGATGTGAAGGGCAAGATCGTCATTGCGCGTTATGGCGGCAGTTGGCGTGGCATCAAACCGAAGGTCGCCTATGAAAACGGCGCGATTGGCTGTTTGATCTACTCCGACCCGCGCGACGACGGCTACTATCAAGGCGATGTGTATCCGAAAGGCCCTTATCGCAACGAGACCGGCGTGCAACGCGGTTCGGTGATGGATATGCCCATTCATCCTGGCGACCCGCTCACGCCCGGTTGGGGGGCGACCAAAACGGCGCGCCGCTTGAAACGCGAAGAAGCGGCGACGATTATGAAGATTCCGGTGCTGCCCATCTCTTACGGTGATGCGCTGCCGTTGTTGAAAGCTTTGAGCGGGCCAGTCGCGCCCGAAGCGTGGCGCGGCGCGTTGCCGATCACCTATCACCTCGGCGCAGGGCCGACCAAAGTGCATCTCAAACTCTCTTTCGATTGGTCAATCAAGACGCTCTACAACGTCATCGCACGCATTGACGGCAGCGAATACCCCGATGAGTGGATCGTCTACGGCAACCATCACGATGCCTGGGTCAATGGCGCGCAAGACCCCATCAGCGGCATGGTGACGGTGATGGAGGCCGGTCGCGCGATGGGCGAGATGCTCAAACAGGGTTGGCGACCCAAACGCACGATCATCTTGTGCGCGTGGGATGGCGAAGAGCCTGCCTTGCTCGGTTCGACCGAGTGGGCTGAGCAGCACGCTGAAGAGTTGAAAGAGAAAGCCGTCGTCTATTTGAACTCCGACAGCACGGGCAAAGGCTGGTTCGGCGCGGGCGGCTCGCATACGTTGGAACGCTTCGTCAACGAAGTCGCCCGCGACGTTGCGCAGCCGAAGATGAGCAAGACGATGCTCGAAGCTCTGCGCGACCGCACACTGGAAACGGCGAGGAACGAAGCCGACAGGCAGACGATTCGCCAACGCCGCGACCTGCGCATCAGCGCCCTCGGTTCAGGTTCCGACTATACGCCATTCATTCAACATCTCGGCATCGCCTCGCTCAACACCGGCATGGGCGGCATGGATGGCGGCGGCATCTATCACTCGATATATGATACCTTCACGTGGTACACGCGCTTTTCCGATGGCACTTTCGAATATGGTCGCGGGTTGGCACAAGCCAACAGCACGATTGTCAAACGGCTCGCCGATGCCGACGTGTTGCCCTTCGAGTTCGGCAATCTGGCCGATACGGTCAGCGGCTACATTGCGGAGTTGGAGCGGCTGGCAAAAGAGAGCAACCCGCCGACGCCGGTCAGCCTTGCGCCGCTTCGAACGGCTAACGAGCAACTTGCCGCCAGCGCCGCGCGCTACGAGTCGGCGCTCGCCAAAGCGCAGGCCAACGGCTTTACCGGCGTGCAGAAAAAGGCGCTCAACCAACTGCTCTTCACTTCGGAGAGAAGGCTGACCAACGACGCAGGTTTGCCGCGTCGCCCCTGGTTCAAACATCAACTCTATGCGCCCGGGTTTTATACGGGCTATGGCGTGAAGACCATCCCCGGCGTGCGCGAGGCGTTAGAACAAAAGCTGTGGCAAGAGATCGAGCCGCAGATGAGAAACGTCACTGCGGCGCTTCAATCCATCACCTCGCAGATTGACCGGGCGACGGCGATGCTCGAAGGGCAGTAATCAACTTGGGCGGGTCATTTTATTGAACGAAATCTCGGATGGGTGAGCAATTGGTACGACAATTCGTTCACCCATCCGGGTTGCTGAGTTCAAAAGTCTGCCGTCAATTTATCGGGTTTCAGCATAAGAAAAATGAGCGCCGCGTGAGATCGTTGTGAATCCGCACGGGGCAGAGGGCTTGCAGGCGTAAAGCAGCAGCCGGTCGGCAAGGGCGGGAGAGTCTTTTTACTTTTCATCAACATCTTTTTACATAGTTTTTTCGCAACCTTCCTTCCAACGATCATTCAAGAGTGAGGTTATAGAATCTATTGAGCCAATCCTCTCGATGATTTACCCAGCCTTTATGGCTTTTGCGTAAAGAAGGGTTGTTGAGAGAGGCAATAGATAATAACTCACAGAGCCCGATCTAACCAATTACAGCGCAAACCGTAACAACATCAGATGTTGCGTAAGTAAAAAATGGCTTGCTAACAGCCAGAATCATGATTCACACCGACCTTTACGAAGGGTCTACTGCCCTGTTGCAATCGAAGCGATAGCCGAGACGGAAGGCTGCTATCGCTATCGCGACGCCTCTCCTAAACCGTCCATTTGGCGGGCAGTCCGTTGCCTGCGTGGCGTTAGCTTTCGGTTGGCAAACCATCACAATTTTAGTTGGCACTGGTTTGGCATCCAGACATTCAACTCAGAACCCCCTGCGTTCTGGTTTCTAAGGAGGACTAAGACGTGAAACGAACCATAACTTTGCTTCTCGGCATTGTCATTGTCACGCTGCTAGCGACGGTTAGCGCGTTGATGCAATCACAATCCCAACCCTCGCCCTCTGACCTGTACAACCATCTGGGAATTATCGCGCCGGTAGCCGAGCCTTACCTGAGCCAGAGTCGGCAACATAAGTTGCTATTTCAGACCGGAGGGTCTGCTGCCGAAGCAGAACTGGCTGTTTATGAGGAATTGAAACGAAGCGGCGGCATTCTGCAAGAAGTTGACTACGGCAGCTTCAAAATGGTTGTGGTTGACGAGTATTTCATCGGCGGACGTGATGCCCTCCTTCGCCTTGGCAATCGGGTGCGCGATGATTTCAACCTCATCAGTTTGGGCGGGCATGATTTGGATACGACCGCTCCCGAAGCCACCCTGAACCAACTGCCGATGGAGTTGCGCCAGTCGGATATGGCGCAAGCGCTGGCGCGCGGCGGCGCTCCGCGTGGCGGGCTCTATCTGGCGCAGTTCATCGGCCCGGTACAAGATAAGTGGCTGACCGCGCTTGAGCAGACAGGCGCAGAACTGGTTAGCTACGTCGGCGCCAACGCCTATCTGGTCAGCGCCAGCCCGCGTTCTGCGATGAAGCTGCTGCGCCTGAAGCAGAAAAAATCCTTCCTCCAATTTCTCGGCGATTACGAGCCTGCTTTTCGCCTCTCTCCATACCTGCAAGCGATTCGCACCCGCACCGATCTGCCAACGGTTGCCATCAAAGTGCAACTATTACAAGGCGCAGAAACGGCGACTGCGGAAGCCCTTCTGCAAAGCTGGGCTACTGAACCGCTCCTCTCCTATCCAAACCTGAAACATCGCATCGTTGCGATGAGCGTCGCCCCGAGTCGCCTAACGGAAATGGCGCGCCTTGGTGCAGTGCTTACGGTAAGGGAAGCCGTTTCATCATCGGCAACGCCATCCGGCAACATAGGCGCAGTGGCCAAACGCGGTGACCTGACCGTCGATGTACGCGACACGCAACCCAGTTTGGCCATGCATCGGGCACGGCAAGCCGTCTCGATGGAGTCAGAGACGATGGCCGACTCGCTGGCCTTGAGCGGACAGGCTGAGGGTTATGAACTCGATCAAACACAGATTCTTACGGCCACAGGTCAAACCCATCGCTTGGCTGGACGGATCACGGACTCTGTGAAACCCACACGCATTGCGCTGGCTTGGAACTCTCCGCGCACCGCCGTCGGCGCAACACCCTTGGTGAATGACCTCGATTTAGAAGTGGCGATCAACGGCGCAATCTATAAAGGCAATGTCTTTTCTGACAACGCCTCAATCAGCGGTGGCGCTGCCGATCACCGCAATTCGCTGGAAGCCATTATCCTGCCAGCAGGCCTGGCAGGTGAATTCACCTTGACAGTCAGAGCTGCCAATCTGACGGCGGACGGAGCGCCGGAGCAGGCGGGGCGTACCGATCAGGATTTCGCTCTCGTCGTTGTCAATGCGGCCATTTGCCCGAGTGTATCCATCTTTCCGACCAACTTTAACCTCTTTGCTGTTGAAGGCGTTTCTGTGTTTGCGACGAATTCGATCAGCCTCTCCAGCAATCCATCGAACATTCCCTTTACGGCTGCTCGCGGCCTGTTTTCCAGTTGGATTGATGTGTTACCGTGCGCCTTTTGCCAAACCCCGGACTCGGTACGATTCCGAGCGCCGTATCCGTTCGGATTGTCCAGGGGCTTCTACAGTGGCAGCGTGGAAATTCGAGTCGGCGACTGTACCTTCCCAAACACTGTCCATGTTAACTTGGATGTTGCGCCGCCGAGCCTCTTCCTCAGCCCCGCGAGCTTGAGTTTCACGGCTCCGGCGGGAGGCCCGAATCCGGCCAATCAATCGTTCATCGTCTCCACCAATACCACCGCTATGAGTTGGAGCCTGACCTCCAACGCGAGTTGGTTATCGGCAAGCCCAACCTCCGGCACAGCAGCATCATCTTCCTCTGTTTCGGTTGGCGTCAACGTTGCCGGATTAGCGCCGGGAACCTATACGGGAACGATCACCGTCACCGCGCCGTCGGCTGGCAACTCGCCGCGCACTCTGACAGTCACGCTCAATGTCGCAACCCCGCAAATCGGCGTCAATCCCACTAGCCTGACTTTTACGACGGGCACGACGGGAGCCAATCCACCGGCAAAGACCATCTCGATTACCAACACCGGCATTGGTACGCTTAACTGGACGGCGACCGACAACCGGCCATGGATTACGGTAAGCCCAACCTCCGGCACGGCTCCCTCATCGCTTTCTGTGGCGATCAATAAAACCGGACTCGCAGTCGGAACCTATACCGGAACCGTGACGATCAGCGCGCCGGGAGCTTCAAACTCTCCCGTCAACATCCCCATTACACTGGTTATCAGCAACACGCCCATCATTAGCGTGACGCCAACCAGCCTCATCTTTATTTCGCGCAATGGGGCGTTACCGGCTCCCAAGACGTTGAGCCTCAGCAACGGCGGCGGCGGTACGCTCAATTGGAATGCCAGCAGCAACGTTTCGTGGTTGTCTGTCAGTCCGACTTCCGGGACTGCCCCATCCACGCTCACCGTATCGGTTGACCCGTTCGGCCTCGATATTGGCACCTATTCGGGCGCGATTACCCTGACCGCAGCCGGAGCAAGTCCGGTAACGGTACCGGTCACCTTGACCATTTTTGAGCGCATCCGACCGCCGATTGAGCCGTAAGCAGAGGGCGTCTTCCCTTCGCTGGTCAAGGTCGCAAGCCTGACCGCCGGATGGCGCAATTTCGCCTTGTCAATCGCGCAGGGGGCGAGCCGCGTGGAGCGTTGGCTGAGAAAGCAAGCCGACGAAACACGAAACTCTCCCCCTGCGCTTTTCATAGCCTTTTACCCCGGTCATCTGCCGGACGGCGGGCGCAGCAGCAATCTCTTTGTGTTGCCTTTGCGCCTCTGCGTCTTTGCGTTGAATCGGCGATGGCCGACCCGCAAACTGCCGGGGAAGAACGCGGGTTAGCGGAAGCGGTCTGTCGCTTCGATGAGCGCGCTGGTGTTGCCCGGTTCGAAGGCCGAATGTCCGGCATCGGGAATAACGCGCAGATCAGCTTCCGGCCAGGCTCGATGCAACTCCCATGCGCTGGCCATCGGGCAGACCATGTCATAGCGCCCTTGCACGATGACCGCAGGGATGTGGCGAATCTTTTCGATGTTGCGAATCAATTGATCTTCCGGGTCGAAGAAGCAATCGTTGATAAAGTAATGGCATTCGATGCGCGCTAAGGCGACAGCTTTTTCCGGCGAGCCGAAATCGTCAATCAGATTTTGATCAATGTAGAGCTTTGAGGCGCTGCCTTCCCACACGCTCCACGCTTGAGCGGCGGCAAAGCGCGTCGCTTCGTCATCGCTCGTCAAGCGGCGATAATAGGCGCTCACCATATCCTCGCGTTCGGCTTCGGGTATCAGGCTGAGAAAGTCTTCCCACTTGTCAGGAAAGACCGCATCCGCGCCTTTCTTATAGAGCCAGTCGGCTTCCCACGGGCGGCCTAAAAAGATGCCGCGCAGCACCAGCGCCAACGTTCTGTCTGGATGCGTCTCTGCATAGGCGAGCGCCAACGTGCTGCCCCACGAGCCGCCGAAGACTACCCAATTTTCGATGCTCAGATGTTCGCGCAAGGTTTCGATGTCGGCGACCAGATGCCACGTCGTATTGTCTTCGAGGTTGCCGTAAGGCGTGCTTTTGCCGCAGCCGCGCTGATCGAACAAGACGATGCGATAGGCCGCCGGATCAAAGAAGCGACGATAATCGGGAACCGTGCCGCCGCCCGGCCCGCCGTGCAAAAAGACGACGGCTTTGCCTTGCGGATTGCCGCTCTGTTCATAGTACAAGGTGTGTACGGGCGAGACGGCGAGCATGCCTTGATCGTAAGGTTCTATAGGGTCATAAAAAGTTCGCATCGGTCGTATTCCTTTCTTTTGATCTGCACGATGATGACGGAGCGAGGTCTACCCATCTAGGTCTTTGAAAAGAAGCCGCGCCAGCAAGAAACGATGCGAGGGCACATGAATCAGAGGCCAGCTTGCGGGCGTCTTCGCTTAGGGTATGACTTTCTAACCGCGCTAGGTTTGCGGAAAGCCTTCGCTCGCTTTGATGCGTTCGATCTGTCGGGCGTGCCGGTGTTCGTGGCCTCCGGCAATCACAAACCACTGATAGCCATTGAGTGCGCCTAACAGCGGGTGCGGATAACTCAAGGCGCTCAAATCGTACTCGGCGAGCGGTTCCATATTGGCGATAAACTTCTGGCGCGAAGCCGCCAGCCGCGCCAGCGATTCGGCAGCCGGTAGATGCGACAACGGTTTGACGCGCTCCGGCGCTGCGGCTTTGGTTTTGATCTGATCTTTGAATTGATCTAACGAACCGAGCGCCGATTCGTCCGGCGTCGGGTCTGCGCCGATACCCTGCTCACGCGCCTGCCGCGCCAACAAAGCGGCAAACTTGGCGTTCGCTTCATCCGTGAGCGCCAGATGATGCAGAATGTCGGCAATCGTCCACTCGCTGTCGGGAGCTTGATAATTGATCTGAGTTTCGCTCAGTCCGGCGACCGATGCCAGCAGCGTAGCGCGGTGCTCGGCCATGCGGTCAACCAGCCCTTGAAGCTTCTTCGTCAGTGCCATCTCTCCTCCGATTGAGCATCTATCAAACGATCATCAAAGTCATCGCCATCAGCCTGCCGGTGATGCGCACCGGCAACCTTACGACATGACTTTTACTTTTTGCCAGACGCGGTCGGCGTCTTCGCCGGTGAAGACGAGCGGGTCGCTCTGTTCGGAAATTAACAGTTCGATGCGGGCAAAACTGCTGCCGCTTTTCGCATCCGGCGCGAAATAGTTGACGCGGATGATGCGATCAATGTTGAGGGCGAGATGATCGCCGACGATGATGAATTTCATGCAGTCTCCTTTTACTCCGGCAAGGCGGCGATGAGGGTGTCAACCTCTTCGCGGGTGTTGTAAAAATGCGGCGAAATCCGCAATCGCTTGACGCGCGGCGCGGTGATGATGTTTTGCGCCCGCAGCAAGCGATAGAGGTTGCCGGGCGAATGCTTCTCATGTTTACAAGTGACGATGGCCGAGGTCTCTCCGGCACGGCGCGAACCCGTCACTTGATAACCTTTCTCTTGCAATCGCTCGGCGAGGTAATCGCTCAGGCCGAGCAAGTAGGCTTCAATCTTGGCCGCCCCAACCTCTAAAAACAACTCGCTGGCGGCGTTGAGTCCGTACACGCCTGCGGTGTTGAGCGTGCCGCATTCATAGCGCAACGCTCCGTCCCGATAGGTCAAGTCGTAATCCAGATAGTGTTCGGGGTCTTTCACCGACATCCAACCGACCACCGTCGGCTGAATGCGTTCAAGGATGCGATCCGATACATACATCACGGCGATGCCTTCGGGGCCGAGCAGATATTTGTGAGCATCGGCGGCGAAGGCGTCAACATAGTCGCGCTCAACATCCAAGTGCAACCCGCCAAGTCCCTGTATCGCATCTACCATGAAAATCACATCACGCTCGCGGCAGCGTTGGCCGATGTAGGAGAGGGCGGCGCGAAAGCCGCTCGAAAACTGCACCCAACAGAGGCTGACGACGCGTGTTCGTTCGTCAATAAGCGAAATGATCTCATCCGCATCAATGCGCCCGTCGCGCTCTTCGGCCATCTTCATTTTGATGCCGCGCTCGGCGCGCAGCCGCATCCATGGATAGATGTTGGAAGGGAATTCGATATTGGTCGTCACCACGTTATCGCCTTCGCGCCAATCCATACCGTTGGCGAGGGCCGAGATTGCACTGGAGGTGTTCGGCATGAAGGCAATTTCGTGAGTGCGCGCATTGACCAGGTGCGCTACCGCAGCGCGCGCGTGGTGATACATTCGCAACCAATCTTCGAAGTTGGCCGCACCATTTTCACAGACATCGCTCACCACATCATTCATGGCATCGCGCACGCGGGTCGAAAGCGGCGCGACAGCCGCATGATTCAGGTAAATGAATTTTTGGGTGACCGGAAATAAGGCTCTGATTTTTTCGTTCATAGTTTGACCGTCAGTTGCCGCGCAGCCCGAACCGCGCAGGTGCAGAAGAGGTGATGGCTACAAGCCTGCGTTGCTGCATCGGCAGCCGGGATTTCATCGGCGGTTTCCTCAAAGCAAACGAAATACGGTGTTGACGGAGCCGACGATTTGCAAGCGACGATTTTCGACTTTCGGGCGATGAAATGCCTGCAACTCTTCTTGCTTGGCTGCGCTCAGTACGCCGAGTTGGGCAAGCGTTTCGATGACGACCGGGCCGAGTCCTCTATACGACCCGTCCTCCATCTTGAAAGCCAAACCGAGTCCTCGCGGGAAGGCTTCGCAGGGCAACACGCCGACACTGTAGACCGCCTCTGCACCCACTTTGCATACCAACTTTCCTGCCGCCGCTGCGAGCAACGCCGTATCGAAACGCCCCGTGCCGCCGACCATCTGAGGATGTGTCGTCATCGCGGCGACGATACGCTTGCAAGCCGCAGCCGTCCGTTCGTCTCCATCATCCCACCCGCTGACCAGTCGCGCAAAGGCGAGCGCCAACGATGCCAGCGGCACGCCAAAGGTCGGCGCGCTGCACCCGTCAATGCCGGTCGGCAGGTGCTCGCCCAAACCGGCGAAGCGCGCAAAGACGGAGACGATCTCTCGCTGCAAAGGATGCGCGGGCGCAATATAATCCGCAATCGCCAAACCGCGATGCACAGCCGTAGCCAACATCCCCGTATGTTTCCCCGAACAGTTGTTATGCAATTGAGTAGAGGGTTGCTGCGCCGCCCGCAACGCCCGCGCCGTTGCTTCGTGAAAAGGTTCTTGCGCGCCGCAGAGCAAAGCCGATTCGTCGAGTCCGATGCGCTGCAAGAGAGCGGCAGCAGCTTCGGTGTGCAACGCTTCGCCGCCGTGCGAAGCGCAGATCAAGGCCAACTCTGCGTCCGTGAAATGGAAGGCATCGGCTGCCCCGCTGGTAATGACCGGAATCGCTTGAAACGGCTTGATGGTCGAGCGCGTCGAAGAGAGAAAGGTTGCATCGCCAAGTTGATGAACCGTGTGGCCATCAGGTTCGAGGGCGCAGATGACGCCGCGATGTTTGGATTCGACAATGGGGCCACGTGTGACTTCGACCAAGACCGGCATGCTTTCGTTCATCATTATCTCTTTTCCGCTCGAATGGGCTGACTACTTTACCGCAAAGCAGGTATCGGGTGCTAGGTTATCGGTTGTTGGCTTATTTGTCCGTCGTCCGTTGTCCGTTGCTGGTTGTCTGTTACGCCGTTATTGGCAATAGCGTAGCGATGAACCGTAAAGGCTGTGTCGCTGATGATGCCAAAATGAACATCATACAGACTCGTTCATCCGTTACTTGATTGTCTTGATGATGAAAAGGTACTTGATTCTCCAACCCGCAACATCACAGCTTCTTCAACAGACAACCGACAACCGAATTTTCAAGACTGTTGCCAATGAAAAGAGCCGTTTGTTAGTATGCCATCAAGCTGCTCACACAGCCCAAACTCCCGTGCCGCAAGCGGAGGTCACACCGATGAAATCAATCCCACGCGCTATACTGCTCTTTGCAGTCGCCCTGCTCTTGTTGTGGGCGGTCGCGTTTGCGCGTGAACTCGGCAGCCGCGAAGCGCGTGAAAAGATCGCTGCTGCATTGGAACTTGACCGCCCTGACCGCGTTCGCATCAAAGACATCAGTCGCGGCCCCGGCGCGCAAGCCGTCGTCGAAGCAAGCATTGACGCTGCCTTTCGCATGGTGCAAGACAAAGACGGCAAATGGCAGGTCGTAGACCTACGCACCGGCGACCGTCAATGGGAGTCTATGGAGTTGATTCATACGGCGATTCGCAAAGAGAAGACCTTGCGCACGGCTGCCGATATGCGGACACTGGCGACAGCGCTCGAAGCCTTTCGGCGAACACGCGGGTTTTACGTTACGGCAGAGACTGGCGCGGCACTGGTGGATCATCTAGCGCCGGATTATCTGAACACGGTGATTCGCTTAGATGCGTGGTCGCGTGAGTTTCAATACAACGGCACGGCAACGAGCTATCGTCTTATCAGTCTGGGGCCGGATCGCCAGCCGCAAAGCGGCGATGAACTGATTATCGAAAACGGCCAATTCGTGAAAGGCGTGAGCCAATGAATTCGTACTCTCCGAGCCATCCGACGACCGCTTCGGCGCACGCCCGCGTCGCCAAAATCCATGCCAATGCAACGCTCATCGTCATGGGATTCGCCGTCTTGATTGCTATCTATACAGCCCTCGCTCTGTTTATGGTCAAGGGAGCCGCCTCGTCGAGCGCCGCGCAACCGCGCCTGACTTTTCTACTCATCGGCCTGTTTTTAGCGGGCGGCTCGATTCTGCTCAGACGCTCGCAGTTTGCCGCCGCCCGGCTGGAAGCGGTCGCGCTGACGCGCGGCATCAACAGTCTCATCAGCCATATCTTTACCATCACGCTCATCTCGTCGGGCATTGGCGAAGCGATTGGCCTGCTCAGTTTGATCGTCGGCATCGTTGGCGGCGAAGTCAGAGAGATCGTCACTCTCGGCATCATGGGCTTGATCGTCGTGTTATCGAATTATCCGCGCCGTGCCGCTTGGTCAAAGACAGTAGATTTCTATGCCGCAACCTTGCGCGAGTAATCTCTCGATGTTGAACGACCCGGAGAACCAAACGAAAGGAAGTATCAATTTCATGAAACGTGTTTTGCAAATCTCGGCACTCATCGCGCTGGCGATGCTGCTCCCCTCTTCGCCTGCCATTGCCGCGCGCGTCCTTGTGCAGGAGGCCAAATCGGCGCAATCGGCGGACAACCGCGCCGAAGCGCTCAAGAAATATCTGGAAGCGCAGAACCTCGAAAAAGCGGGCAATTACTCCGGTGCCGTGCAAGCCTACAAAGCGGCCATTGAACTCGACCCGAGTTCTGCGGAACTGCGCGTCTCGCTCGGCCACCTCTATCTTAAAGGGCGCAACTTGATCGAGGCCGAAAAGCAGGCGCTCGAAGCCGCCAAAATCGCCGCCAATGATGGCGGGGTGCGGAAATTGAAAGCGCAGGTCTTGATCGCGCAGATCTCCGGCAACAGCCCTTCTGACAGAGAGAAGATGCGCGCCGCCATCAAAGAGTTGGAAGAGGTGACGCGCGCAACTCCGGCAGCCAAGATTGAATGGGGCGACGACGAAATCCCGGCGCTCGCCATCATCGGCCAACTCTACTGGGAACTCGAAGAGCAGGATAAGGCCATTGAAGCGTTCAAACGCGCATCCGATACCGACTCGTCCGCCGACCGCATCCATTATCAACTGGCGCGGCTTTACTACACCAAAGGCAAATTCCGCGATGCCCTGACGGTGGCGCGCAAAGCCTATGATGCCAATCAAAAGGAACCAGCTTATGCCAGCATCCTCGCCAAATCGCTATTGCGCGTCGGGCGTTCGCAAGAAGCGTTGACGGTCTACGAAAAGGCGCTCGGCATCAAAGATGCCAAACCCGAAAAAGAGGAGGAAGAGAATCCGCTGCGCAATCTTGCCTTCCTCTCGCCCTTGATGTTCGACTATGCCGAAGCCCTTGTCGAAACCGGGCGTTATGAAGAAGCTAAAAAGAAGCTCGATCCCATTTTGAAAAATGCGCCGAAAAATTCACCCTACTATCTGCAAGCCGTTGACATCTACGCCGACGCGCAACGCCGCGCAGGCAAACGCGAAGACGCGGTGAAGACATTGGAAGAGGCGCTGAAAGGGCAAGACGTATCTGAAAGTTTGACAGTGCTCTATTCGCTGGCCGAGACATTCGAAGAGCTTCAACGGTTCGACAAAGCGATTGACACTTACGAAGAAGCCCTCAGCAACGTGGTCAACCCCGATGGCACGGTGGGCGAAGCCAATGACGGAAAACGCAATGCCGGTGTGATTCTGCGCCGCATCGCCTTGGCGTATAAGATGGCCGGTAACCGAGAGAAGACGCTGGCCACCTATGATCGCATGCGTAAGACGCTGGGCGAGGATAGCCCACTCGCCGAACAACTCTTCATCGGCGAGTTGATCAGCGAAGAAAAGAATCAAGAGGCTTTTGACCGCGCCACCAAAGCCGTCACTCGCTTCCCCGATGAGCAGGCATTCAAACTGCTTCGCGCACAGGCGGCGGGTAAACTCGGCGATATGAAGACGGCAGATTCGATTATGCAAGGGTTGCTCAAGAACACCAAAGAGGATGGCGACATCTACCTCTTCTGGTCGAGCGTGCAGACCGAAGCCAACTTGCTCAAAGAGGCCGAAGACAACGCCCGCAAAGCCATCAGCCTCGACCCCGATGACATCTCGCCGCTGGTGACGCTTTCGATCATTCAGAATCGCCAGAAGAAGTTCAAAGAGTCGGAAGCCACGCTCCGCAAAGCCTTGGAGATCAGCCCCGACGAGCCGACGTTGCTGAACAATCTTGGTTACTTTCTCGCCGACCGCGGCGACCGGTTGCCGGAAGCCGAAGCCTTGATTCGCCGCGCCATCAATATCGAACCGACCAATGGCTCGTTTATGGACTCGCTCGGTTGGGTGCTCTTCAGACAAGGCAAAACGGAAGAGGCGCAAAAGTATCTGGAACAAGCGGCCATCTACTCGCCGCGTTCGGCAACCATTCACGATCACCTCGGCGACCTCTACAAAAAGCTCGGGCAGAACGACAAAGCCCGCGCCAAATGGGAAGAGGCATTGAAGATGGCCACCGAGCCGGAAGAGATCAAAAAGATCAAAGAGAAATTGGGCAAGAAGTGACCCGCTGCCGGGTTCAACCCGTAGCGCCGTTGCCCGAGAAAATCTGTGTCGGGCAAAAGTAGATGCATCCCTTTGCCGACCGCCGCCCGGTCAGCAAATAGGTTTCAAATGATGAACTCACGACGCCAAGCCACAAAAGCCGATGAGCCAAAACCGCGCAACTTGGCTTTTGCAGCTTGGCGTCTGCTGATTGTGCCGGTGATCTTATTGCTGGCTGTCGGCTCTTTCATTTTGCCTGCTATCGCGCGGCAATCCGACCGCGTGCTTTCCGACCGCAGCCGCTCCGACGCGCGCAGCGCTCCTGATGATCGGGCGCGGCGCGTGCGCCCGTATACCGAAGAGGACATCAAAGCGACGATTGATCCGCGTAAGCTTGAAGAGATCGAATCGCTCGAAGAGCAATGCTTTCGCGCCGTCAATCGGCAACGCGAAGCGCGTGGACTCAAACCTTTTGAATTTTCGGAGAATCTGCTGCTTGTCGCGCGCCAGTACAGTCGTTGGATGGCTGAAGAGAAGTTCTTCTCGCACACCGACCCGCACGGCAACACCGTCAAACAGCGCGTCGAAGAGGCCGGAATTCAATGGCGCATGTTGGGTGAAAATCTCGCCTATTCCAATGGCTATGTGAATCCTGTTGCCATGAGCATGCTCGGTTGGATGGACAGCCCGCCGCATCGCCGCAACATTCTCGACCCCAACTTTCGCGACACCGCCATCGGCGTGTGGATTGGCAAAGATGGCACGGTCTACTTCACTGAAATTTTTCTCAAGTAGCGGCGCGGTTCGATCCGCCCGCTCGATGCCGAAACGCTGCGCCAACCGCCACAAAGGAGTCCTGTGTTGCATACTCCTTGTCGCTTTGTATTTATGAAAAGATATGCGCTGAGGTTGGTCGTTTTTCTCATCACGAACCTGTCCGTGTGTTGGCTTCCTGCCTGCGGGCGACCTGTTGCCGACACCGAACAGCATCAAAGCATCGAATCGAAAGCGGCTCCTCCCTCGCAAGCGCCAACCGTCAACGCACAGCCCGATATGAAAGAGATCGAATTTCTCGAACGCTACTGCTTCGAAGAGGTGAATAAGCAGAGAGAAGGGCATGGGCTGCCGGGGTTGAAATTTTGGGATGCGCTCTTGCCGGTGGCGCGCAACTACAGCAAACGCATGGCGGAGGAAGGCTTCTTTTCGCACACCGACCCGCAAGGCAAATCGGTGGCCGACCGGGTTCGCGCTGCGGGGCTACAGTGGTATGCGCTCGACGAAAATCTGCTGAACATCAAAGGCTACATCAACCCCGTGCCGCCGACGGTCGAACGCTGGATGGCAAGCGTCAATCATCGCGCCAACCTCCTCGACGCGGAGGTGGAATACTCTGCCGTCGGGGTCTGGATTCGCCAAGACGGGACGGTCTTCTTTACACAAGTCTTTCTCGGCCTGCCGGGCGAGAAGGCGAAGAAGCAGTAAGCAATAAGGGTCTAACTTTCGTTGTCATTGACCACCGAGCAGAGTCACCTTGCCACGAATTGCACGAATTTTCTCGAACTCGCACATCTGATGAGCGTGATTCGAGTGCTTCGTGGACAACTGTCTCCCCGATCAGCGCAGGTCGTCCTAACGCAGCTTTCGCGGCGAAACGGATTCTTGATTGCCAAACAGAGATTGCAATGCAGCGGCGAGGCGACCGCGCCAAGCGGCGGGTTCGTGTTTGCCTCCTTCTTCGGTGAAGACGCGCAGAATGGTTTGCGGAGCCTGTTGGCGGATGATGGCACAGAGCAACTCTTGCTCGCGGCGGCCTTCTGCCTTGATCGCGGCTTCCGGTGACTCTTGTGTGCCGCTGCCGATGTAGATGCGGGCTGGCCACCTCTTCGTTTGACGCGCCACGCCGAGCAACTCCTTCTTCGTGCCAATCCATAAGGGCGTGCTCTCTAAAAGCAACTTGCCGAAATGTTCGGGATGGCGCATGGCCGTATAGAGCGCGGCGACGCCGCCATACGAAAATCCGCCTATCGCAGTATCTTCCGCGCCGCTCTTGACGCGATAGTGTTTGGCAATCAACGGCACCACTTCTTTGAGCAGAAAGTCAGGGTAGCGTTTTCCTTGCGGGCGAGGCGGATCAGGCGGATACAGATGGCCGGGAGCAAACCCGCCGTCCGAGTAAGGGAGAAATTCGTTGGCACGATCACGCACTTCATTTTTGGTCTTATCGGTCGAGCCGCCGTTATCTATGCCGACGACGATGAGCGGAGGAATCGAGCCGCTGTGAATGAGTCGGTGAACCGTCTCTTCCAATCCCAATGCTTGCGGCCTGAAGGCCATAATGCCATCGTTCAAATAGAGCACAGGGTAGCGTTGGGCGGCGCGCTCCGGTTGGCGATAGCCAGGTGGCAAGAGGACGCGAATGGCGCGCGTATTGCCGAATATCGCGCTCGTCAGGCGGTGAATTTCAACGTTGTCTGAGGCTGGATTTTGCTGCGGTTGGTCAGCCACTCCTGTCGGAGTGTGCAAAAGCGCCGCAATCACGCCGCCATGTAGCAGCAACGAAAACGCGGCCATAAAAGTGAATCGTTGCGTCATCACCGAACTCTCTAAGGGTGTGAAACTCTGACGTAGGGAGGGCAGGGAAGGCGCAGACCGAAGAGAGCGCGTGGCCGCGCTCCCTCCGGTCTTCATGTGCGACCAGCCCGCCGTCTGTTGATGCAGATGGCGCGCTTACAACTTGCGGCTGGTTTTCGATTTGATTTTGACCTGTGGCTTGACGACCTTGTGCAGGCTTTCCGTCACCTCTTCATTCTCATTTTCGTTCTCGTTCTCACTCTCAATTTCATTCTCTTCTTCATCGTCGTCATCCTTGTCCCGATCAACTTTGAGGTCGAGTTTCAAATCGAGATTCGAAACCACTTCGGCGGCGCGGCGGTCGCGCATCAAGATCATGCCCAATGCCCAAGCGGCTTGCTTTCGCACCGCCCGGCTTTCGTCTTTCAATAATCCGTTCAAGGCTTCAATGGCGCGATAATCGCCTTTCAGACCGAGCGCCCAAGCGGCTTGCGAACGCACCCGGCTATCGGCGTCTTTGAGAGCGGCCATCAAGGGTTCGACGGCTTGCTTATTGCCTTTCAATCCCAACGCCCAAGCAGCTTGCGAGCGCACCTGAGCGTTTTGATCGCGGAGCGCAACCGTGAGCGGTTCGACGGAACGTTGATCGCCTTTCAACCCCAATGCCCAAGCGGCTTGCGCGCGCACCTCATCGGAACTGTCGCGCAACGCTGCGCTCAATGGTTCAACAGAACGCTGATCGCCTTTGAGACCTAACGCCCAAGCGGCTTGCGAGCGCACTTGCCACTCGCTATCGCCGAGCGCAATCATCAAGGGCTCGACGACGCGATTGTCGGCTTTCAGCCCCATGCCCCAAGCCGCCTGTTTGCGAACCTGCCATGCCGAATCGCGTACCGCATTCACCAGGACATCTACGGTGCGCGGGTCTTTGATGATGCCGAGCGCGAAGACCGCGTTGACGCGGGTGTGGAGATTGCTGGAACCAACGACGCCCAACAGCGGCTCGACAGCCGCCTCGCCGATGCAGGCGAGCGTTTTGGCCGCTTCGTTACCGACGGTGTTGTCTTTGTCATCGCCGTTAACCCAATTGTCTCTACCGCAGCGGATGTAGCCGACTTGTGTATCATCGGCAAGCAATGGCATCAGGGAAGGAATTGCTGCTGCCGCGCTCTTTCCTATCTCGCGCAAAAGGCAAGCGGCGGTTGCGCGTTCGATGGGGTTTGCGGATTTCAGAGCGTTGATTTGTTGGTTGAGATCAGCCGCCGAGACGTCTTTCGATTGACGGGCAGCCGTTTGCTGATGGGCTTGCGCGGCATAGAAGGTTGCTGCCAAACCGCACATCAAAATCAATATGAACGCGCACACGATGACGAGCTTCTTCATTGCGTACCTCCTGAAAACGGTTGGGAGTGGATGGGCACACCCCTCACAATCATCGGCAAGCGATGAGCAAGGGTGTGAAGATAGAATCGAGAACGTCCGGTTATTGCACCAAAGGGCGCGGTTTCGGATTGGGCTTCGGCTTCGGAGCGATAGCGGTTCCAATGTGAAGATTTGTTTGGGTCTTCACTTGCTGATTGGTCACATTACGAATGGCAATGCCCGGCTGTGATTGCTCACCGCTTTCCTCCTCTTTTTCTTTGTCCGTCGTTTCATCGGCATAACGCGCTTGCCGCATCAAGATCATGCCAAGCGCCCACGCGGCTTGCTCGCGCACCGAAGTATTTTTGTCTTTGAGCGCCGCTTTTAACCCGTCAACGGCGCGCTCATCGTGAATCATGCCCAGCGACCAAGCAGCTTGCTGCCGAACCTCCGCCGACGAATCGCTCAGGGCTGTCAACAATCCGTCTACGGCGGCGCGGTCGCGAATCAAGCCGAGCGACCAAGCGGCTTGCTGCCGAACCTCTGCCGACGAATCGGATAAGCTTCTGGTAAGCCCAGCAACCGCACTCTTGCTTCGCAGCAGACCGAGCGCCCAAGCGGCCTGTTGCCGAACCTCTATGTCTGCATCGTTCAACAGGCTGGCAAGCCCGTCAGCAGCGCGCGCATCTCTTTGCAGACCGAGCGCCCAAGCGGCTTGTTGTCGAACCTCTGCATGGGCGTCGCTCAACAAGCGCATCAACGGTTCAACCGCTTCTGAACTGCGGCGCAGTCCGAGTGCCCACGCGGCTTTCTGGCGAATCTCCGGGTCGCTGTCTTTGAGCGCTTCGATAAAGAGGGGAATCGCTTCCGCGTTGCGGCTCATAGCAAGGGCTTGCATCGCGTTTTGCCGCACTTCAGCATCCGAATCTTTGAGCGCTTCTTGCAAAGCGCGCAACGCTTCGTTTTGTATCGCCGCCCTTTCGGCCGCGCTCGGCTGTTGATCTTGCGCCGCCTCGACAGCAGGTAACGATTCCAGGTTGGCAGGGCTTTCCGATGATAGCATCGCTGCGCTCGCTTCATCACTGACGGCGGCTTCCGTTGTCACCAAGGGAGCCCGGTCTTGTGTAACAGACGAAGCAGGCGATTCGGCAGAGGCGACAGTCTTCAGGGGCAAGGCTTCGTCGCCTGTGCGTTGCTTATTGACTGAGGGGTTCGCTTGCGCAGAGGGTTGCAGAGCGGCGAGCGGCAAGGCCACTCCGATCAGCAACAGCGCCAAGGCAATCGTTGCAATGCGATTGAGACGACGACGCTGCAAATTGGGGTCGAGAATCGCAAGCAAGCGACCTTCCAACTGCGAGCCTTTGGCGATGGCGACGGCAGCGACTGACGATAGTCGCGTCGGCTGCATCGAGCGCGCGATTTCCAGAAGATGGCTCGCATAGTCGCTCGCTTTCGTTCCGGCGCTCAACACGAAATCATCACAGGCACGCTCGCGTTCGATGCGCAACCGCCGCGCGGCCACCCACACCAGCGGATTGAACCAATAGATTGCGCAGGCGATTTGCGCCAGCAATTGCGTTAAACAGTCCCGACGTTTGATATGTGCAAGTTCATGCGATAAGACTACGTAACGCCGTTCCGGCGGCCACTCATTGACTGAATCGGGAATGAGAATGGCCGGTCGAAAGACTCCGCAGGTGATGGGAGAATGGACTTGGTTACTGGCCAACAATCGCACTTCGCGTTTGAGGCCGAAGCGCCAACCCAGATACTGCGTCAATGACACCCACGCGTCATCAGTAATTTCGTAGGCGCTTCGCACTAACCACCACGCGCTCAGGGTGCCAAGCAGCAAGCGCCCAAAGATGAGCGCCACGCCGACCAGCCACCCAAGCAATAGCCACGTTGGCCATTGGCTTGCTGGTTTAGGCTCTGTAGCGGTTTGGGTAACGCCAACGATTGGCGCGGGCAACGGTTCCTCTTCCGTAAGAGCGTTGCGCGGCGCAGGCGAGGCGGGTAATTCCTTAACCGACGGCGGGGAGATCGGTTTCAAAGCCTGTGCGGCTTGTTTGAGCAAGGGCGGAGTTTCCAGCAGGTTCTCGGTTGCCGAGGGCTCCGCTTGGCTGGCGAGTGGACGTGCCAAATCGGGTAACAGATTCACCCGCCATTGCGGCAAAAGCAGAGAGACTAGCGGCAGCAGCAGAACGCCAACCACTGCCAATGTCCACACCCAGTGTTTGGCGGCGGCAGAAGCGCGATGCAAGAGCATCGCAAGCAAGGTGGCCAGCGTCAGCAGTGCTAGACTTTTGCCAGCGAAACTTAGCAGCAGCCGAACCCAGAGATCGGAAGAATGGTTAAGTTGCTCCGTCAGTAGCAGTTCGGTCATGGCTTATCGTCCCTCCTTCTTCGCCTTTTCGATCAATTGCGAGAGGCGATCCAGCTCGACGTCCGTCAGTTTCGCTTTCGACAGATCGAGCATGGCGGCGACAGCCGCTTCGGTCGAATCATCGAAAAAGGTTTGCAGCAATTGTTTGAGCGCCGATTGTCGCGCCTTCTCCCGCGATAGAGTCGGCAAATAAACATAGCGCATCCCATCTTGCTGATGTTTGAGATAGCCCTTCTCTTCCAGCAATCGCAGCATGGCGCGGACTGCCGAATAGCTCGGCGGGTCGGGCATGCTCTCCTGAACTTCGTTGGCTGTCGCCTGCCCGCGTTGATAAATGGCGTCCATAATCTGACGCTCGCGGCGGCTGAGATGGACGTGCGCGTTTTTCGTCATCTCCGGCTCCTTTCTTTTGATGCTAATTTTTTAGCACCTGTAGAAGGCGATGTCAATAAGAAAATGCTAATTTTTTAGCAGGCTACCGAAGTGAGGGTTTGCCTAGGAGAGGCGAGCTAAGAAGCGGTGTGCAGGGTTGAGATCAACTCGTGAGACCCGTAACATGCCAATTCGTTATGGCCGAGATACTGATCAATTCTTACGCCAAGATCAACTGGACGCTTGACGTGCTGTTCAAACGCGAAGATGGCTATCACGAGTTGCGCACTATCTATCAAAGCGTCTCCTTACACGACCGTCTGCGGTTGACGGCAACCGAGGGAGCGATTGAGATCGTTTGCCATGATCCGGCGGTGCCGTGTGATGAAACCAATCTGGCGCATCAGGCCGCCTGCACGCTACGCGAAGCGACCGGTGCCAAAGGCGGAGCACGCATCGAGATCGAAAAACGGATTCCGGTTGCCGCCGGGCTGGGTGGTGGCTCATCGAATGCCGCCAGCGTTTTGCAAGGGCTGATGTTGTTATGGAGAGTAGAGATTGATGAGCGCGACCTACAGGGGTTGGCTGCCCGACTCGGTTCGGATGTGCCGTTCTTTCTCGTCGGTGGCACGGCGCTCGGTGTCGGGCGCGGTGAAGAAGTCTATCCCCTTGAGGATGTACAGTGCGAATTCTTGTTGTTGGCAAACCCCGGAATCGCCGTATCAACAGCCAATGCATACGCAAAACTTTCGCGGTTGACAAGGGTAGAGTCGCCTCGTATCATACCCTTTTCTTTGGAGGCGGCTAGGGCTCTCTATGAGCTACCGCTGAAGGCGAGAAACGATTTCGATGAGGTGGTCACGCTCGCGCACCCGGAAATCGCCGCGCTCCAGCGCCAGTTGGTGGAGTTGGGAGCCAAGCGGGCGTTGGTGAGCGGCAGCGGAGCGACAGTCTTTGCGGTCTTTGACAATTTGGCAACAAGAGAACAAGCGCAGACCACCTTGCGTGAGGCGGGAATTTGGGCTAGTGGCGTGCGCACCATCAACCGGCGCGAATATCGAGCCGGACTCTTTGGTGGGAAGCAACCCGGACGATGATCGTCCCAATCGGTCACCCTTCCTATTCAGACTTCGAGCAAACAGATAGCAAAACGCACGGCAATCGAGATTGGATGGAGTCAACTGGCTAGACTCCTACGTCTCTTGAACAACCAATAACATAATCGGGCGCGAGCCGGTGCTTGGGGAGTAGCCAAGTGGTAAGGCAGCGGTCTTTGGAACCGCCACTCGGAGGTTCGAATCCTCCCTCCCCAGCCAATCTTCGGAACTGAGCGATAGGGAGTGAAGGGGCAACTCGCCTGCTCACTATTTTGTCATCACTACTTTCATCAAGGTGGAGGCACTGTGAAAATCAAGGTCTTTTCAGGAAATGCGAATCGCCCGCTTGCTGAAGAGATTTGTCAACATCTGCGTATCGAGCTTGGCAAAGCGAACACCACACGATTTTCTGATGGGGAGTTCAACTTTCAGATCCTCGAAAATGTGCGCGGCGAGGACTGCTTCATTGTTCAGCCGACATGCCGTCCAGTAGACGCTAGCATCATGGAGTTGTTGGTGATGCTGGATGCCTTTCGGCGTTCTTCGGCCAAACGCATAACCGCGGTCATCCCTTATTATGGCTATGCGCGCAAAGATCGTAAGGATAAGCCGCGCGTGCCGATTTCCGCCAAGCTGATCGCCAACCTGATCACCGAAGCCGGAGCCGACCGCGTCCTGTTGCTCGATTTGCACGCCGGTCAGATTCAAGGGTTCTTTGACATCCCCGCAGACCATTTATATGCTGCGCCGGTTTTAGTCACCTACTTTCAGGAATTGGCGCTGTCGAAACTCACGGTCGTTGCGCCCGATGCCGGTGGAGTGGAGCGCGCCCGCGCCTATGCCAAACGGTTGGACGCGGAACTGGCCATTATTGATAAACGGCGCGATTATGACCGGCTCGGTGAAGTCGAAGTTTTGCATGTAGTCGGCGAAGTTGAGGGTCGGACGGCGCTGATTGTTGACGATATGGTGGACACGGCGGGCACGCTGGTCAAGGCTGCCGACGCGATTCAGGCAAGCGGGGCAACCGCCGTCTATGCGACGGCGACGCACGCTGTCCTTTCGGGGCCAGCACTGGAACGCATCGAAGGGTCTTCGATCAAAGAGTTGGTTGTCACCAACACAATCCCGACCGATACGGCCTGTCATTCGCCGAAGATCAAATGTTTAAGCGTTGCCAAATTGCTGGCCGAAGCGATTCTCTCGATTCACGATGAGACCTCTGTCAGCAAGCTCTTTATTTAGATGAACAGGTTCTCAACCGATATTTTGGATGAGAGATTTTAGGTCTCAGGAGAGCAGTCAGAATGATTAAAGATATTACGATCAATGCAACCGCACGCGAGGATGCGGGCAAAGGCTTTGCCCGTCGGCTGCGCGCGCAGGGGATGATTCCTGCCGCCGTCTATGGCGAAGGGCAGCCGCCCGTAGCGATTGCCGTCAACGCCAAAGAGATTGCCAACATCTTGCGCTCCGATGCCGGACATAACACGATCTTCAAACTGGCGGTGGCCAGTGATACAGCAGAACCGGCAACCGTGATTATCAAAGACTGGCAAGTTGATCCGGTCAAAGGCCGTCTGCTGCACGCGGATTTGATGCGGCTGTCGCTCACCTCCGTTACGCGCGTCAACGTGCCCATTGAGACGGTGGGCGAACCCGTCGGCGTGAAGCTCGAAGGCGGCTTGCTAGAGATCGAAATGCGCGAGATTGAAGTCGAATGCTTGCCAACCGACATCCCTGAGCATATCCGAGTGGATGTTTCCGGCCTCCATCTCGGCCAACATGCGACAGTTGCCGATCTGATTTACGACCGCGAGAAGATCAAAGTCTTTGGTGACGCGCATCAAGTTGTCGCAGGCATCCTTGCGCCGCGGTTGGCAGAAGCGCCACCGACTGCTATGGCGGAAGGGGAAGCTGGGGCTGCCGAACCGGAAGTCATCAAGAAGGGCAAAGCGGACGAATAGTCATTGGTCGGCTGTCCGCTGTCTGCTGCCGGATTGGAAGAGAGCCAAGTGGCGACGGACGACGGACGACGGACGACGGACTTATGAAGCTGATCGTCGGTTTAGGAAATCCGGGAGCGCCCTACGAGGAGACCCGTCACAACATCGGGTTTATGCTCATTGACAGACTGTTTGCTCGTGCCCGCGGACGACGCTTCCGAGCCGAGGCGCAAGCGCTGGTCGCAGAGATCGAGGTGGCAGGCGAACGGGTGATGCTCGTCAAACCACAGACCTTTATGAACCTGAGCGGCGATGCAGTGCGTTCGTTGCTCGCTCAGTACGGCGAAGGCAACGCCCGCTACTTGCTGGTCGCTTGTGATGATGTAGCATTGCCGTTCGGGATGATTCGGGTCAGGGGTCGCGGCAGCGCCGGAGGGCAAAAAGGGTTGCAGTCCATTATCAATCGGTTGGGCACGCAGGAGTTTGCACGCCTGCGCCTCGGCATCAAACCCGATCATCCGATTGCCAACCTGCCGGATTTCGTGCTCTCAAAGATTCCTAAGCGCGAGCGCGAACGGCTGGACATGATGTTGGAACGGGCTGCCGAAGCGGTCGGAGTCGTGATCAAGGATGGTGTAGAGCGCGCGATGGCGCTTTTCAACGAGCGGGTGAAAACCGTGACAAGTGACGAGTGATAGACGCCAGTCTCGTGATCGCTTTACTGCTCACGGGTTACGCGCCACTCATCACCTTTGGTGGTTCTTTCTCAATGAGGTTCGTATAGGAATCTCCTTGCTCCGATGAACGAGCAGCGGGGCGAAATTGTGGTCGGGCGATGCGTCCGGCCAGCGCAAATCCATAAGGAGGATCGTTTGAGAATGAGAGTATATGAAGTTCTGTTCATTATCGCTCCCGGTACGGAAGAGAGCGAGATAGAAGCGCTCATTACGCAGATGAGCGACGTCGTTACCAACCAAGGGGCGACGATTACAAAAGTGGATCGCATGGGTCGCCGCCGACTCGCCTACCCGATTCAAAAATTCAGCGAAGGACATTACGTCGTCTTAACCGTCGAAGGCAGCGGCGCGGAGATTGCCGAAGTCGAGCGTCGTATGCGCGTCGTTGATGCGATCATTCGCTACCTGACGGTGCGGATTGATGAAGACCTCAAACGCGCCGAGAAGATGAAATCGCGGCGCGCCAAACGGCTGGCGGCCAGAGCCGGAGTCGGCGGGCGCGGACAAAAAGAGCGCACCGCCCGCGATCAGGGTGATACGGAAGAGGAGGATTAGGAATGAGCAATGAGAATCGTGAAGAGCGCGGCGGCAAGCCGGGCGGCGGACAACGTCGCTATGTGCGCCCGCGTAAAAGCTGCAAATTGTGTCAGGACAAAATCTATTATGTAGATTACAAAGACACCAGGCTGTTGATGGGCTTTGTACCCGAACGCGGCAAAATCCAACCGCGCCGCATTTCGGGCACTTGTGCGCCCTGTCAACGCATCATTGCCCGCGCGATCAAGCGCGCCCGCAACGCAGCATTGCTGCCGTTTGCGACCGACTAATTCGGTTGCCGGTTTCGGTTATCGGCTGTCGGTTGAGCGACGCGGCTCCCGACAACCGTGAGCCGCAGACCGACAATTGCTATATAGAGGAAGAAACCGATGGCACACATAGATGTATTACTTTGCGAAGATGTCGAACATCTCGGACAGCGCGGTCAAGTCGTTCGCGTGCGTGCGGGCTATGGCCGAAACTACCTGTTGCCGCAAGGGCTGGCGATCTCTGCCACCGCCGGTAACAAGCGATTGATCGAAGAGCAACGACGCGTATTGGCCAAACGCGAAGAGCGCGAGAAGACCGCTGCTCAAGGCGAATCGGCAAAACTCGACGGTTTGCAACTGCGCTTTGACCGGCGCGTTGGCGAACACGGTCTGTTGTACGGCTCGGTTACGGTGCTCGATATTGCCGAAGCTCTCAAAGAGAGAGGCTTCGAGGTCGAACGCCGCCGCATTGGCTTGCGCGATCACATTAAAGAGGTTGGCGATTACGATATCGTCATCAAACTGCATCGTGATGTGACGCCGACGATCAAAGTTTTGGTGCGCAAAGAGGGCGAGGCGGATGAAGCGCCTGCCGCAGAAGTGGCTTTGGAAGCCGATTCGGCAGCCGTCGAAACGATCAGCGACGTTCCGGCAGGCGAGGCCGACGAGGCTGCCGCGACCGCAGATGCGCCGCCTGCAGAAGAATAACTTGCCGGTTGACCGAAAGAGAGAAAAATCTTTTCTCTCTTTCGGCTTCTACCTAGACCCGCGTCAGGCTCTTTGCTATCATCGCGCACGGATGTGGAAATCGCAGTACGGGTTTTGAGTTCGTGTTGTGAAGCAGCTATTTTCCATTCCTATCATTTTACCTTGCAGACGTTGGCTCATTGTTGGTGTGCCCGCAAACACACCGGAATCTTGACCTATGTCACGAGCAGCGCAGGGCGACCCATTTTTCGAAAAAGGGCTGCCGTCCAATCCCGAAGCAGAGCGTTCCATCCTCGGCGCGATCTTCCTCGACAACTCCGTCTGTTACCAAGCCATCGAATTGCTGCGCCGTGACGACTTCTTTCTCGATGCGCATCGGCGCATCTATGATCGGATGATTGCGCTGACCGAGCGCGGCGCGCCCATTGACATCATCACCCTGTCGAACGAACTGCGCGCGGCGGGCGAGTTCGAGCAGATCGGCGGCGCCACCTATCTCGCCTCGCTCGTAGACGGCGTGCCGCGCACCGACACCATTGAACCCTACGCGCAGATTCTCAAAAAGAAAGCCATGCTGCGCCGCTTGATTACGGCTTCGAATCAGATCATCGCGCGCGCCTTCGATGAAGAAGAAGACCCTTCGATCATCGTTGACGAAGCCGAGCAGATGATCTTTCAAATTGCCGAAGACCGCGTGCGACAGGGCTTTCAATACATTGGCGATGTGGCACAGCGACAGTTGGAAGAGATCGAGCAGATGGCCGGACGCCCGGAGATGATTACCGGCGTGCCCACAGGATTCACCGATTTCGATCAGATGACATCGGGGTTGCAACGACAAGACTTGGTCATCATCGCCGCCCGCCCGTCTATGGGAAAGACGGCTATGGCGCTCAATATGGCGCAATATGCGGCGAAGAATGGCAACACCGTCGGCATCTTCAGTTTAGAGATGTCCGCCGAACAACTGGTCTCGCGCCTGCTCTGTTCCGAAGCGCGCGTAGATGCGCACCGCTTTCGCACCGGCTACCTCAACCGCGAAGAATGGGCGCGGCTGGCCGATGCTTTGCGCAGGCTGACCGAGACGCAGATCTATATTGATGACACGGCGGGCGTCGGCGTGTTGGAGATGCGCGCCAAAAGCCGTCGCCTGAAAGCCGAACACGGACTCGACCTGCTCATCGTGGACTACTTGCAACTGATGTCGGGGCGCGGACGCATTGAGTCGCGGCAGCAAGAGGTCTCGCAAATCTCGCGCGAGTTGAAAGGGTTGGCTAAAGAGATTGACGTGCCGGTGCTCGCGTTGTCGCAACTCTCACGCGCCCCCGAAACCCGCAGCGACCACCGCCCGCAGTTGAGCGACCTGCGCGAAAGCGGTTCCATCGAGCAAGATAGCGATGTCGTCTGTTTCATCTATCGGGATGAGGTCTACAATCAGACAGATGAGAATCGCGGCACGGCGGAATTGATTATCGGCAAGCAGCGCAACGGCCCGACCGGGACAGTGAATCTGGCATTCCTCAGAGAGTTCACGCGCTTCGAAAATATGTGGCGCGAATGAGGCTGGGCGAATGAAGGGATGATCAGCAGAAAGGGAACTAATCCCTTGCAACTCACCTGCCCCGCTGTTTGTTGGAAATGCGCAAAATAGCAGGCTTGAGATTATGAATCAGATAACCTAGATTTTTACGGCACGAAAATGACAAAAACTGAATTTGAAGGTTAAAGGACAAGAGGTGACTAGCTCAACAATATTGGCACAAGACAGACTTGATGTTAGAGAGAAATCCAGGTCTAACTTATTTAACTGGCGAGGGCAATTCACGCCTCAATTTGTTGACTATGTGCTTGATCATTTTGCTAGGCCAGACAATGTAGTGATGGATCCTTTCTCTGGAAGCGGCACAGTTCTTCAAGAGTGCTCGACTAAACTTATGCCCAGCTATGGTTTTGAAATTAATCCGGCAGCCTATGCTATGTCGAAGTTTTTTACCTTTGCAAATATACCTTTCTCAGAAAGAGAATCCATTCTTTCAGAGTTGGAAAAGAAACTGATCAAAACGATTGCTGATTTCGGAGATCTGCCACTTCTACAAGATGGCGGTGAATTTCGTAGCCGGTATAAAAACCTCATCGATTTTTCTAAAGAGTTGTTGTCGAGTATCACAAATAAGCATGAGAAGATTCTTGCTATTAACTTGCTTTTCATTGCAGAGGATAGAGCTAAAGCCAGCCTAGACACGACAATCTTGTGCGCCTTTCATTATTTGAGAAAATCGGCCTTGTCTTTGCCGTATACTGAAAGACTAATTCACGCACAACTGAGAGACGCTCGGACGGTAGATAAGTACTGTCCGGCAAGAGTGGACACCTTGTTTACTAGTCCGCCTTACATAAACGTTTTTAATTATCATCAAAACCATCGAGCTATTTTGGAGGCGCTTGGTTGGAATATCCTAAAAGTGGCGCAAAGCGAAATCGGTTCAAATAGAAAGAATCGCGGTAACAGGTTCCGAACGGTTATTCAATACTGCCTGGATATGGAACAAGCATTGAGAAGTTTTTGGCGTTCCCTCAATTTTGACGGAGTCATAATCCTCATAGTTGGGCGCGAATCCAACGTTAGAAAGACGGCATTTTACAACGGAGCAATCATAAGAGAATTGATGATTCGTTTGGCTGGGTTCAAAGAAATTACGAACTACGAGAGGAAATTCACAAACAGATTCGGGCTTGATATTAAGGAGGACATAATCATTTCCCGAAAAACGGATTCGCTTTCGTCCGAATCTCGCGCAAAGGAGATTGCACTTAAGCATCTCGAAACCGCTTTGCCTGGAACTGTTGGTGATATAAGAATGGATATTCAAGATGCAATTGAGAATCTTGATGATGTTGAACAATCCCCATTATTTGACGTGAAAGAAATATTCTCTAATGCCTAGAACGCCTCACAAAGAGAAACTACTGGCTGCGATAGCAAACCCAAAATGTTCGGATGATGTGGCGATCCTTCGACAGGCAGAGCAGTCTTATCTGAATTGGATTGAAGCCATGCAAGCATTAACTTCAACCGGTAAACAAAAGGCCGAAGACTTAACGAGGCTATTGAATCAATACAAGGACACTCTGGAAGTTGAAATCATTGCGCGTCAAGGCTCGGCCTTTCTGAAGAGGCAGAAAGGTCAACTGAAACTCGATAATTCTATAATGGAAGAGTTTCTTATTCATCTAATTGAGCCTTTCGTTCTTTCCGGTTTGCCGGACTTTGATCTTGAAGCTGGGCCTCAAACAGCTTTTATGTCGCTGTCGTTCTTGCCCGCTACGATCTCAAGCTTAGATCAAAAGCCTGAAGTCGTCTTGAAGCTCAAAGATCAAGATTTTGCAATCGGCACAACTATACATTACAAATTTTCACCGGACTCCGGTTTTGTCGCTTCTAAGACAACGCAGGGAAGGTTGTATTTGGCTGTAGTAGCCGCCGAGTGCAAAATGAATTTCGATAAGACTATGTTTCAAGAATGCGCTGGCACAGCCTCGCGGCTGAAACAAGATTGTCCGCTTTCCAAATACTACGTTCTTGTCGAATACCTGGATATGGAACCAGAGGATTGTCGGTTGACAGATATTGACAATGTTTATTTACTCCGTCACGCCAAAAGACTTCCGTTTGAAAAAAGATCAGTTTATTAAGAAGTCAAGAAGCAACATACAGAATGCCCAATAGATGGCGAAGTAATTTGGAAGTTTGCCCAAGAGATACAGAGTTTTATTGCTGCTGTTTGGTACGATCCTGATGAAGCATTAAGACGGGGATCGTTTGTTTAGGAATATCTGCACACTCGCCAAGGGGACAAATAATGTGTTCGACCGGAGTAATCCAAGCGGGTTTCTTAACGTTCCTTCAAGGTACGCGGCGGCCCGGTCAACACAGGCGATGGGATGAAGAGATGCGGAGGGTGACAGAGAAAATAACCGGCGGCGGCCTTCTCATCCATACGGTTTAACCGCTAACCGTCAATCTTGAATGTTGCATCTTCGGCCTTCAGTTGAAAACCGGAAACCGGAAACGATAGAAACCGACACCGAACAACCAGCCACAAATGACCGACCACCAACAACGGATAGCGGACGACGGACAACAAACGATGGGTAACCGGCCTCCGATGCGCCCGACCTGGGCGGAGATTGATCTCGGCAACTTGCGGCACAACTATCGAGTTATGCAAGCGGCGCTCGGCGCAGAGGTGCAGATGATGGCGGCGCTCAAAGCCGATGCCTATGGTCATGGTGCAATCGCCTGTGCGCGCACGTTGGCGACGGCGGGCGCAGAGTGGTTCGGTGTCGCTTTGCCGGAAGAGGGGCTGCGCTTGCGCGACGCCGGAATCGAGCAAGCGATTCTGAGCCTCGGCGGATTTTGGGAGGGGCAAGAGGCGTTTCTGCTTGCCCACAACATCACGCCGGTTATTTATCGGATTGATCTGCTGGAGCGCCTTAACGAAGCCGCACGCGCCGCCGGGCGGGTTGCTTCTTATCACCTGAAGGTAGACACAGGGCTTGGCAGGCTCGGCGTTCCATTTGCCCGATTGGAAGAGTTTCTCCGCCGCGCGATGGCGCTCAATCACGTCAAACTCGATGGTTTGATGTCGCACTTTGCGGCGGCGGATGCACCCGACCAACTCGCCTACACCGAAGAACAGATGGTGCGGTTTACGGCAGCGCTTGAGCGGGTGCACGCGCACGGCTTTCAACCGCAGTGGATTCATCAAGCCAACAGCGCCGCCGCCCATGCCTACGCCGAAGCGCGCGGCAATCTGGTGCGGCTCGGCGGCCTGCTCTACGGCCTTTGGGGGGATTCGACGAATCCGACGATTGCGCCGCTTGATTGGCGACCGGTGCTGTCACTGCACTCGCGCATCAGTTTGTTAAAGACGGTTACAGCGGGCACGCCGCTCGGCTATGGCTGCACCTTCGTAGCCGAGCGCGACAGTCGGATTGCCACCTTGCCCATCGGGTATGAAGACGGATTGCGGCGCGGGTTGTCGAATTGCGGGCGCGTGATGGTGCGCGGTCGGTTTGCTCCCATCGTCGGGCGTGTGAGCATGGATTTGACAATTGTGGATGTGACAGAGATTGCCGGGGTGGCAATCGGTGATGAGGCGATCCTCATCGGTCGGCAGGGGAAAAACGCCATCACGGCAGAGGCGATGGCGGTGGATTTGGAAACCATCTCTTACGAAGTGACCTGCGGCATCAGCGAGCGTGTGCCGCGCGTCTACCGCAACGAGTAGGGCAGCGCACGGCTGGCTCAACTCCCGTTTTTTCGCAACTCCATCAACACCTGTTTGGCAACCGCTTTGAGGGTTTCAAATACGCCGATGCCTTTGCTAGCGACGCCTTCGAAGATCGGCTCGCCGTTACGCGCCAACTCTTTCTTCAGATCGTCAAACGCGATGATGTTGGGCAAATCGCGTTTGTTGAATTGCAGGGCGAGCGGAATTTTATCAAGCTCGTAACCGTGTTGTTTGAGGTTGTCTTCGAGGTTGTACATGGATTCGATATTGGCATCCATACGTTCACGCTGCGAATCGGCGACGAAGACAACGCCGTCTACGCCTTTCAAAATCAGCTTGCGGCTGGCGTCGTAGAAGACCTGTCCGGGAACGGTGTAGAGATGAAAGCGCGTCTTGAAGCCGCGAACCGTGCCGAGGTCTAGCGGCAAGAAGTCGAAAAAGAGTGTGCGGTCGGTTTCTGTCGCTAAACTGATGAGTTTGCCTTTCGACTGGGCGGCAGTCGTATCGTAAATATATTGCAGATTTGTCGTCTTACCGCCGAGACCCGGCCCGTAATAGACGATCTTGCAATTGATTTCCCGTGATGCGTAGTTTATGAACGTCAAGGCTCTTTCCCTTATCTAAAAACCGGTGACGGTTGCTACCGGAAAAGCACCACTCAAAGAGGGGCAGGCACAAGCAATAGGCTTGCTCAATTGAACAGAGCCTCAATGTCTTCTTCGGTGATTTCGGCAAATGGCGAATCGAAGTCGAGACCTTTATCCCGTTCGCGCGCAATCTTGCTGTCTATGGCGTCGAAGACGCTGGTCATCTCGCCGTTGGCACGTTTGACGCGCAAGCGCACCAGTCCGAGACTGGAGCGTTCGTCAAAGATGACGACCAGAATGACGCGCGAAGCAACGACCGAGATATGGATGTTCTCTTTTTCGCCCTCGTGAGAGAGCACCGGAAAGCCGCGCTCGCCAATCAGGTGAGCGAGACCATCAGTGGCCGCGACGTTGCCAGCCGTGAGACTTGCCAGACTCGTCGTGTCGAGGTTTGTCATTTCGCCACAGGCGGCAATCTGCTGCCCGTTTTTATCCACTAGGAATACGAACTTGGCATTGGCATCGGCGCACAAGCGCGAAATGACGCTTTTGAGTTGCTCATACTCCTGTTCATACATTACGACCGGAGCTGCCATCTTTTCTCCTCAACTAAGAAAATGCCGGAACGGGGAACTGTGCCAGCACGCTGCGAATCAATTCCGTTTGGCGAAGAACGCTTCCATCGTTGAACGTAACCTTCTATTTAATTGATTCTGACACCCTCAGCGGTACTATGGGCAGGGGCAAATTTGAGGTGCTGCCTTTATAGCATGGGGCTTAGACCATTACAATAGTTTTTCCTCACCCACTTAGGCACTTGCTAAGAAATAGATCGGGTGACTTCGTTTTCTGATCGCGATGAGGTTCGCTCTCCGCAGCTTGCTGTAAAAAGGCTCATTGGGGCTGCGCTTGCGACTTGGCAGGCACAGGGATAGACTTAGCCTCTCCATCATCGCTGGCCGGTTTCCGGGAGGGGGCGCAGAGGACTTTGAGGACATGCTACTGTTCCCTCTGCATACCCTCGCGGCCTGTCTGCGCCCCCGCCGGGAAACCGAGCAAAATGGCTCAATATCACTTTTTGACACAAACCAATTGTTCTGGCTGATACATCGTGGCCAGCGAACCCTTTCAAGGAGAATGACTCTATGAGAATACGATTCGTATTGTTTGCCGCGCTTTGCATTTTCGCTTTTCCGCTACTATTTTTGTCTCCTCAAAACAGCAATCACAACCCCTCATCGCTCTCGACGATTGTCGTTTTGGCTGGCCACTCCCAACCTTCCGGTAGATGGTGCGACTGTGGTCTTGAAGGCGGCGTTTGCTCCGGCTTCGGACTACGCGCACAACGCGGCCAGAGTGTTGAAAAACCATCAGGTCAAACGGATAGTTCAAACGACCGGAGTCAAAGAGGGAATGTTGATCCGGCGGCGGGATGGATATTCTTTTTTGTCGCCTTCGTTGTCGGAATCAAAATGCGCGCATAAGGTTCGTCAGCATTTTAGATTCCGCAAAAAACGAATCGCTTACAGAAAGCCGCCAAAAGATCGGGGCGGCACGATATAGATATGTTTCCAAAGGCGGCGACATTCTACTACAGCGAACACTGATTTGCACGAAGAACTTCAACTGGAGAAAATGGAAGCGAATGGTTGTTCGGGTACATTTCATCTCGTAGGCGAAAACGTTATGACTAGCGAGAAGCGGGGAAGAGCAGCCATCAATTCAATGACATGACCAGAAAACTTACTACGCGACGCTTGCTTTCTGCTGGTTCCCTCACCGATGTCACGCCGCTGCGCGTCGGCCACGCTGACGACCGGGAAGCTCTTACCGGCTGCACCGTCATTTTGTGCGGCGCATCGGGCGCGATTGCCGGTGTAG
>CAYXVU010000017.1:0-43752 GCA_964468725.1 uncultured Clostridia bacterium
TTTGCGAGCAGATCGAAGCAATCCAGAATTGAAATTGATCTCGTAAGAGTTCGCTGAAGCTCACTGACTCTGATCCGATGGAAGGTTTTATTGGGCCGCAAACGGCTCAAGAGAGAGTTTTGTATGAAGATAATAAAGAGACTCCAAGTTTACAGCGCTTTGCTTTTCACGCTCAGCTGGTCAGCCCCAACCCTCATGGCTCAAACGACTGACCCGCCACACATCATATCCGCGCCGCTTGCCCGCTTGACTACTATCTACAGAGATCATTACGGCGTGCCGCACATTTATGGCGCAACAGACGCGAGTTGCGTATTCGGCCTCGCCTACGCACAAGCAGAAGACAATTTCGAGCAGCTTGAAGACAACTACATCCGTGCCATTGGCCGGGCGGCTGAAATCTATGGCGCAGAGAGCTTGAACGACGACTTGCACGTCCGACAGTTTGAAGTGGTTCACTATGCAAAAGCCGAATACGATAATTCACCCCTGCCGTTTCGCCGTTTGATTGACGCATACTGTGAGGGGCTCAACTACTTTCTGGCGCGCCATTCACAGGTCAAGCCCAAATTGATTACGCGCTTTGAACCTTGGCATCTACTGGCCGCTGGCAGCGTCGTTCCATGGGTTTTTAATGAGGGGTATGTGAAATTTGAAGAGGGAGAGATGCAGAAAGCCGTGCGGGAATCGCCAAAAGGGTCGAACGCTTGGGCGATCAGCCCGCGCAGGAGCGCATCTGGTCACGCTATCCTCTTTAGCAATCCGCACGTCTACTTTTTCGGGCAGGAACAATTATACGAATCGCACCTACACAGCGAGGAGGGCTGGAACTTTTCCGGCGAAGGGTGGTTAGGCGCGCCCTTCCCAATTGCCGGTCACAATGACCATCTAGGTTGGGCGCATACGACGAATTATGCAGATTACTATGACCTTTACCGAGAGACCTTTGATGACCCGAAAACCTCCCTTGCCTACCGCTATGGGAAAGGCTATCGCACAGCAACCGAGTGGACGGAAACTATCAAAATCAAAACCGACAACAGAATCGAAGAGAGAGAGTTTCGGCTTCGTAAAACGCATCATGGCCCGATTGTTGCCGAGAGGGAGGGGAAACAGATTGCTCTGAATATCGCGACGGCTGCGTCAGGCGGCTTTTATCAACAGATTTACCAAATGAGCAAGTCGCGTTCCTTGAAAGAGTTCAAAGCTGCGCTCTCGCACCTCGCATTGACCAACTATAACACTATCTATGCCGACCGCGAGGGGAACATCTTTTACGTTTATAGTGGCACCATACCGCGCCGTTCGACGAAGTTCGACTGGTCGAATCCGGTTGACGGCAGCAATCCCGAAACCGAATGGCAGGGCTACCACAGGCTCGAAGAACTGCCGCAGGTGCTCAATCCCAAGAGCGGCTTTGTGCAAAATTGCAACTCAAGCCCTTTCGCAACCACCAGCGGTGAGAATCCCCGAAAGGCAGACTACCCTAGGTACATGATCTTCGAGACCGATACCCCGCGCTCACGCGTTTCGCGCCGGATTCTGTCGAGCAAAGAGAGATTCACCTTCGATGACATAGAACGTCTAGCCTTTGACACGCGCGTTTATGAAGCCGAAACAGAGATTCCGCTGCTGGTTGCTGAATGGGAGGCGTTGAAGAAAAGAGATGCCGCGCGCGCCGAACGACTCCGCCCGGTTATTATGCAACTCAGCGCTTGGAATCAGATCAGCACGATTGAATCAACAGCGATGACGCTCTTCTCTTTCTATCACAGCAATGTCTATAGACAGTGGTGGTATCAACCGCCCTATTTCTTTCCCTTCGCGCCGGTCAAGATTGAGCAAGGGGCGCGGATAAATGGGCTAGAGAAAGCGACAGAAGATTTGGAAAGAGATTGGGGAACCTGGCAGGTTGCTTGGGGCGAGCTCACCAGATTACAGCGACCCGATGCGAGCGGAGACGCTCCATTTGACGATGCCAAACCGAGCTTCGCCATCGCAGGCGGTCAAGCCCACCAATTAGGCATGGTCTGGTTTTTCGGGCGCAGGGTGAAGGCTGAGAAGCGGCGCTATGGCACCTTAGGCCATTCATACGTCAG
Organism: uncultured Clostridia bacterium; assembly: GCA_964468725.1. Lineage (GTDB taxonomy): Bacteria > Acidobacteriota > Blastocatellia > UBA7656 > UBA7656 > CAYXVU01. The sequence goes on from CAYXVU010000017.1 coordinate 2,100, forward strand.
CATCATCGAGATGAATCCGCAGATGAAGACCCGTTCCGTGATGGTGTTCGGCCAAAGCGGCGACCCGCAATCGCCCCACTATTTCGATCAGGCTCCACTCTATGCTCAAGGCAAAATGAAACCTGCCTGGTTCTCACTCGAAGAGATAAAAGCCAATCTCGAACGCACATACCATCCCGGCGATGAACCCTGAGAGGATTGAAGGACTGGAAAGGGTTGCCGGATTCACCACTCAGAGGCGATGAAGAGAGGGACGAGGGATAAACGCAGGTTCGACGAAGGGCTGCGGACTTGATTGGTCGCCTTTCTGTTCAGCGGTACAATGCCAGGTTGGAATGAGGAAATCGGCATCAGGCGCAAAAGACTCTCTTTCCGGCAATAAAGGTAGCGACGACTGCGCCGCGCAGCTTCCAACCAGCGAACGGCGTATTGCGGCTTCGAGACTTAAATCGTTGCGCCTCGACTTGCCATTCTCTGTCCGGGTCGAAGACGGTTACATCGGCAATCGCGCCCGCGCTTAGCGTCCCACAAGGCAATGAAAAGACCCGCGCAGCCCCTATCGTTAACATCTCGACGAGGCGCGCAAGCGAAATACCTTGTTGATGATGCAGCAGGGTGAGCGCGACTCCCAACGCCGTTTCCAAACCAATCACACCAAATGGCGCGTGATCGTATTCCAACATCTTCTCATCTGTGTGATGCGGAGCATGATCGGTCGCAATGGCGTCTATCGTGCCGTCGCCCACACCTTCGATGAGCGCTGCGCGGTCTTCCGCCGAACGCAGAGGCGGGTTCATCTTGGTGTTGGTATCAAATTCCGTAACCGCGGCATCCGTAAGCGCCAGATGATGCGGAGTGACTTCGCAGGTGACCCGAAGGCCGCGTCGCTTGGCTGCGCGAACCATCTCAACCGCGCCTTTCGTCGAGATGTGCGCGATGTGAATGTGCGCGCCGGTCAATTCAGCCAGACAGATGTCGCGATGAACATGACTGTCTTCGGCCAGACAACACATGCCGCGCAAGCCGAGCAGAGTCGAATAACGACCTTCATGCATCACCCCGCCCGCCGAAAGTTGTAAGTCCTGACAATGATCGGCGACTACTAACCCGTGATCGCGCGCGTATTCCATCGCGTGGCGCATGACTTGCGAATTCATCACCGGACGACCGTCATCAGTGACGGCGACTGCGCCCGCCGATTTCATCTCGGCCATCTCGGCCAGTTCTTCGCCTGCCGAGCCGCGCGTAATTGCGCCGACAGGGTAGACTGTCGCTAGCCCCGCTTCGCGGGCTTTTTCGATGATAAACCGCGTGATCGAAGCATTGTCATTGACCGGCTTGGTATTGGGCATGGCACAGATCGAAGTGAAGCCACCGGCGACGGCAGCCGCACAACCGCTGGCAATCGTCTCTTTATACTCTTCGCCCGGCTCGCGCAGATGGACGTGCAGGTCGACAAAACCGGGCGCAACGATGCAGCCCTCAGCCTCGAAAATTTCGGCTCCGTCCGCCCGCAAGTCTGCGCCGACCTGCGCTATGCGGCCATCTTCGATGAGCAAGTCGGCAAGCTCGTCAACTTGGTTTGCCGGATCAATGATTCTGCCGTTTTTAATGACCAATTTCATTCGCTGCTTTCGCCTCTGCCGACTAATAGAAAGAGAATTGCCATGCGCACGGCAACGCCGTTGGTTACTTGATCGAGGATCAACGAACGCACGCCGTCTATGAGCTCGCTGCTGATCTCGACGCCGCGATTGACCGGCCCCGGATGCATAACGAGGGCATCGGTTGCCGCCATCTCCAATCGCCTCATCGTCAGCCCATACTGAATCGAATACTCTTTGAGCGAAGGGAAGAACGCATCATTCATGCGCTCGCGCTGAATCCTAAGCATCATCACTACATCGGCTCCGGCAATCGCATCTTCCAGATGGTCGCACACGGTTAGCGAGCCTTCTGCATCACCGATGAGAGCCGCGTAATCAGGCGGAATCAGGGTGCGCGGCCCGGCGATGCGCACATGAGCGCCGAGTTTGGTCAGCAGATGGACATTCGAGCGTGCGACGCGACTATGGGTAATGTCGCCGATGATGGCAATGTGTAATCCGCCGATCCGACCTTTGCGTTCGCGTATGGTATAAGCGTCCAGAAGCGCTTGTGTCGGATGTTCGTGCGCGCCATCGCCACCGTTGATGATGGCAGCTTCGACCAGGCGCGCCAATTGATGCGGCACTCCCGAAGAAGGATGACGAATGACGATGGCATCGGGAGCCATCGCTTGCAGATTGCGCGCCGTGTCTATCAAGGTTTCGCCTTTGGTGACCGAAGAAGAGGAAGCCGAGATGTTGATGGCATCGGCGGAGAGCCGCTTGGCGGCAATCTCGAATGACGTGCGCGTGCGAGTTGAGGATTCGAAAAAGAGATTGATGATCGTCTTGCCGCGCAGCGTCGGAACCTTTTTGATTGAACGAGTGGAGACTTCTTTGAATGATTCGGTTGTATCGAGGATGGTTTCGATTTCCTCGGGTGCGAGGTCGCGGATGCCAAGAAGGTCTTTACGCGTAAATGCCACGTTATCAGTTGTCCATCGTCCGTTGTCGGTTGCCGCTCATTAAAAACAAGGGACAACGGGCGCCTGACAACGGATGCCTATCACTCTTTTTCAACGACGATGACCTGCTCTTCTTCATCGTAATCCGCCAGCATCACTTTGACGATTTCCGCCTCGCTGGTCTGCACATACTTGCCAACGTAATCGGCTTGGATGGGCAATTCGCGGTGGCCGCGATCAATCAATACGGCAAGCTCGACTCGATGAGGGCGTCCGAAATCAATCAACTCATCGAGCGCCGCGCGCACCGTGCGCCCCGTGTAGAGCACATCATCAATCAAGACGATGGATTTGCCGGTGACGTTGGCGGGAATCTCTGTGCGGTTGACGACCGGACGCGGCCCGACGGTTGAGAGATCATCACGATAGAGCGTGATGTCGAGTTGCCCTGTGGGCGGGCGCACACCTTCGAACTGTTCAATCTTTTCTGCAAGGCGTTGCGCCAGCGGGACGCCGCGCCGACGAATGCCGACGAGAAGCAAATCTTTCGTGCCATCGTTTTGCTCAACGATTTGCGATGCCAGACGCGAGAGAGCGCGGCTGATGCCTGCGGCATCCATGATTTCTCGTTTGAGTTTGAGTTCCATCGCTAAACCATCGGCCACAAAGTCGCGCAGAATATAGCACGCGGGCTGAGGAGTCTCAAGCACAACGACTGACATGGAGATGAATGAGCGGGCGTTCCACCGAGTAGGGCTAGATGAGACAGGCTCTCGATCTTGCGAATCGGGGAAGACCAGCTAAGCAATCTCGCCAGCAAAATCGGTTAGGGACACTCCTGCTCTATCTAAGTCCACGAGGTCATACATGAACATTGCCTCATAAATTAGAGGCTTGACTGCAAATCGAAAAGGACGATAATGGAAACGCATTGGGTTCGGAGAAGTTGACATCGTAGGAGCTGTCGCCTCAGATTACCTGAAACCTATCGCCAACCGAATGATTTCTGAACCCAGTACAAATAGAGAAGTTTCGTTGGAATGTTGATATTGGAACTCGATCGCTATAGAGCGCTTGACGATAGCAGTCAAACGAATGAGGTCTTCCCCTCCGAAACGTTCGATTGCTTGAATTTATTCTGAGTTGGGAAGCCGACATGAACGAATTTGCGAATCATCCATATCCTCCTCCTTATATGGTTGGTCGTAATCTCTGCGGCTGTTCACCGTTTTTCCGCTTTGCGGACAATCTTTATCCCATCCTACCCACTATCCCCAACGCCCTCAGAGGCAGGGTCAACACGAACCCTTCTGGCGGCCCAGGCTTACGAGCCAGTGTCAACGTAACACTGGAAAAGGCTGTTCCGATAGTAGCTCTATTGGCAAGTTTTACTGCGGCGAGGCAGCTTTCGAGAGAAAAAAGAAGCTAGTTTGTGAAGCACTGATCAACCGGGCTCCGTCAAATATCGCGTAACAGTGCTTTAGGAGGTGCGGCCAGTTGAGCCGCGCGCCTTTCGAGAGATGCCGTTTCTGCAAGGATCATTGTCCTTGCGGTCCACCACATTCGGCACCAATCTCTCCGCTGAATCGCTTTGTGCTGTAGCTCGTTTGGCTGCACTACGAAGCGAGGCGGGAAAATAGTCCCCTAAACGTCAGCCTCTGTAGGTCTCCAAGTCAGGAAATCCACGACTACCGTCTGGGCGACTGTACGCTAAACAAGGTTGTGTAGGACAGCCATCACAGATGATTCAGCCATGAGTGGATCAGCGAACATTGAAATAAAGCGGATTGATCGTTACCGACTCTTCGCCAACCTTGAGGGCGCTTTCGTGATTTTGGTTGCCAGCCTGGCTCTCTGTGGTTGGGCATTCAATGTGCAGGCACTTATCCGCCTGATTCCCGGAGCTGCGCCGCTGAAACCGATGACGGCGCTGTGCTTCGCTTTAGCCGGAACGGCGCTGTTGTTGTTGGGTGCGGCGAGTCGTACCGTCTCCGCATCACTTGCCGAATCGCGCCGCCGGATGGCGGCGCGGAGTTGCAGTCTGGTCGTGCTCATCATCAGCGTGTTGATCCTAGTCGAGTACATCACCAATCTCAATTTCGGCTTCGACCGCTTGCTCTTCCCGAACGCGTTGTCGGTCATTGAGCAAACCCACCCTGAACCTCTGTCGTGGAGCACGAATCTGGGCTTTCTCTTGCTCAGCATCGCTCTTCTGTGGCAGGCGACTCCGGCCAAACGCTATGGATACCTTGATCAATTTCTGGCGTTGGCCCTCATCCTCCTGTGTGGGTTAGTGTTGGAGGGTTATCTCTTCAGCGTCGAGGCCGTTCACTATCTGGCTATCTACTCCTCAAAAGCCATTCATACGGTGTTGCTCTTCCTCCTACTCGGAGTCGGCCTGCTGCACCGCCGCCCGGAGGTTGGGGTGATGGCGGTGATAAGCAGTTCGGCCACAGGCGGTGTGGTAGCGCGTCGTTTTCTGCCCTTGGTCATCTTTTTGCCCATCGTCGCCGGTTGGCTCCGTTGGCAAGGTGAGCGCTTGAAATGGTATGACACATCATTTGGTGTCGCCCTCTTTGCGACCACCAGCATCCTCATTTTGGGCATGATGGTTTGGTTTAGCGCCTGGCAGTTAAATCACACGGACAGCGCGCGGCGGCGCGCGGTTGCAGCGCTGCAAGAGAGTGAAAACCGTCTGTTCGGCATCATCAATTCGGCGATGGATGGCATCATTACCATTGACCAACAGCAGCGTATCAGGCTCTTCAATCCCGCAGCCGAGCGACTCTTCGGCTACTCGGCAAATGAGGTTATCGGGCAGACGCTCGACCGCCTACTGCCCGAACGCTTCTACGCCGCGCACTCGGAACACATTCGCGCCTTTGGTCTAACGTCAGCGACCTCCAGACACATGGGAGAGGGCGGCGCTATTTACGGACGGCGTGCCAACGGCAAAGAGTTCCCTATGGAGGCTTCAATTTCGCAAGTCGAAGTCGGGGGGCGAAAACTCTTCACCGTCATTCTGCGCGACATCACCGAACGCAAACGTACGGAAGGGGAGTTGCGCCGCTACACAGAGGATTTGGCGCGTTCCAATCAAGACCTTGAACAATTCGCCTATGTCGCTTCGCATGATTTGCAGGAGCCGCTGCGCGCCGTCGCTGGCAGTGTGCAACTCTTGCAGCGTCGCTATGAAGGACAACTGGATGCCCGCGCCGACCAATTTATCGCTCATGCGGTTGACGGTGCGCGGCGCATGCAAACGTTGATCGAAGATTTATTGACCTTCTCGCGCATCGAAAACAGAGGCGGGCAGTTACAAAGCGTGACGAGCATCAGCACCCTCGAAACGGCGCTGGCCAACCTGGCAGTGGCCATCAAAGAAAGCCAGGCGCAGATTACTCATGACCCGTTGCCGACGGTCATTGCCGACCCGACGCAACTGGCTCTGCTCTTTCAAAATTTGATCGGCAATGCCATCAAGTTTCGCCGCGAAATGCCGCGCATTCACATCAGCGCCTGGCGGCAAGTTGACCGTTGGGTCTTTGCGGTTCGCGATAATGGCATTGGCATCGAGGCGCAATACTTCGAACGCATCTTCGGTATCTTTCAACGTTTACACACCCGCACGGAATACGCGGGAACGGGCATCGGTCTGGCAATCTGCAAACGCATTATCGCGCGTCACGGCGGGGAGTTGTGGGTCGAATCCCTGCTCGGCGAAGGCGCGACGTTTTCGTTCAGTTTGCCCGACGATCCGCACCTCCACCACCTACAAGAAGAGAGGCCATTATGACCGGTAACCTGACCTATCGTACCATCGAAATTCTCCTTGTTGAGGACAGTCCGACCGACGCGCTGTTGACTCAAGAAGCGCTCGATCAGTCGCAGGTACGCAACCGCCTGCATCTGGTTGAAAACGGCGTCGAGGCGCTCTCCTTTTTACGCCGAGAGGGGAAATATGCCGGGCTGCCGCGCCCTGACATTATCCTGTTGGATTTGAATCTTCCGAAGAAGGGCGGCCTCGAAGTCCTTGAGGAGATCAAAAAAGACGAAGAACTGCGCCTCATCCCGGTCGTCATCCTCAGCACTTCGAGAGCGCAGGATGATGTCTTAAAAGCCTATGGCCTGAATGCCAATTGTTACGTCGTCAAATCGGTTGACTTTGCAGAGTTCACGCACATCCTGCGTTCGCTGCGCGAGTTCTGGTTCGATGTCGTCACCTTACCTCCGGTACTGGTATGAGCGAACAAGCTGCCATCCACGTCCTGTTAGTCGAGGACAATGCCACCGATGCGCTATTGTTGCAGGAGACGCTCGCCGATGTGCGCGGCGTCGCTTTTGATCTGACCATCGTCGAACGGTTGGGCGACGCCTTGCTGTGCCTGCAAGCGAAGGCCTTCGATGTCATCCTCCTCGATTTGGGGCTGCCCGATTCGAGTGGGGCGGCGACCTTTCAACAACTCCTTCGTCGCATCCCCGGCGTGCCGGTTTTGGTGCTGACCGGGCTGGAAGATGAGGAGGTAGGGCTGGCCGCTTTGCAAGAAGGCGCACAAGATTATCTGGTAAAGAATCAGTTGCAAGCTCCGTTGCTCGGACGCGCCATTCGCTACGCCATCGAACGGCAGCGCACCGCCGCCGCCCTGTTGGAGAGTGAAGAGCGGCTTTCGGCCATCATCAATTCGCCGATGGACGGCATCATCACCATAGACGAAGAGCAACGAATCACCCTCTTTAATCCGGCGGCGGAAGAACTCTTCGGCTGGCGGGCGGAAGAGGCTGTCGGACACCTGTTGGAGCGTTTCATCCCCAAACGCTTCTGCCTCTTACACCGCGAGCATATGCGCGCTTACGGTCAGGCGGATGGGGCAGCCAAAGAGATGGGCGAATTGCGCTTGATCTCCGGGCTGCGTGCCGACGGCACAGAGTTTCCGATGGAGGCATCGGTCGCGCAAATCGAAGTCGGGGGGCAAAAGCTCTTCACCGTCATCCTGCGCGACCTCAGCGAACGGTTGCGTTCGCAAGAGGCTCTGCGTGAGAGCGAAGAGCGATTGCAGACGGTGATCGAAAACCTCACGGAGGGTCTGATTATTGCCAATCACACCGGTCGGTTGCTGCATTGGAACCGCGCAGGCTTACAGATGCATGGCCTGCAGAGCATCGAAGAGGCTCCGTCAAAGATGCAGGAGCTTGAAATAATCTTCGAAGTCTCCTCCCTTGATGGCCACAGGCTGCCTTTCGACCAATGGCCGCTGCCGCGCGTCCTGCGCGGCGAGCCCTTACGGAATGTTGATCTGCGGATTCGCCGCCTCGACAAACCTTGGGAGCGCATCTTCAGCTACGGCGGAGCCTTGGTACGCGAACCAAACGGCAATCAGTTGGCCTTTCTCACCATCACCGACATCACGGCTCGCAAACACGCCGAAGACAAGATTCGCGAAGGCGAGCGACTCTATCACCAATTGGTAGACGCTTTGCCGGTAGCCGTCTACACCACCGATGCCGAAGGCTACGTCACCCTCTATAACGAGGCCGCCATCGAATTGTGGGGACGCCCTGCGGAGATCGGCAAAGATCGTTGGTGTGGCTCGCATAGGTCGTTTATCACCGACGGCTCCTCCCTGCCGTTCGATCAATCTCCTATGGCAGTGGCCTTAAAAGAAGGCCGCGCGCTGCGCGGCATCGAGGGAGTAGCCGAACGCCCGGACGGCTCGCGTGTCGCCTATATGGCACATCCGACGTCTTTGCACGACGAGAGTGGCAAGCTGCTTGGCGGCGTCAATGTTTTGGTGGACATTAGCGAACGCAAACGGGCAGAAGAGAGATTGCGAGAGGGAGAAGAGCGCTATCGTTCGCTGGTCTTGGCCACCTCGCAGATCGTCTGGCGTGCCGATGCCGAGGGCAATCTCGTTGAAGCCACCAACGCTGAGATCTTTCCTCAACGCGGCGAAATGCTGTATGCCTGGGGATGGCTCGACAGCATTCACCCAGATGATTGGGAGGGCGTTCTGAGCCGATGGCAAGAGGCAATGGAGAAGCGCACGCCGCTGTTTTTCGAATACCGGCAGCTCAACGCCGATGGCAACTATCACTACTATGAGGCGCGCGGCGTGCCGGTCTTTGATGAAAGCGGGCAGGTGCGCGAATGGATTGGCACGGCGACCAACATCAGCGGGCGCAAACGCGCTGAACGCCGTTTGGTCACCCAAGAAGCGATTAGTCGCGTGCTGGCCGATTCCGATTCGTTGGCCGACGCAGCGCCCGGCGTCATTCAGGCGTTGTGCCAATCGGAAGGCTGGGACTTCGGAGAGATATGGGAACTGGATAAACGCGCCGATGTGATGCGCTTCGTTGATGGCTGGCATACCCCGAACGCGGCACTGGCGGAGATGGTGACCAAAGGGCGTCATCGGGTTTATGGCTTGGGCGAAGGCGCGCCTGGGCAGGTGTGGCTACAAGGCAAGCCGCAGTTGATTCCGCTGGTTCCTGCAAAATCTATCTTCCCACGTGCTGCGCTGGCCGTTGATGCTGGATATGACATGGTTATCGGGTTTCCCATTCTGCTTGGCAACAAGGTTACAGGGGTGCTGATTTGTATGGCGCACAACCTTCAGGAGGCCGATCAAGGCTTGCTCGACACGCTTGATGCAATCGGCAAACAGATCGGCCAGTTCACCGAACGAAAACGCATTCAAGAAGAGGTGCAGCGCTTTGTCTCCTACAGCCCTGCGGTTATCTATGCCTTGCGCCTCGCCGATGATCGGTTCGTACACACTTGGACCAGCGAAAACGTCTTCGACCTGACCGGCTACTTGGCGCAGGAATCCATTGGCACAGACTGGTGGATCGCCAATATCCACCCCGAAGACCGGGAGCGCGTTTTGGCAGCCCATGCCCTGCCCTACGAGCAGGAACATCAACTGCTCGAATTTCGCTTTCGCCGCAAAGACGGCGACTACCTTTGGGTGCGCGACGAAAAGCGACTGTTGCGCGACCGGGAGGGTAAAGCGGCGGAAGTGATTGGCTCGTGGTCGGATGTCTCTGAACGTCGGCAACTCGAAGAGCAGTTGCGTCAGTCACAGAAGATGGAAGCCATCGGCCAGTTGGCCGGGGGCATTGCTCACGATTTCAACAATCTGCTGACCGTCATCATGGGGTTTGGCGACTTGCTGCTCCGCAGCCTCCCGTCCAACGATACCAACCGCCCGCTGGTGGAAAATATCCAACACGCGGGCGACCGCGCCGCCTCTTTGACTCGCCAGTTGCTGGCCTTCAGCCGCAAACAGGTGATGGAATTGAAGGTGATGAGTTTGAACGATGTCGTCGTCCACATCGAAAAGATTTTGCAGCGATTGATTGGTGAAAACATCCTCTTGACGACGGCTCTGGCGCCTTCGCTCCCTTCAGTGAAAGTTGACCCCGGCCAGATCGAACAGGTGATTATCAATCTGGCCGTCAACGCCCGTGATGCCATGCCGCAAGGCGGACGCTTAACGATTGAGACCCGCGACGTCGTCTTCGATGAAGATTATTGTCGCATACGCCCGGATGCCAAAGCCGGGCGTTATATTCAGTTGGCGATCAGTGATAGTGGCCTCGGCATGACGGCGGAGGTCAAAGCGCGCATCTTCGAGCCCTTCTTCACGACCAAAGGCATTGGCAAAGGCACAGGGCTAGGGCTGGCCACCGTCTTCGGCATCATCAAACAGAGCGGCGGGCTGATTGAAGTCTACAGCGAGGTCGGAGTCGGAACCGTGTTCAAAATCTTTTTTCCGGCCATCGCTGAGCATGAGATGGCTGCCAGCGAGCAGCAATCAATCAACGTGCAACGCGGACACGAAACCGTTCTGCTGGTTGAGGACGAAAGTGAAGTTCGCAAGATCGCCAAACTGGTTCTCGAAATGAATGGCTATCACGTATTGGAATCCGACAATGGTCGCAACGCCATCCAGATTGCCGAACAATATCCCGAAACGATTCACCTGTTGATTACCGACATCGTGATGCCGGAGATGGGGGGGCGGCAGCTTGCGCAACACCTGCAAGCTCAGGATCCCGAACTGAAGGTCATCTTCATGAGCGGCTACATTGATGACGCAGTCGTGCGGCACGGCATCATTGATGCCAACGAAACCTTTCTGCAAAAGCCCTTCTCGCCCAATGTGCTGGCCAGACGAGTGCGCGAAGTTCTCGACGGAAAAGGGTGAGGACTGCGGCCTCACCCCTTTCTCTTAGCCCGCTCAACGGCGAAAGGTCGGCATGATCTCTTCCGCGAAGCGACGAATCGTTGACGAAGCGAATGGGGCATTGGCGATGGGGATGAAATGGGTCACACCGGCTTCGATGAGGCGATGAATCCGTTCGCTGATCTCGGCGACCGATCCGACCAATAGCCCCGGCTCGACCTGTTCCGGCGGCGCTCCGAAAGCGGCTGCCATCCGTGCGACTGCCGCATCCTTTTCGCTCCGCGACTCCGTAATCACGGTCAGCCCCGCCCAGGATACTTCGATATCAGCAAGCCGTCGTCCAACGGCGTCACAATGTTCGCCAAGTACGGCGATCTTATGGCGAAAGACAGCGGGCGAGCCGAAGGTATTCCAGATGTCCGCGTGTTTGGCAATGACCTTGAGCATCAGCTTCTCGCCCGAACCGCCGATCATGATGGGAGGGTAAGGTTTCTGTATGGGTTTGGGTTCGCAATAGGCGTCTTTCAGTTGATAGTAGCGACCTTCGAAGGTCGTCTGTTTCTGTGTCCACAGACTCTTGATGATCTGCGCGGCTTCATCCGAGCGACGGATGCGCTCGCCGACGGTGTAGAAGGGGATGCCATAGGCGTTGTGCTCCATCTCGAACCAAGCGGCGCCCAATCCCATAATCAATCGTCCGTCAGTGGTGTGATCGAGGGTCGCGCCGATCTTCGCCAGCACCGCTGGGTGGCGATAGGTGTTGCCGGTGACCAGCACGCCGACTTTGACGCGCGAGGTCTGCGCCGCCAGCGCCGCCAATAGCGTCCATCCTTCGAAACACGCTCCGGTCGGGTCGCTCAAAATCGGAAAGAAGTGATCGAAGACCCAAGCGGCGTCATAGCCCAGTTCGTCAATCAATTTCCATGTCGTTTGTAACTCCGCCCAAGTCGTATGCTGCGGCGGCGTTTGGATGCTGAAGCGGATCGGTTTTGTCATATGGATTCCTTCCTCGCTGCCCATCGGTTGATGCGCAGAGGGGTGATTTGAATCAGGGCGCGCGCGTCAATCGTCATCGCCCGATATTGCGGATACTTTTCGCGCAAGAGGCGAATTGCCTGCGCGTGAGTTTGCGGATGTTGTCGTGGACAGATCATCTCCGCCCGACCAATGATGATGACATAGCGAAGCGCCTGCCAGTCTTCCGAGTACTCATCTATCACAAGCGACACCTGCGGATTCCTTTCGATGTTGCGCACGCGCTTGAGCTGATCGGGCGCGACGCGCTTCGGCTTTTCATCGAGCGGCGAATAGAGTCGCGCGCCGTCGAAAGCGTAACAGATGGGAACGACCAGCGGCTGACCTTGTTCGTCAACCGTCGCCAGACGCGCCACACGCTGCGCGCGGATGTAGTCGCTTATGTGATCGTCTATATCCAGCATGTCGAGTGACGAAAGGAAGAATACGAGGGTGTAGAATTCAGGAGACAGAATCCGTAAAGAAGTTAGTGCGTTGAGTGCAATCCCTGCCGCCTATGAATTCTGAATTCTGTATTCTCGTATTCCTCCCTATTATAGTCGCGCGGGCGCAAGTTCGTGCAACTGCGGGGCGACGAAAGGCTACGCGTTGACACCTTTCCGAGCAGATGGCAACCTTGAGCCTGCATTCACTCGATGACAAAAGGATAGACAAGCGATGCAGATCAACGAACTGACGGTCGGATTGATTGGCGGAACGGGCGAAGAAGGTCGCGGGTTGGCGTTGCGCTGGGCGATGGCGGGCGCGCAGGTGATGATCGGTTCGCGCTCGGAAGACCGCGCTCAGGAAGCGGCGGCAGAATTGAATCACCTGCTCGGTCGCCAAGCTATCACTTATGGCAGCAATCAGGCTGCCATAGCCGGTTCCGAGTTCGTACTGCTCACTGTGCCTTTCGATTATGCGGAGGCAACGCTGGCGGCGCATCACCATGATTTTCGCGCCGATGCGGTTCTGATCGATATCACCGTGCCCGTCGTTTTCGACAAAGGCGCGAAGTATCGAGAATTGCCCGAAGGGTCGGGCAGCGAGTACCTGCAAGCCCGCTTGCCCGAATCTCTGCCGTTGGTCGCTGCCTTCAAGACCGAACCAGCGCATCTGCTCGTTGACCCGCAGGCCGAACTCGGTTGCGATGTCTTTGTCGCCAGCGATCAAAAAGAGGCGAAGGTGCGCGTGATGGAAGCCATAGGCTTTCTCGATGGATTGCGCGCCATCGACGCTGGTGGGCTGATGAGTGCGCGCACCCTCGAACGCATGACGGTGATGCTGATTGGCATCAACCGGCGCTACAAGGTCAAGACGGGTCGCTTTCGCCTTCTCGGCTTGGAATCGCAATGAAGATCACCGCACTGGCAGGCGGCATTGGCGCAGCGAAATTTTTGCTCGGACTCGCCCGCGTCATCCCGCCCGAAACCCTCACCATCATCGCTAACACGGGCGACGACATTGAGCTTGTCGGGTTACGCATCTGCCCTGACATTGATACAGTGACTTACACGTTGGCGGGCGTCGTCAACGAGCAAACCGGCTGGGGCATTGCGGGCGACACCTTCGCCTGCATGGATTGGCTGGCGCGCTACGGCGAAGCGCGATGGTTCAACCTCGGCGACCGCGATTTTGCCACTCACCTCTACCGCACCAAAGAGTTGCGGCAGGGTCGCACGCTGACCGAAGTGACCGACACCATTCGCCGCGCCCTCGGCGTCGCCTCGCGCATCTTGCCGATGAGCGACGCCTATACACCGACGCGCGTGGTGACGGATGAAGGCGAGATGCATCTGCAAGAATACTTCGTGCGGCGGCGGTGCGAGCCGCGCATTCGCGCGATTCACTTTGACAACCTCAAAGCGGCGCAGGCGGCGGCGGGAGTCGAAACGGCGATCCTCGATGCTGATCTGGTCATCATTTGTCCGAGCAATCCCTTTATCAGCATCGCTCCGATTCTTGCCGTTCCCGGCGTGCGCAAAGCGATGGGCGAAACGGCTGCGCAGGTCGTTGCCATCACGCCCATCGTTGCAGGCCGCGCGCTCAAGGGGCCGACAGCGGAGATGCTGAAAGACCTCGGCCACGAGGTGAGCGCCGTTGGCGTGGCGCGGCTCTATCACGATGTCGTCAAACTCTTCGTGCTGGACGAAAGCGATGCCCTTCTCGGTTCGCAGGTCGCCGCGCTTGGCTTGCGCGTCGTCACCACTGACACCGTGATGCGAACCCTTGCCGACAAAGAGAGGCTGGCGCGTTTTGTTATCTCTGCGGCAAGCGAAGAGTGAACGGTTGCCGGTTATGATTCGGCCTTTGACTTACGACCTTTGACCTTCGATCTGGATGAACGCTCTCTTGATTCCTGTCAAAGACCCGGCACGCGCTAAAACGCGACTCGGCGAACTGCTAAGCGCCGATGAGCGCGCAGCGCTCGTTTGGGCGATGTTCGAAGACCTTCGCCGCGCCGTCGGGCAAACAACACTGGCGGAACGTATCGTATTGGTAAGCAGCTATGCTCCAGCCCTTGCCGAGGCGCGGGCGCTCGGTTGGGAGGTGCTGATCGAAGAAGCGCAGATTTCCGAAAGCGCGTCGGTAGATTGGGCATCGCAAAAACTCGCCGAGCAAGGTTGCGATGGCGTGTTGCGCTTGCCTGCAGATGTGCCCTTGATTCACGGCGCAGATATTGATGAACTGCTGGCCGTTCCGCTCATCGCGCCCGCCGTCTTGCTAGTGCCCTCACGTGACGGCACAGGAACGAACGCCATCCTTCGCACGCCGCCCGATCTGTTTCCCTCACACTTCGGGCCGAACTCGCTGGCGCTTCACAAAGCAGAAGCGGCGGGCGTTGGCGCGCGGTGCGCCCTTGTGGAAAATGAACGCATCGCGCTCGACATTGATGAGCCGAGCGACGTCACGGCGTTGTTAGCGCGCGGTCACGGCACACAAGCCTACAACCTGCTGACAACCATCCAGCGCCGGAACCGGGAGTGAAGCGCGCGGGCGTGCCCGCAGCGTGACCCATCCAGCGCAACAAGGTGAGGGGATACTCAACTTTTCGTTATGCAGACTCCGCAACTCAGCATCAGAGGCGTGACCGGTTTGCCGGAGATTTCGGCGGGCGACGACTTAGCAAGTTTGATTGTCGGAGCGATGCGCGCTGCACAGATGGACATCTGCGACGACGATATTTTTGTCATCGCCCAAAAGGTCGTTTCGAAAGCCGAAGGGCGGACGGTGCAACTCGACGGCATCGTGCCCTCTGCCAAAGCGCAGCAATGGGCTGATGTGTACGGCAAAGATGCCCGCGCCGTTGAAGTCGTGTTGCGCGAATCGCGGCGCATCGTGCGGATGGAACGCGGCGTATTGATTGCCGAGACGGCGCATGGCTGGATTTGCGCCAATGCAGGGGTTGACGCCTCCAACACGGCGGCGGGCACGGTTGTCCTCTTACCGGAAGACCCCGACGCGTCGGCGCAACGCTTACAAGTGGCTTTTGAGAAGGAGTTCAAAGCGCAACTTGCGGTGATTGTTTCGGACACCTTCGGTCGCCCGTGGCGCGAAGGATTGGTCAACGTAGCGATTGGCGTATCGGGGTTGCAACCGCTGCTCGATTATCGCGGGCAGTACGATCAACATCACAGGCCGCTCAGCGTCACGGTGATTGCCGTCGCCGATGAACTGGCGTCGGCTGCCGAGTTGGTGATGAAAAAGAGCGCCGGAATTCCTGTTGCCGTCATTCGCGGCTTTGAATTTGCAGAGCGCGAAGGCACAGCGCGCCAGTTGATTCGCGCCCGCGAGCTAGACATGTTCCGCTAGCCAGTTGCGCTCTGACAACAATCAACGATACCTACCAAGCACACGAATCAGCTCCAATCAACGCAGATATTGAGAAGCAAGAAGCGGGGCGCACCGATTCGCGTGACTAGCGGGTTGTCAGATTCTTCGGGCACTCGCAGCTTGCCTTACGGATTGCCGAGAGGGAGGACGATTTCAACGGCGAGGCCGCCATCGGGCGCGTTGCTGGCGCTCACCGTGCCGCCGTGTGCGGCGACGGCGCGTTGGCTGATGGAAAGTCCCAAACCGACGCCACCCGATGCGCGGTCGCGGGCTTCGGCAACGCGATAGAAGGGGCGAAAGATGTTGGCTAAAGCGGCTTGTGGCACACCGGCTCCGTGATCGAGAACGCGGATGACGGCCTGTGCGCCTTGCTCGATTGCTTCGCGCCGCAAGGTAACTTCCACTTCGGTTCCCGCTGCCGTATAGAGCACGGCATTGCGGACGACATTCTCGATGGCGCTATGTAGCAACGACTCGTTGCCCATCAGCCAACAGTCAGCGCTCGCCGCCAGCCGCACGGCGCGCTCTTGATTGCGTGCTTCAAAGTCGGCATCCGAAATGATCTCTTCGATCAGATGTTTGAGGTCAACGGGCAGTGATTCGGCAACCGTAAGACGGCTTTCCAGCCGCGCCAACGCCAGCAATTGATTGGTCAGATCATTTAAGCGATTGGCTTCGCGTTCGATGCGTTCAAGCGCCCACTGCATCTCTTCCCCTTCGCCTTCGCGCGCCAGTTCGAGGGCGATTTTCTGGCGCGTCAAGGGTGAGCGCAATTCGTGTGAGATGTCATGCAGCAGACGTTGTTGCGATTGCAGTAAGGCTTCGATGCGCTCTGCCATCACATCAAAATCGCGCCCCAGATCGGCCAGTTCATCGCGCCGTTTATGGTTGGCTGCGCCGACGCGCGCTGAGAGTTCACCGGCTGCCAGTCGTTGCGTCGCTTCGCGCAGTTTGACGACCGGCGCGCTCAAATACCGCGCCAACAGATAACAAAGCAGACCGGTCGTTAGCAGTACGGCGAGCAGTTGCGCCCACCAAACGCCGGGCATAAACGGCAAGCGTATGCCGGTCGGGCGTTGCATTTCGCCGACTACGATAAGGAGTCTGCCGGTCGGTGTGTAGACTCGCTTGGCAATGAAGTCGGTGCGCGCCGTCTGTTCGAACCCTTCTTCACTACCGGCAACGACGGTTTGCGCGAGCGCCCGCACGGGCGGCGTCGCGTCGCGTCCGGCCAGTTGCGTGCCGTTCGTATCGAACAGGTGGAGGCGAGCCCGCCCGTTGCGTTCGACGAGGCGCAGATAGGCATCGGTCTTGGCTTGACCGTCGCGCTCATAGGTTTCCGCCGCCGTTAGCGCATAGAGTTCAAGCTGCCTGCCGACGAAGCCTTTGGCGCCGCGATCATACACCATCATCGCCGCTATCGAATGCGCCAGCACAACCAGCGCCATCGCCAGCCAGAACCAGAGAAAAATTTTCAGAAACAGGCTGCGCATGCGAATCATTCTTTGGCGGCGTCTCCGGGTCGCGCATAGATATACCCGACGCTGCGAACCGTCTTGATGCGCTCGACGCCGTCAACCTGGTGGCCGAGCTTTCTCCGCAGATTGCTGACGTGGGTATCAATACTGCGATCAAAGGGAGAAAAATTACGCCCGAGGATGGATTTGACCAACTCTTCGCGCGCTACGATGTGTCCGGCGCAACGCATCAGCGCCTCCAACAGATCGAACTCGACCGTTGTCAGCGGCAAGACTTCTCCATCGCGCACGACGCTGCGCGTACCTTTATCCAATTCGATGTCGCCCAGCGACAAGCGTTCAGGAGGGGGGAGGTGCAGGTCGCCGGGTTCCGATTTGGTGCGCCGCAGGATGGCGCGAATGCGGGCGATCAGTTCGCGCGGATTGAAAGGCTTGGCCAGATAATCATCCGCGCCCATCTCTAACCCGACGATGCGATCAATATCATCACCGCGCGCCGTCAGCATCAGCACCGGCAAGTTCGATTTGCTGCGAACCTGGCTCAACACATCGAAGCCATTGAGTCCCGGCAGCATCACATCGAGGACGGCCAACGCGTACTCTCCTGACATCGCGCGTTCGAGGCCGAGATCTCCCTGATGGGCGAGGTCAAACTCGAAACCTTCGCGCTCCAAATACTTCCCCAACAACTCGCACAAATCCAAATCGTCGTCAATTACCAGTATCCGATTCATTGCACACCCTCATATAGAGATTGGGAGAGCCGGGCTTTGATCGCTTTCATCCTGTCAAGGAAGTTTAACGTTGATACATTCGAACGGCCTGTGAAGAAATGTCAAGCAGAGGCGTTGAGCTTCACAAAACTCGACGCTTCCTTAACCGATTCTTAACGTCGCTTGGCGAACCGGCAGCGTTCTACACGGTGACTTGACGAATGCCTCAAGTCAGCAACCTCGGCGCATGCGGTTGTCTTTCCCAAGTCGCCAACCGTCGAAGATTCACCGAGCGGCGCGCATCATGAGCTGCATCTGAACCATTCGACGTTTCTGAAACTCTCTGCCCGCATCGCTCAGAGCTTTCTCTTCAGTCGAAACGAGAAAGCCGCCCCTTGCGTGCGCTCTCTGCAAGGCTCTGAGCTGAAGACCGATTCATAGGCGGAGCATCGAACCGCGCTCCGCATCTCTCCCAATCGCCCTAGCCGTTTGCCTCTGCTCGGCTTGCTGCTCATCGCAAGCGCAATGCGCTTCGCACACCGATGATCGCGCATTGGTGTAGCGAGGCTCAGGGCGTGCGCTCACCCTCTCTCCCGAAAGGATACCGATATGAGACTTCTGAAATTATCGCTCGTTCTGTTATTTGCGCTGGCTATGAACTGGCCGCAATCGGTTACCAACGCACTGGAGTTTCGGCCTACACCTTTGCCGCAAGCGGCAGAAGAAGCGCCGACCGGTTTCGACAATCAGAGCAACGGGCTGGTGACGCAAGCGGAGTTTGAAGCCGACCGAGAAGTCTTTGACGAGCGCGAATTGCTCGCCGATGGATTGGGACCCGTCTATAACGCACAGGGCTGCGGCGAATGCCATCAGAACCCGGTTTCCGGCGGCATCAGTCAGATCACCGAATTGCGCGCCGGACGATTTGAAGGCGTGGCGTTCATCGAGCACCCGGGCGGCTCGCTCATACATTCGCGCGCCATTGACCCGCGTCTGCAAGAACACCTGCTCGACGGCTTCACGGTGCGCGCCTTTCGCGCTTCGCTCAACACCTTGGGCGATGGTTTCGTCGAAGCCATCAGCGACGATACGCTCATTGCCATCGCCAATCGCCAACCGTCGCAATCGCGCGGGCAAATTCAGGGTGAAGTGATCTTCGTGCCGGTGCTTGAAGCCAACGGGGCGCTGCGCGTTGGGCGCTTCGGTTGGAAGAACCAACACGCCAGCTTGGTCTCTTTTTCCGCCGATGCTTATCTCAACGAGATGGGCATCACCTCCCCTTTGCTGCCAACGGAAAACACCTCCAATGGCAATTCGATTGCCGGATACGACACGGTGGCCGACCCTGAAGATGACGGGGCTGACATCGAAATCTTTGCTCGCTTTATGCGCGCTACGAAAGCGCCGTCGCGCGATGAGTTGCTGGCTGCAACTGCCGATGCGCAGGCCGGAGCAGAACTCTTCGAGGCCATCGGTTGCGCCATCTGCCACGTTCCGACGCTGACAACGGCTGCCATCGGCACGCCAATTAACGGGGGGCTGTTTATCGTACCGACGGCGCTCGGCAACAAGACGATTCATCCGTTCAGCGATTTTTTGCTACACGATGTCGGAACCGGCGATGGCATCGTGCAAAACGGCGGCCCGTCAACGCGGAACAAATTACGGACGCCGCCTCTTTGGGGATTGCGCACTCGCAATCGGCTGATGCATGATGGCAGCGCGCTTACGCTTACCAGCGCGATTCTTCAGCATGGCGGTGAATCTCGGCTCGTAGTCAATCGTTATCGCCGACTAACCGACGCACAAAAACAGCAGATAGTTACTTTTCTGAAATCTCTATAGGCCCGCACAAGCCAAGCCTGTACATGGCGGCCAGTTTTGAATGTCCGGAATCCGTTCGTGAACGATTACCACTAGGAGGAAGTACCTATGAGGATCAATAACAACCGCAAGTGGGCAGTGTTCATTCTGGCGATGTGTCTTATGAGCATTGCCGGGGTGGTCGGAATGGCTCAACTCACCGATGGGTTCAGCCAGTGGTGGGGGACCAGCTTCAGCCCAGCAGCCACCCTGCCTCCGGCTCCTGTTTCGCGTCGCCAATTACTAGTAGATTCGGTGACGCCTGGAACAAGCGCGATACAGCGATGGAACGAGATCGGCCTCAATGCCAGCGGCCTTGATCACGCGCCGACAGATGGCAATCACGTCTTCGGCGAACAACTCGGGCCGGTGCGTTCCATTCGCGCCATCGCCATCTTGCAGATCGCGGTCTTTGAAGTCATCAACTCCGCCACAGGAACCTACAGAAGTTATATCGGCCAGCCGCGCACCCGCAGCAAACTCTCGTTGGATGCGGCCATCGCGCAGACGGCTCACGATACCTTAGTGGCTCTCTATCCTTCGCAGTCCGACGCCTTCGGCGATCTGCTGGCGCAGGATTTGGGAGCGATTGCCGATGGCACAGACAAAGCCAATGGCGTCACGCTCGGCAGATTGGTCGCCAAAACGATTCTTCAATTGCGTGCTAAAGACGGTTCGCAACACGCCGAGCTACTGATCAATGTTAATTACCTTCCTGCTAATGACCCCGGCATTTGGCGGCAAGACCCAATCAGTCTTATCCCGCTGGCATTAGGGGCAAAGTGGGATCAGGTCAAACCCTTCGTGATGAAATCGGCCAGTCAGTTCCGCATCCCGCCGCCGCCGCCAATGGATAGCCCGGAATACACCGAGGCGTACAATGAAGCGAAAGCCTTGGGCGGCGATGGCGTCACGACGCCCACCTCCCGCACCGCAGAGCAGACGCAAATCGGCACCTTCTGGGCGTATGACGGGACGCCCAGCCTGTGCGCGCCGCCGCGTCTGTATAATCAAATTGTTGTCCACATCGCCAATCAGATGGGGACGAGCGGGTTGGAGTTGGCGCGGCTGCTGGCGTTGGCCAATATCGCTATGGCCGATACCGGCATCGCGGCTTGGGAGTCGAAGTACTTCTATAAATTCTGGCGTCCGGTCGGCGGCATACGCGAAGCCGATCCGGGAACCGGCCCAACCGGCCAAGGTGATGGCAACGACGACACCGCAGGGGACTCGACCTTCTCACCGCTCGGCGCTCCGGCCAGCAACTTGATGGGGCCAAACTTCACGCCGCCCTTCCCGGCCTATCCGTCGGGGCACGCGGCTTTCGGCGGCGCACTGTTTCAGACGCTGCGCAAATTCTATGGCACGGACAATATCGCTTTCACCTTCGTGTCGGATGAGTTCAACGGCATGACGATGGACAACCAAGGCAACACCCGTCCGTTGATGCCGCGCAGCTTTACCAACTTGTCACAACCGGAAGAAGAGAACGGGCAGAGCCGTATCTATCTGGGCATTCACTGGTCGTTCGATAAAACCGAAGGCATCGCGCAAGGTCGTCGCGTCGCCGATTTGGTGTTCAAGAGTACCTTCTTACCGGCGAAATAGGCGCAGAAGACGCAACCCTACCGGACGGCTCGCAGTGCGCCGGTAGCCGAGTGGTTTGCGCCGCGCTGTTGATGAAAACTCACAGCGCACCCCCTTCCCCGCTGCGGGCAGTCGTTTGAACGGCTTGCTCGCAGCGATCTTTTTTATCAACACCTGCCTGCCACTCAGGAGCCTCGCAACTCTCTAAACCCCTCCTTTTGCAAAGATAAAATAGAACCCCAACAAACACGGATGAGAGAGATTCACCGATCAAGCGGTTGTGTTCGGGCTGATCCCTGTTCGATGGCGCATCGGTGCAAATCTGCTTGCTCGAAAACCGAAGGGCCATGACTTGATGCCAATTGACAAATCTTCAAACTCTCTTGATAAACCATTGACATAACTTTCCTTAGCCACAGCGTTCCATAAGAGTATAGAGGGTTGCCTGACCTGATGACTCGAGACAACGCGGGCAGTTAGCAATGCAAGCATTGCGATCTTACCTTCGAGTGCAGGCAACACTCTTTCCCTCGCGTCTCTCTCAAATGAAAAGCGGAGAGGGCGCAGACTCATCTCTCCCGTACAAACGGCGCTGTTCGGGTTGGCGCCAAATGAGAAACTAAGGAGGCAGTATGCAACGTGCGTTTTCGTTTCGGGTTGAATCGGTAAAGATGGTTTCCGCCTGTTTTCTGGTGCTTGCCGTTCTCGCTTTGCTGTTCTGTTTCAGAGTCGCAGCCATTTCGTATGGCAGTGGGTTGCTGGCCGCACCTTCAGTTAGGGCGCAAGCGCGCATCCTACCCGCGCCGGTCTCTGAAGCGCGTGCCTTCATCACCTATCGTGAGGTCAATGCAGTCGGCTGCCGCGAGGCTTCGCCAACTGAAGCGCAGACCGTAAGAGAGCGCGGCGCGCAATCTATGCATCGGATTTCGCCTGCACGTTTGAATCGCAATCCGACCCTCGAAGCCGCTGCAATCGGTCTGCAAATCATCCTGCGCGGCACCGATCAATTGGAGAGCTTTCCGGCTGCCAAAGCCGCTTTCTTAAACGCCGCAGCCCGTTGGGAAGCGCGCATCACCTCGCCCATCACCGTCATCGTTGACGTGGATTTCGGCGCGACCTGGTTCGGACAAACCTATCCCGCCAGCGTACTCGGCCAGACCGATTCGCAAACGCTCGGCGACAGCGAGATTTATAGCGACGTTCGCAGTCAGTTGGTCACTTTGGCAAGCAGCGATGGCCGCGCCGCGCTCTACAATCAACTGCCTGCTAGTCAGGTTCCCACCGATCAAGGAGCGACCAGTTATGTGCTCGCGCCCTCCGCGCTCTGGCGCGCGCTCGGATTCCTCAATGCCGCTGCCGACCCGGATGCCGAAGTCAGTTTCGGCAATCCACCGGCGGTCGGGTTCAACTCTGCCTTCGATTACGATTTCGACCCGTCAGATGGGATTGATACCGATGCCATTGATTTTGATGCCGTAGCCGTTCACGAAATCGGTCACGTCTTGGGCTTCGATTCCTTCACCGGCTACCGCGAGTTGGTCGGCAGTGCGCCGGTTGCCGTGTCGGTGTGGGACCTCTTCCGTTTGCGACTGGGCGCGACGCTTGCCACCTTCAACACAGCGCCGCGCGTTTTGGCTTCGGGCGGCAGTCAAATCTTTTTCGATGGCAGCGGGCAGACGGCGTTGTCCACCGGCAGACCCGATGGCACGGGCGGCGACGGCGAGCAGGCTTCGCATTGGAAAGATAATCGGTTTACCGGACAACAGATCGGGGTGATGGACCCAACGCTGGCCGATGGCGTGCGCGAAACGATTAGCGACAGCGACCTGACAGCGTTATTCCTGATGGGCTATGGGGTCGGCACGGCAACCCAAGACGATGCACCGACGATCAGCAAAGCCTTTTTCAACGGGAATAAATTGAAGCTCAAAGGGACAGGGTTCACCGGCATATTGGCATTGGAAATCAATGGCCTCGATCTGTCTTCGACCCTCTCACCGACAAGCAACGCAACGGATAAGAAGCTGACCTTCAAAGCAACGCAAAGCGCATTGAACCTGCACAGCGGCGTCAATCAAATTCGCATCCGTCGCAACGGCGTGTCATCGAATCTCTTTACTCTCATCTTGTAACGCGCCCGCTTCACAAAACTTCACACGCCGATGACGAAGACTTGAAAGTTCAACCGCGCGCTTCGGCGTATAAGAAGTGTCAGCGATAACAAAGAAGGGAATAGTAGAGTGACCGCAAATCTCTCCCGCGAGATTGATGAAAAGAGGGAATAATCGAATGACGAAACAGAAAGCGAAATCGTTCGCGAGCCGACGAGAGGCCTTGCGTCTGTTAGGGGTGGCAGGTGCGACGGCTCTCGTCGGCTGGGCAGGGGAACCGCTCGCCCGCTGGCTGCCGCCCGCAAAAGGCAGCCGCGTCGCGCAAGCCGGTTCTTTCGCCTTGCCGCAGCAGGCTTGCGTCGTCAAACCTGCTCTAACGGAAGGCCCCTACTTTGTAGACGAGAAACTCAATCGCTCAGACATTCGCACAGACCCGGCCACCGGCGCGGTGTCAACCGGCGTCTTGCTCGTCTTGCAATTCAACGTGACCCGCACCGCCGATGGCAATTGTGCGCCGCTCTCCGGCGTTTATGTAGATGTGTGGCACGCCAATGCCGCTGGCAATTATTCCGATATTGCGGGTGGTGCAGGTCAGCCCAACACCAGTGGGCATAAATTTCTGCGCGGCTATCAAGTGACAGATGCGAGCGGTGCGGCGCAGTTTCAAACCATCTATCCAGGTTGGTATCCCGGCAGAACCGCGCACATCCATTTCAAGATTCGCCTGTTTGCCGATTCGCAGACCGCCTACGAATTCACTTCGCAACTCTTCTTCGACGATAGCCTGACCGATCAAGTCTATGCGCTCGCCCCCTACAATGCCGAAGGCACGCGCGACACGCGCAACAGCAACGACAACATCTACAGCAATGGCGGGTCGCAGTTGTTGCTCAGCCTCATACCCACTGCACAAGGCTACACGACGACCTTCGACATCGCGCTCGAAGGCGTTCCCGCAGACGTTACCGTGCCGATGGCTGCGCCGGAAATTACGGGCGCGGAAGTATCGGGCAAGCAATTGATCGTCAGCGGACAGAATTTCAGCGCGGGCGCGAAGATATTCCTCAACGGCGCGAAGCAGAAGAAGACCGCAAACGACGCGACCAGTCCGACGACAAGGCTGATTGCCAAAAAAGCAGGCAAGCAAATCAGCGCCGGACAGACCGTAACCTTGCATGTCAAAAACAGCGACGATTCGCTCTCAAACGAATATCCCTACACCCGCCCGCTGGCGTGATGCGGGCGGCATTGCATCAGCGTCTCCATATTCTTTGTGTGTCAGCCATCAGCAAACCCTAATCGGGCGGCCTCGACCGCCCGTTTTGTTTCCGTCGCGCCCTTCCCGCCTCTGGCATCGGCACCTTTTGGCAACCAACCGATTCTGCGAAAACCGGCTTGCAGCTTTCTCAACTCGGCATATAATCATCGCGCCCCTGTGAACACTCAGTGACAAACTGATCAAATTTCGCAGCAGCAACCGAAAGGGAACATAGACATGGCGACCGATCAAATTCTTCGGCGCAGTGATGCGGAGCGCAAGCTCTATACGTGGGCAGCCGTGACCACTGCACTGATTGTGATCGTGGGATTTGCGCGCACCTACTATCTCAAAGGGGTGTTCGGCTTTCCGCCCCTTACCGGACTTGTGCATCTGCATGGCGTCATTATGACGTTGTGGATTGCGCTCTTCATTGTGCAGGTTCGGCTGGTTGCGGCGCGCCGCACAGGTTGGCATCGCCGACTCGGCGTCGCTGGCGGACTGTTGGCGGCGGCGGTATTGACCGTCGGCACGATTGTCGCCATCGAAGCCGCCAGACTTGGCCGCTTACCCGGTTCGCCGCTACAGTTTTTGGTAATCCCGTTAGGCGATTTATCGCTCTTTGCGATCTTCGTTGGCGCGGGGCTTTTGCTGCGCAATCGCAGCGCGGTTCACAAGCGGCTGATGTTGCTCTCTTGCGCGGCGTTTCTGCCTGCCGCCGTCTCGCGCATTCCGCTGGCCTTCATCGAGAACGGCAGCGCGTTCGTATATTTCGGGCTGTCCGATCTCTGCCTACTGGCTTGGATCGCTTTCGACACCATCAAACATCGCAGGCTCCATCCGGCCTTTGGTTGGGGCATTCTGCTCATTATCGCTTCGCAACCCTTTCGTCTGCTCTTAGCCGAAACCTCCATTTGGATGCGCTTTGCTACGTGGCTAGTCGGCTGAAGGATTCGACATCAATCGGTTTGGAGACTGCCCATCATGAACGTAGAGGAATGGCAAACGCTGCCGACGATCACAGCCGAGCGCGTGGTGTTGCGGTGGATCAGCGAAGCGGATACGGAGGCGCTCTACGAAATTTTTGCTGACCCGCAGGTAATGCGCTATTGGAGTACGCCGCCGCTTGCCGACCGGCAAGCCGCACGCGAACTGCTCGATCATATTCACGATGGCTTCCGGCATCGGGCTTTGTTTCAATGGGGCATCGCGCGTCAAGCGGACGACCGGCTCATTGGAACCAGCACCCTCTTTCATCTGGATACGGATAATCGTCGCGCCGAGATCGGCTATGCGTTGGGGCGCGCTCATTGGGGGCAAGGCTACATGCAGGAAGCGCTCACGGCGCTGCTCGGATTTGCCTTCGAAGAGTTAAACCTGCATCGGATTGAAGCCGATGCAGACCCGCGCAACTTGGCTTCCATTCGCGCGCTTGAACGGCAGGGATTCCGACAAGAAGGCTATTTGCGCGAACGTTGGCAGGTCAATGGCGAAATCCAGGATGCCGCATTCTTCGGATTACTGCGCCCTGAGTGGCAGGCACGTCAGTAAAGAATCCGCCCTCTGCCAAACCGAATCTGAAGTTATCAGGAGTTCGGCATTCACTGACAAGGGCCGACTGCGAATCCGCGTACGGAGCGCGAAGCAGGTAGGAGTTCGGTGACCCCGCGCCGTTTTGCCTTTGACTCGGCCAAAGCAGCGCCCGGTCTTACGCTCTCACGGTTGCCGCCACAGGCAAATCAGGTATTCATGAGCAAATCGCTCTAAGAATCGTGCGCCGTTAGCGCCCACCCTGGCGGGTGCGGGAATTTTACTCATGGGTTTGATCTTGTGCCGCCGACCGATGTACAAACACGGTGCTGTTGACAGACCTGCAAGCTGAATCGAACCCGTCCGTTAGAGAGAGGAGAATCGCTATGCAAACACGACGAAGATTTTTGCACTCCGCAAGCCGCACAGCCGCGCTCTCGGCTGTCGCGTCGTTTCGTGAAGGCGGACTAGCGCGCATCTTCGCAGCGACGCGCGCCGTCGGAGACACGACGCCGGAAAGCGTCGCAGCCAATGAAGACTTCTGGCGCGAGATTCAGAGTGCCTATACGGTTGATCGCACGATCATCAATTTGAATAACGGCGGGGTCTCGCCCTCGCCGCGCGTCGTGCAAGATGCCATGCGTCGCTATTTGGAACTTTCCAACAACGCGCCGACCTACTCGATGTGGCAACTGGTCGAACCCAACATCGAAAGCGTGCGGCGTCGGTTGGCGGCCTCATTCGGCTGCGACCCGGAAGAGATGGCCATCACCCGCAACGCCAGCGAATCGCTCGAAATCTGCATCTTCGGGCTTGACCTCAAACCCGGTGATGAAGTGCTGACGACGACGCAAGACTATCCGCGCATGCTCAATTCGTGGAAACAGCGGGCGCGCCGCGACGGCATCAAAATCAATATGATCTCGTTTCCCGTGCCGCCGCCTTCGATGGATGATCTGTACGACCGCTTCGCGCGCGCCATCACGCCGCGCACCAAAGTCATACTGGTCTGCCACATCACCAACTTGACGGGACAGATATTCCCCATCAAACGCATCTGTCAGTTGGGGCGCGAGCGCGGCATCGAAGTCATCGTGGACGGCGCGCATGCGTTTGCCCATTTCCCTTTCCAACATGCCGACCTCGATTGCGATTATTATGGCACCAGCCTGCACAAATGGTTGTGCGCGCCGCACGGCACAGGCTTTTTATACGTGCGAAAATCGAAGATCAAAACGCTTTGGCCGCTGATGGCCGCCGATCAAAAGCAAGACGAAGACATTCGCAAATTCGAAGAGATCGGCACCCATCCTGCCGCCAATCATAACGCCATTGCCGAAGCCTTGACCTTTCATGAAGGCATCGGCATGGAACGCAAAGCCGCGCGTCTGCGCTATCTGAAAAACCGTTGGGCGCAGCGACTCGAAGCTCATAAAGGCGTAAAGATATTGACGCCTTATGACCCACAGCAATCGTGCGGGCTGGCGAATTTCTTCGTCGAAGGCCTTGACCCGATAAAACTGGGCAGCCATTTGTGGGACAAATACCGCATCATCGTCACGCCCATCGTGCATGACGAATTCAAAGGCATCCGCGTCACCCCGAACGTCTACACGACGCTGGCTGACATTGACACCTTCTGCGAAGCCGTCGAGAAAGTGTTGCAACACGGTTTGCCATAACCTGTAGTCGCCCACTCAACCGTTGGCTCGAAACGGTTAGGAAAACCGCTTCCCGATGGTCGTGCCCTCATCCCTTGTCGGCTGCGCTCTACCGCCTTTTTCGGCTCTACTCCAAAAGGTTGTAGGGTAGAAGTTCTGATCGGAATACGGCAAAGGTTCAATGGTCAGCCGCGCCGATTCCCCTCCATCTGTCTGACCGACGTTTATCCCCGCGCGATTCGTTTCGACATTGCCAAGTCAGTTGAGTTGATGCCGTTATGCGGGTAGCATCAACGCCGATGAACAAGACGCTGAGTGAAGCCTCTGCGGCATTGCGTGAAGCCGTTTATCAGGCCAAACGTGGTCTGATCGAACGCGACGCTTTAGTGGAGATGATCGCGCTGGCGGCGGTTGCCGGTGAGCATGTGTTAGTTATCGGGCTGCCCGGCACGGCAAAGAGCGAAGCGGTGCGCCGCGTTGCGCGGGCGACCGGAGGCAGCTATTTCGAATACCTGCTCGGTCGCTTCACGGAGCCGAGCGAGATTTTCGGTCCCGTCGATTTGCAAAAGCTCAAAGCCGGTTCGGTGGAGACCGATACGACGGGGATGTTGCCCGAAGCCGAGATCGCCTTCCTCGATGAGGTGTTTCAAGGCTCGACTGCCATTCTCAATACCCTGCTTGGCATTCTCAACGAACGCGTCTTTCGCCGAGGACATACGCATCTGCGGTGTCCGCTCCGACTATGCGTTGGCGCGTCAAACGCCTTGCCGGAGGATGATGCGCTTGCGGCTTTTGCGGATCGCTTTTTGGTGCGCGCTTTCGTTGATCCAATTGCCGACCCGTTGCTTGAAGAGTTGCTTGAAGGCGGCTGGTCACTGCAACAACAACGGATGACCGGTTGCGCCAGCATAGCAGACCTCGACCTGCTCGCCGCGCAGGCTCTGCAAGCGGATTTATCGCGCGTTCGTCCGCTGCTTGCCCATGCCGTGCGTTTGCTGCGAGGTGCGGGCATCGCGCTCTCCGACCGTCGGGTGGTGAAGGCGCAAAAGCTCATTGCCGCTGCTGCTGCGCTGGCTGGACGCGCCAAACCGGACGAGTCGGATTTGTGGACATTGGTCTTCACCGTGCCGACGCGCGAACAGCAGTCGCTGGCGCGCGACACGCTACGCGAATTGTTAGACCGTTCGCAGAATGCCGCACTACCGGCTGCGGCTGAAGAGGCCTCGCTCGGCAGGCTAGCGCGAGCGACGCGTATTACCGCCGCAGGTCGGCACCTCTTACAAAATCAGCCGGAAGCCAGCGACCGCGAAGCCCAACAATTGTGGCGGCTCAAACTGGAAGGGGTAGCGCGTGAGATTGACGCCGGATTTACCGCTGAACAATTGCCCGCCGAGTTGGCGGCGGTGCGTGCCCAAATCGTTGCAACCTTACACCAATCCAACCATGAGCCGACAAATTGAGATCACGTGGCGGCTGCGCGATGTGCCGCTGGCGCCGCTGGCGGTTGCCGCGCGCGGAGAGGTAGCCAGCCGATTAGCGCAACGTCTGCTCGCTCTTGACGACGAGACTTTGGCAACCTTGCAGGGCGTCGTCGGAGAGGGGCTGTTGATTGTCTTAGGCGAAGCTGTCGCGCTTCCTTGGGTTGACGGAGTTATCTATCTGGGGCGCGACCCGCTCGCCCCGGCGCTATTGCTGCCGACAACGATTGTGACAGAAGTTCCGCTGGCGTTGTTTGAACGTGCCCTGATCGAACGATGGCAAGATCACCCCCCCTTCGCCCTATTGATTGATCCGCCGATGATCGCATCCGTTACGTCTGCAAGACCGATAGCCCGCCAGCCCCTCGCTGCTTGGTTGAGTCAAGACACGAAGGAAGCGACGAGAGCAGAGGTGACGCCATGAAGAGGCGAAGGGAGAAGCAAAAGAGGAAGGGATGAGGGGGTGAAGGGGTGAGGAGATGAAGGAGTGACGAAGAGCGAGGATGTGGAGCAACCTACAACCTTCAACTTTCAACCCGTACCTTTCGGCCTTTGATATTCGACCTTCGACTAACAACCTTCGCCTGAAGACCGGTTCTCATCCGAGTTGAGGTAGCAGATGGAATATCCGCGTGCGCTATTGCCTTGGGCAAAGTATCTCAGCGTTTTCCCCCGCGAGTTGAGTCTGGCGCTCGCGCCGATGGTTCAACGCGTCGCACTGGCGATTGGCGCGATGCGTTCGCGCACGTCTGCAAAAGCCGGTGAGGTGGATGGCTTCGATGGCATTGCGCGGCGGGGCGTGTATGAGAGACTGGTGGCTTCAGAGTGGATGTTGGCCGACGAGATGCCGGACGAGTTCGCCCGCCGCGCAGTGATGAACGAGCATCTCTTTTTGGAACTGGCGCGGCGCGAGCCAGCCGCCGCGCGCGTTTCGTTGGCGCTCTTTGATGCCGGGGCGAATCAACTTGGCGCACCGCGCATCGCGCACCTCGCTCTCTTGATTGCCCTCGCGCGCCGCGCTGAAGCGGCTGGCGCTCAATTCAGTTGGGGCATCGTACAACAGCCGAAGGCGCCGCTGCTTCAAGGTTTTTCTGCGAGTCTGGTGGTGCACCTGATCGCAGCGCGCAGCCCGCACGAAGCCACAGAAGCCGGCTTGCTGACTTGGCGGGAGCGCGTTAGCGAGTGGCAAGCGGCGGATGATCTCTGGTTGATTGGCGGCGCACGGCTGGCGCGATTCGAAGCGACGCGCGGGTTTTCTACGGCGTTGGTGCGGGACGATTTCGAGCCGGAGGCAAATCGGCTGATCGTCAGTATGCAGGGAATCTCGCGCCCGGCAAAGAGTGTGACGCTCGAACTACCGGATGAACGAGCCTGCGCGCGGCTGCTACGCGACCCGTTTGAAGAAGCGACGGCAGCTCCGGTTCACGTCAAGTCAGCCACCATCCCCGCTTCGAACCTGGTATGGAGCGGCAATGAAACCTATCTCTTCGCGCGTTCGACTGAGGGTCGGATCATCGGTTACCCAGTTCCCAACTCGCCGCGCGCGGGTAGAGGAACACCCAAAATTTATCGCTCCATGTTCCACACCGATGTAATTGCCGTAAGCCGGTTCAAAAAGTCTATTGCTTTTCTCTCGGCAAAAAGCGACCGGATCACGGTTGAGTTTCTCCATCACAACAAAGACGCCGCAGGCGTCCTCGCTGGCGATTATGAAATTGTTCCAGCAAGTATCAGCTTTGCGCCGTTGCCGGATAGCAGCCGACTGCACGCCGGTTTGCGCTTTCCTAACTCGATGCGCTCGGTTCGGCAAGTCGACCTTTTCGTTTTAGACGGCCAACATTCGCTATTTCGATTGAGAAACCTGAAGGAAGGCAACAACCATTTACCAAACTGCGTTGGCTCAGCCGAGCGGTTGGCGCGTGACGTGCTGGCGGTCGGGCAGTTACATAATCAACGCATTATCTTTCTTGGCCGGGAGGCTGAGGACGACTGCTGGCGAATGATTTCGGTTGGCGACGATATGCAAAGGAGGGATCTGTCTTTTACCGAAACGCCGACACGCGCTTTCTTTGGGTACAGGCATGGTGTGTTCGGAGATTTTGCCATCGAGGCCAATAACCGAGAGTGGCGGCTTTTCGATGGCTGGTCAGAAGAGTCTCTCAATCCGCTCTTCGATTCGCAAGTTGTTGGGGTTGGCTATAACCCGTCTGAATTCGACCGCCAGCGCGGTTTGGTGGTTCTCGAAAGCGACCGGCGAACCTTTGCACTCCGTAATCTGACAACTCACATTCCCATTCACACGGCGGCGGCGGCGGTTGAACAGGTAACGCTCAGTCCGTCTTCGCGATCCATCGCCTATGCAACAAGCGCGGGAGAAGTGGTCGTCTATTCCATCGTGCAAAAAGAGGTGTTGTGCCGTTACTGGCCGGAGGAGAAGCCATGAAGCCTGTGCGCCCGCGCGCCCTCAAACATCGCGGCGTGATCGAAGCGACGGGCTTCGTCTTTGATCTGCGACTGCTCAGCCTGACAGAGGCACAGCGCAGAGCCTTATCGGTTTGGACGCCGGGCGCACAGGTCTTTCACC
The DNA here is from genome assembly GCA_964468725.1 of uncultured Clostridia bacterium. Classification (GTDB taxonomy): domain Bacteria; phylum Acidobacteriota; class Blastocatellia; order UBA7656; family UBA7656; genus CAYXVU01. The sequence continues at coordinate 33,948 of CAYXVU010000017.1, forward strand.
TAGACGAAGCGCTGATGATTCGCCTCTCTGCCCCGCAGCTCGTTGTCAGCGATCAGGCGATTGGCGCGCCGCTCATCGCTATGGGCGAAGCTCTGTTGGCGACGCCGTTGGTTGAAGACGAGAAGCAGGCGCTTGCTGTGTCGCGTAACAGTATGGTGCTCGCGCAGGGCGGGTTGGCGATTGTTGTACAACTGGACAATGCGCTCAAGGAGTCGCCTGCCAACTGGCTCGATGTGGAGTTGTTCACTTTTGTGGAAACAGCTTCACTGGGGCTACGTCCTGCCGGGCCACGCATGGTTGCTCAAAAGCAGAACTTTGATGCGCGCCAGCAACTCGAAGGCGTGCCCGCCGAAGCGCCCGAATTAGCAGGCGTCTTGTCGGCTTTGCGCGCTGCTGCCAAGCCCTCTGCGCCCTCATCCTCAGCCAAAGGGCCGATGACCAATTGGCGTGATACTGCGGCGAAGTTACTCGAACGGGTGATCTCTTTTCTCAATCATTTGCCTGCGACTATGGCAAAAGCTTCGGCAACCGTCCGGCGGCTGCTTGGCAAGCTGCTCGGCTCACTTGCATCTGCGCAGCCTGCCCGCGCAAGCCGTCAGTCGGCATCCGCATTGAGCAAATCTTCGCCTTCTGTTTTCGAAAGGCTGGCTGACCGGCTACAGCAATTTGCGCTCAAGATGCTGATCGCCACGCGGCTCTCGCGGGTGATCGGCAAGCGACAAGCGGCCTACATCAATCGCTTGATGGAGATGTTCGAGCGCGGCGATATGCAAGAAGCATTGCGCCACGCCATTCCGATTGACGGCATGGCATCGGCGCTCAACTCGCCCGCCTTGCGCGTACCGTTGGCGCGTACGAGTTTGACCATCTCGCCCCATCAAACAACGGCGCGTTCGTCTATCTTCATGGGTGATGAATTGCTCGGCGAGTTGCGTCGCCTGTATCGCGCGTCTTTCACTCAATTGGAAGCGCAAGGGCGCATCGAAGAGGCCGCCTTCGTGCTGGCGGAACTGCTGCAAGCCAATGAAGAGGCAGTCGCCTTCCTTGAACGTCACGGGCGGTTGCAACTGGCGGCGGAGATGGCCGAAGCGCGCGAGCTTGCCCCCGGTCTGGTTGTTCGGCAATGGTTCATTGCGGGCAATGTCGCGCGGGCGCTGCGGATTGCGCGACGCGAGCAAGCGTTTGCCCATGCGGTGCTGCGATTGGAGCATTCCCAACGCAAAGCCGACGCCGAGAAACTGCGGCTGTTGTGGGCGGCTGCGCTTGCCGAAGCGGGCGACTATGCGGCAGCCGTCGAAGTGATCTGGCCGGTGCAATCGGCACGGATGTTGGCGCGCGATTGGCTCGAAAAAGCCATTGCAACTGGCGGCGTATCGGGGGCGCGAATGCTGGCTCGCAAACTATCTCTCCTACCCGAAGCCTTCCGCGAAGTTAAAGAGCCGACGCTCGCGCTAATGGATGACGAGAGTCCGGAACAGGCATCGGCGCGAGCGAGTTTTGCGAAAGCCCTACGCGGCGGCGCGTCAACGCCGCAAGCCAAGACGTTGGCGCGCGCGGCTATTCGCGCCTTCTTACGCGACGCCGCGCAGGGTTATGAGACAGTCTCGCTACAGGAATTTCGGCAGTTAATCGCGTTCGCCGATGATGCAGCCTTGCGCGCGGACGCGCCGCCGCTTCCGACAGGTAACGCCCAACTATTAGGCTTGCGCTGCACGCCGTTGCGTTTGCACTTTGCGGCAGCCGATGTCGGCACATTGGAGATTTGGGACGCAGCGTTGTTGCCCGATGGGCGTATGGTTGCAGCCCTCGGCGAAGCCGGAACGCGGCTGCTGACTCGCGATGGCCGAACGCTTGTCCATTTCGATCAACCGGCTCATCGCTTGGTGATTTCGGATAACGGAGATCGCGCCATTGCGCTAGCACAACGCGGCGAGGTGTGGAAACTGGCACGCCTCGATTTCCTTGCGCGCCGCGCAGTGGATTGGTGCGAAGCGCGCATAGGTGCTTTCGCCTGTGACTATGATGGCGCGATGTGGTTCATCGGCAACGATAATGATTTTTATGCCATTGACGCGACGGCAAAAGGTTTCGACGCGCTCTGGCGTGTGCCCGATGTCGAAGGGCAAGCGATACAGATTACGCGTTCACCTTCGCAGTGTATCTTTGTGGTCAGCGATTGGGGATTCGGACAGTGGCAGTACGAACTTCCCTCCTTGCGATTGCGCCATCGCAGCCCGATTCGGTGCGGGAAAGGCGATTGTATTTATCTCTCATCCCATTTCGCCGTGTCGCTGCGCGGCATCGTTGCCGATCAATCGCTGACTATGGAGATCATCAGGCGGAAAGGCGATTCGCCGCCTGAACAGATTGAGCAGAGCTTTGGGGGCAAGCCGTTACCCTGTCATCTTCGCCTGCACGCCAACGATGAGCTTTGGAAAGAGATCGAGTTAGGCGACGAAACCTGTCAATCGGCGCAGCCCGCGATCTCTGACGATTGGGTGGCTGCGCCGGTCATTGATCGAACCGAGGCGCGGGTTTCACTGGTTGATTTGCAACAAGGTGAGGTGCGCGCTGAGTTCACCTTAGAAAGAGCGACCGAGGTTCGGGTTCGCCTGCAATCGCAGGCGCTGACGATTGCCGATAGTCGCGGGCGTTTGTTGGCGCTCGATCTGCGCAGCGGACAACTCATACGCGACCTGCGACTTTGACGAGGTGCGGGAATTGACCCCGCAACCGCCAAGCCAGTATGGTTGACGGATGAAGGCTTTCATCCGCGAACTGACGAGTAGCGCGTTCATCTTGATGAGCGTGCTGTCTGCCGGGTTGGGATTGAAAGGCTTTCTCCTGCCCGCCCATTTCATAGACGGCGGGGTGACCGGCGTTTCGATGTTGATCTCGGCGTTGTCCGGTATGCCGTTGTGGAGTTTGATCCTGCTTATCAACGCGCCCTTCGTTTTGATCGGCTGGATGCAAATCGGCAGACTCTTTGCGCTCAAGAGCGCGCTTGCCATTGGCGGGCTGGCGGTGGCATTGGCGCTAATCAGCTTTCCGATTGTGACCCATGACAAATTGCTGACGGCGGTCTTCGGCGGTTTCTTTCTCGGCGGGGGCATCGGGTTGGCGATTCGCGGCGGCGGTGTGCTGGATGGCACAGAAGTCGCCGCCCTGTTGTTAAGTAAGAGGGTCGGGGTGACGGTCGGGGATGTCATTTTGGCGCTCAACATTTTGATCTTCTCGGTCGCGGCGGTCTTTCTCGGACTTGAACCGGCGCTCTATTCGATTCTGACCTACTTCTCGGCGTCCAAGACGATTGACTTCATCATTCACGGCATCGAAGAGTACAACGGCGTCATCATCGTTTCGCAGCAGAGCGATGACATCCGCGCGGCCATCATCAATGATCTCGGTCGCGGCGTGACGATTTACAAAGGGCAAGGCGGATTGCGACAGACCGAACAGGATTCGCTCTTTTGTGTAGTGACGCGCTTAGAGGTGCACAAGATCAAACGCCTGATTCGAGAGCTTGATGAAGCGGCCTTCATCGTTGTCTATCCGATTTCGGATGTCAGCGGCGGCATCGTCAAGAAGCGGGCATTGCATTGAGGGTGATTGAGGTTGTATGAACCCGATTTTTTCATGGATCATCGCGCACACCGTTGGCGAGATGGAGACTCGTCGCTGTCCGCAGTGTCAACGCAATCAGATCGTCTCTGCGAAGAAAAAAGAGCGTCCCGTCACTTGTCATAAATGCGGCGCGCACATCCCGCCGAAGTCCTGAAGCGCGCGCCAGCCCAGCCAGAGATTGGGCGCGCCGCTGCGCGTTTAGGGGATGGCGTTGGCAGGCAAAAAAACCGCTCCGCCCCATTCACAAACTGCGCCGCTTCGTGTAATCTCTCAGACCATGAAAACACAAGCAACGAGGTATGAAATGCGCTTCAGTTTGAGCAAAGCGACCCTGCTGAAAGAACTCAATTTGCTGCAAGGCGTGGTCGAAAAGAAGAACACCATCCCCATTCTTTCGAACGTCCTCATCGAAGCCAATGGCGAAGCGACGCTTTCGCTGGTGGCTACCGACCTTGACGTATCGCTCGAAACCGAGTGCGCCGCAGAGATTGCCGCGCCCGGAGCGATTGTCTTGCAAGCGAAAAAACTTTTCGACATCGTTCGCAATCTGCCGGAAGCGGAGATTACCTTTGAGAAGACCGACAATGATTGGGTAAAGATCACCTGCGGCGCGGCGGAGTTTAAGGTCGTCGGTCAAGCGAAAGAGCATTTCCCGACGCCTCCGCAATCGAAGCAAGCAGGCGCGAAAGTCTCTGCCGCCGTCTTGCACAATCTGATCAATCGCACCATCTATGCGATCACGCAGGAAGAGTCGCGCTACGCGCTCAACGGCGCTCTGTTTATGACGGCGGAAGACCGCGTCCAGATGGTCGCCACGGACGGCCATCGCCTCGCGCTGGTCTCTGTCAAACAGGAAGGCGCAACGGCAAGCGACCCGTTCAAAGTCAACATTCCCAAAAAGGCGCTCGCAGAACTGTTGAAGCTCACCGCAGGCTCGGAAGAGCTGGTGGAGTTTGTCGAAGAGGAGAATCACCTCTTTTTCAAATTGGGACAGCGCCAACTGAGCACCCGACTGTTGGCCGGACAGTTCCCGAATTACGAATTGGTGTTGCCGAAAGATAATGACAAACGCGTCGCGCTCAACACCGAAAAGATCGCCCAAGCCATTCGCCGCGCCGCGTTGATGGCCGATGAGCGCAGTCACGGCGTGAAGTTTGAATTGAGCAACGGGCGCGTCGAAATCTCTTCGCAAAGCGCCGATGTCGGCGAAGCCAAAGAGACGCTGCCGGTAGATTATACGGGTGACCCGTTAAGCATCGGATTCAACGCCCAATACTTGCTCGAATTTTTCAACGTTGTCGGAACCAGCGAAGTCGTCTATGAATTCAAAGACGAACAGAAGCCGACGATGCTGCGCCCGGTCGGCGACGATCAATACGATTACCAATACGTCGTCATGCCGATGCGCTTATAGAGAAGCGGGTTGACGGGCAGATAAGCGAATCAAGGCGGCTTTGATAAGCCGCCTTTCGTTTTGGTGAGTTGCTCGCTAGGGCTTGTCGAGACCTTTTGCTTGCCCTTCGCCGCGCGGGTCTGCGCCGCCGGTAAAGCGCGCGGGTTTGCCCTGCGCATCATAGTCAATCGTCAGGCCGTGCGCGTTGCCCAGTCCGCGCGCGACGGTGATACGGTGTCCCATCGCCGCGAGTTCTTTTCTGGCGGCCTCTGAAATCTTGTCTTCGACGGCGAGGGCGTCAGGTTCGACGAAGCTGATGCGCGGTGCAGCGATGGCGGCCTGCATATTCATCTGAAAATCGATCAGGTTCATCACCATCTGCGGAACCGTCTGCCCGATGGTGTGCCCGCCCGGCGTGCCGAGCGCCGCCCACGCCTTGCCATTGCGAAAGATGATGGTCGGGCAATCGCCCGAAAGTTTTCGCCGTCCTGCAAATGCATCCATCGGGTTGCCTTTCGGCTCGAAGGTGCAAAACGAGAGAGAATTGTTGAGCCAAATGCCGGTGCCGCGCGCCATGATTTTACTGCCGAAGAGTCCGCCGAGCGTCTGCGTTGCCGACACGATATTGCCCCAACGGTCGGCAACAACGAAGTGCGTCGTATGGCCATTGCCGCTTGTCGTCGGTAGCGGAGCTTCGAAGGGTTTGGCTTTCTGCAGATCAATCTTTGCCGCTTCATCCGCCCAGTATTTTTCCGACAACAAGAGATTGAGCGGCGGCGGGGCAATGTCCGGGTCGCCAGCGTATTTCAGCCGCACCCAGAATCCATGTTTTGTGGCTTCGGCAAACCGGTGCAGATAGGCAACGCTGTTGTGTCCGAGCTTGACGAGATCAAAGCGACTCATAATGCCGAGCCGCACCAGATAATCGAATGAGTTTGCGGGCGGCGAAGAGGTGACGACTTGGTAGCCGCGATAATCAATTTGAATCGGCTTCCACCACTCTGGACGATTGGTTTTCAGATCATTCAAGGATAAGAATCCGCCTGCTTCTTTCATCGCTGCGTCAACCGCTTTGCCGAGCCTGCCGCCGTGCAAAACACTTGCGCCTTGTCGGGCGATCAAGCGAAATGAGGCGGCGAGGTCTTTTTGCACCAGCCGGTCACCGGCAGCAAGCGGTTTGCCATCCTTGCCATAAAACGTTTTGGCGTGTTCGGGGAAGGCGTTGAATTCTGCACCGATCATCTGCGCAGTGCGCGAACTGATGGGAAAGCCTTCTTCGGCAACTTTGATGGCGGTGTCGAAGAGGCGTTGCCACTTCAGCTTGCCATACTTTTTCGCCATCGCTTCCCACGCGGTCAGATTGCCGGGAGTCGAAATCCCTTTTGCGCCGCGCCGATTCTGCAAGTAATTCGGCGTCGGGGCGCGAAAGACATCGGAATTCACGGCAGCCGGAATGCGCCCGCTGCAATTGAGGAATTTGGTTTCGTTGCTGCGCGCGTTGTAGGTCAGAATAGTGCCATATCCGCCAATCCCGGACATCATCGGCTCAACCACATTCAAGGTTGCGGCAATTGCGACGGCGGCATCAAAGGCATTGCCGCCCGCCGCCAAGATGTCGAGCCCGGCTTGGGTGGCCAGCGGATGCGCGGAACTGACCATGCCGAGGTTGCCGGTTGCGGGTTGCAGGGAGAGATTGTCAACTTGCGCGGCGCTTGGTTGAGAAGGGCGCGCCAAGCTTGCCGAGACGATCAGCAAGCAGGAGAGCAGCAATCGAGCGAAATGTCTTTTCATATTGTGCGCTTTCATATTGCCTGTCTTACGGGAGCCGTTGCATTGTACAGAGTTTGCTCATCGCGCAACAGAGTTTCCCGCTGGCAGGGCGACACCAAACGGCGCTGCGGCAAAACACAGTTACGGTTTTTTCTCCTCCGGTTTGACCGCCTCTTTCGGTTTGCTGAGTTCGTAGGTGCTGTCAATCTGCTGTTTTTTGTACTCGCTAAAACGTTGTTCGAAGGAGCGATTGAACTTAGCAAACAACATCACGCGCGCCGAGATGTTGCCTTCGGTGAAAGAGGGCAGCCACACTTCGCCTTCGATCTTTTCCTGTTCGAAGACAAAGGCTGTCGAAGGCGAAATCGAAGCGAGCAACCCGCCTGCCATTTTGAATGAATCCGTAAAGCGCGCTTCGAGTCGCGCAATCTGCTGCGCGCTTTCGTCTACCCAAAGCGTGCCCGCTAGTTTGCTGACGATGCTTTCGGCGCGGGTCTTCGGTTTGAAGCCTTTGCGCGGTTCAAAATCGAAGGCCAGAACTTCATAACCTCTGAACTTTTCCCGACGCACGGAAGAGACTTGGCTGATGCGCAGGAAGTCCAGAAGGGAGACCTCGCGGTCATCATCTTCATCGGTTTCGCCGCGCGCTTCAGCCTTCTCCCGTTTGCGCGCCTCTTTCTCGCGGCGTTTGAGAATCTCTTCGACCTCTTTCTGCACGCGTTTGTCTTCTTTCTCTTGCTCGCTGGCGGTGAGCGCTTTGCCGTTGACGCTTATCAACCGTTCGACAGAGTACCGACCGATGGGGGTGACATCGTAAACTTTCGTCTCCGTCTCTTTGACGCGCCCGCTCCCGTCGAGCTTGCGTTCAATGGCCGTCATGCGACAGGTGTATTGCTCGCGGAGTTTTTCGATACGCTCCTGATTCGAAAAGATGACTTTAAGCAACGGCTCCAGTTCGGGAATGGGCTTCGCGTTTTCGGTCTGCGGGTAGCGAAAGGGCTGCTCGTCGCTCAAGCGATTATGTTCAACGCTTTCGAGTTTGGCCGTCAGTTCACCGGCGCGCGTCTTCAGGCGTAGGACAAAAGGCTCTTGTACGCCGTCAACGGCGCGATAATCGCTATAGAAGATTTCTTCTACCCCATCGCCCGTCTCCCGCTCCTGTTTGACGAGCAAGAAATTCATCGCATCGAAGAAGAGTTTCAGCCGCACATCATCTTTACTGAATTCGATGGTGTAGGCATCGCGCCCCTCAACCGTCGTCTTCACGGGCGCCGCCGCAAGCACGCGATGCCGCGAAAGGTCGAAGAGGCGGGTGTTAGCCAGCAGCGATTCGAGGCGCAACCGTTTCGCCTCCGCGCCAAGCAGGGTGCGCAAGCCGCGCGCATCCATGCGCCAAGCGGATTTGCCGTTATAGCATTCGCTGATCTTCATAGCGGCGATTTCGAAGTCAACGCGCAGACGATCCGGCGCGCTGAGTTTGTAGGCAAAGCGTCCCATTGCGCCATCGCTGGAGCCTAGCGTCCCGGCCATCACAGTGTTTTTGACGCGCTTGATGGCTTTGCCGCCGAGGGCTTTTTGATAGCGTTCGATAACCTTCTTAGCCGACAATTCAGCGGCTGACGCGCTGACGGTGAAAGCGACGAAGACAAAGAGAAACAGAACCCATACTCGTTTCATGAGAATCTCTCCGATGCTGAATGCACACCCCATGCTGATTGTATCTACGTTTGGATACGCCGGAAGAACGCGCGAAGTTGCCGCCGCTTGCGTCCGCTCGCTTGCCAACTCGAAAGGCAAGCTGCACACTAGAACCCGCGAAAGATCGGGCTGAGAACGGAGAACCTATCATGGGGAAACTCACTGCCGCAAAATTGTGCGCCCTCAGCTGCCTGTGGCTCGCTGCGACTTGCACAAGCGCGTCGGCGCAAGATCGCCCCGCGCTGCGACAAGAGATCAGTCAGCATCTGGAGTTCATCTTTCAGGGCAACTATGCGGAAGCGTCGAAACGTTTCGGCGAGTTGTCTGCAAAGTACCCGGCGCATCCGGCAGGTGACTTTTATCAAGCGGTGACCTTGACTTGGCAATCCTATGTGGACGGCAAACTCGATACCGGCAAGCGCGGTTTCGACGTGCAGATCAATGATCTGCTGGATACGACAATTCGAAAGGCCGAAGCCCTCAAGGCGCGGGTCGGCAAATCGGTCGGAGAAGAGAGCGAGGCGCTCTTCTTTCTCGGCTCGGCCTATGCGATGCGTTCGCGGCTCAACGTTTTGCAAAACCATGCGCTACCGGCAGCGCGGTTTGCGCGCACGGGACAAGATCATCTGAATGCCCTCATCAAACTTACGCCCGATGATGCAGACGCCTATTTTTCTGCTGGCAGCATCTTTTATCGCGTCGGCCTGCTGACCGATTCGCCCTTGGGGCGAGCGGCATCCAGCCTGCTCGGCGCAAAGTCTTTGCCTGTCGGCGACCGCCAACAAGGTGTAAGCTATCTCAAACGCGCCGCTGAAAACGGGCAGCATACAAGCGTGGATGCGAAGCTTGCCTTGCTGGAAATTTACACGCTCATCGAAAATCAATTCGCTGAAGCGTTGCCCATTGCAGCCAATTTACAGACGAAATACCCTGACAATCAGACCTTTGCGCGCTACTTGCTGCGCATCTACTTAGGGCTGAAGGACAAAGCGAAATTGACGCAAACAGCGCGGCAGATCATCGCCAACGTGAAAGCCGGTAAACCCAACTTCGGCGTCTTTATGCAAGCGGAAGCCGAAAAGCATCTTGCAGAAGCAAAATCATTGTGACGGTTCCTGATCATGAAACGGCATAAATCCGATATTCCCGCAGATGTAGTTGAGCAAACGATCAGCGAGTATGAGCAGGGTGGAAACCTCATCCGCTACAAAGTAGTCGAGTGTGTTCAGCAAGGAATCGTTGTCGGTCGGCGCTGCTATACGCAGACAGGCAGGTTGATGATAGAGACGCCTCTTAGAAACGGCCTAAAACAAGGGCGCG
>CAYXVU010000018.1:0-30606 GCA_964468725.1 uncultured Clostridia bacterium
ATTGCGTCAACGATGCGCCGCGCCGCTTGGCCGTCCCACAGTTCGGGCACGCGCGCCGCTTGCGCGGGTTGATCGAGCGCCGCCAACGCCTCGCGTTTGATGGCTTCGGGGTCATTGCCGACTAACCGATTCGTGCCTTCGGTAACCGTGATGGGACGCTCAGTGTTGTGGCGCAGAGTGAGGCAAGCGATGCCCAGCGCAGTGGTCTCTTCTTGAATGCCGCCGCTGTCGGTCAGTACCAGTCGGCTGTTGCTGTAGAGTTGCAAAAAATCGAGATAGCTGAGCGGTTCGGTCAGGATGAGGTTGGATAACTGCGCGAGGCGCGGTTGCAAGCCGAACTCTTCTAATCGCGCCCGCGTGCGCGGATGCACGGGAAAGACGATGGGCAAGCGCGCTTGAATGGCTTCGAGGGCGTCAAGGATTCCCCTAAGCGTCGCGCGGTCGTCAACATTGGAGGGGCGGTGCAAGGTCATCGCGCAAAAGGCGTGCGGTTCGACGCCGACGCGCGTCAGCACGGTTGATTGCCGCGCGCGTTCGAGGTTGCGAAAGAGGGTATCAATCATCACATTGCCGACGAACTGAATCTTAGCGGGTGCGATGCCTTCTTTGAGTAAGTTTTCGTCGGCATCACGCGACGGCGTGAGCAACAGATCGGCCAGCGCATCGGTAACCAAACGATTGACCTCTTCCGGCATGGTGCGGTCGCGGCTGCGAAGCCCTGCTTCGACGTGGGCAACTTTAACGAGCAACTTCGCAGCCACCAGCGTAGCCGCCATCGTCGAATTCACATCTCCGACGACAACGACCCAATCGGGGCGATGTTCTTCGAGTACGCGCTCGAATTCGATCATGATGCGCGCCGTCTGCACGGCATGCGATGCTGAGCCGACTTCGAGATTGATGTCGGGGCGCGGGATGGCCAACTCTTCGAAAAACGAGTCGCTCATCGCTTCGTCGTAATGCTGGCCGGTATGTACCAACAGCGGGTGCAGGTGGTCTGTACGACGCTGCATTTCGGCGAAGATCGGAGCGATCTTCATGAAATTCGGACGCGCGCCGACGACATTGATGATTTTGAGCATATCAGTTCGATTTAGCAGCAAGGGTTGGTTGCAAGGCTTTGAACAGATCAAAACCGATAGCCAGAGCCGTTGCCAGCAATCCGGCGATCAGAGCGGCGATCAAAACGCGCCGCCATGGCGACGGCTGAATCGGCGCACCGGCGGCAACCAGGTCTGCTAGATAGGTCTTTCGGGTGATGGTCGGCGATTGATTATTGGCTCTTACTTCGTGAAGTTCGGCTTCCAGCGTAGCGGCGAGATTGCGCAGCTCGGCTGAGGATTGCCAGCCGATATCGGCGAGACGTTGTTCGAGTTGCGTTTGGCGAGTTTGATGGGGCGCGAGAGCTTCGCCAAACAGCTTTTCGTGGCGCACGAGAATCTCATCGGCAACGACTTGAGCAAAGCGCGTCGCCTCTTCTTGATTCTCGGTCGTCGCTGTGATGCGTACGAGGATGGGATATTGAGAGCGTCGCGGGCCGCCGGTTTCAGTTATGGCTTGAACGCTGCGTTTGAGCCGTCCGGCGTTGACTTCAAGTTTTTTCGCTATCTCTGAGAGAAAGCCCGCGCCATTGGCGAGTTCAGCCGTAGTGTACGAATCTTCGAGCGGTTCCTTCCACACTCGCCCAACTTCGATGAGCGCCGAAGCGGTGTAGAGCGTCGGCTGGCGCAGCCCGATAAACGCCAGGATGGCTGCTGCTGCGATGACGGCGAGCAGGATGAACCACTTGGCACGCCAGACGGCGGCCACATAGCGGTCAAGACGGATCTCCGGTTCGTTCATATCGAACCACGAAGTCTACAAGTCGGCGCGCGGTTGAGACAAGGTGTCCGGTGTCAAGGTATGAGAATCGGTGTTCGTAACGTCAGAGGTACAACCCAAGAGGATGGCAGAACCCCTTTCCTTATCCCCTGACATCTGACACCGCTTAAACCGGACGTTTGAAACTGCGTTCGATATCGCGCAGCGAGTAGCGGATGATGATGGGGCGACCGTGCGGGCAGGTCATCGGGTTGGCCGTCTTCATGAGTTCATCAATCAGCCATTGCATCTTCTCATCGGTCAGCGGGAAATTGATTTTGATAGCGGCTTTGCACGCCAGCGACGCGGCGATTTCATCGCGGATGTCTTCGAGGGTAAAGGTGCGGCGTTCGCGTTCGACCGCGCCGAGTACTTGGCGGACGAGGGCAAGCACATCGCTGGAGGCTAACCCGGCGGGCGCGGTCTTGATAGCAATGGTGCGCCCGGAAAGCTGCATCGTTTCGATGCCCTTGCTTTCCAACTCTTCTTGCACGACGTGGAAGGCTTCGGCTTCGGCAGGTGTGAGATCGAGCGTTTCGGGAATGAGCAGCGGTTGAATATTCATTTGGCGCGCGAGGCGTGTGTCGCGGAATTGTTCGAAGAGGACGCGTTCATGGGCAACGTGCTGATCGATCAACATCAACCCTTCTTCATCGGTAGCGACGATATAGCTATCGCGGATTTGGCCGAGCGGTTTGATGCCGTGTCCGAACCCCGGCAAGGCTACGATCTGCGCCTCTCTGGCCGGAGCCGGACGGTCGGCAGGTTCGGCTTTCGTCGTCGCCGGGATGGGCTGCGTATCAGGAAGCCAGGAAGAGTCGGAAACCGTGTCCGGCTCGATAGCCGGAGGAGTCATCTGGTTGTGAAAGGGCAAATCGGCAGGCGGTGCGGATTCATCGGCAGTTGTCAGCGGCAAGGAGTCGGCATCGGGTTGCGGTCTGTGCGGCTGCGGTTTCTCGAACGTTGCAGTCAGCGGTTGCTGCGCGGCAGATGAAGGCGGCGCAACTGACGATTGAGCAACAAAGGGATTGGGACGAACCGGCGACGATTCGCGGCCTGCCTCTTGCGAAGGCGAAGGAGCGAATAGACTGCTTAGTCGTTCCTCATTGCGCGCGGCAACGCCGACTCCGGGCAGTTGGGTGATTGGACGGGTGACGCGCAAGGCTTCAATGATGGCATCGCGCACGAAAGCGAGCACGCCGCTTTCTCGCAAGAAGCGCACTTCGGTCTTCGCGGGATGGACGTTGACATCCACTTCGGTTGGCGGCACTTCGACGAAGAGAATCGCTGCCGGATAGGTTCCCGAAGGCATCATGGAACGATAGGCTTCGGTGATGGCGCGACCGAGCAGTTGATCGCGCACAAAGCGGCCATTGACGAAGAGATATTGCGCATCCCGCGAAGCGCGTTGCTCTTGCGGATTGGAGACGAAGCCAACGACTTTCAAGCCATCGAGTTCGTGACCAACTTCGACAAGCTTTTTCAGCATGGTGCTGCCGAGAATCTGATAGGCGCGCTCTTTGCGGGTTTGCACGGGGGTGACGCGAATGGCTTCGCGCCCGTTGTTGACGAGCAGAAAGGCGACCCTGTGATTGGCCAGCGCGTAGTGCTGTACGAGGTTGGTGATATGAAAACTTTCGGTCGCATCGCTCTTCAAAAATTTGCGCCGCGCCGGGATATTGAAAAAGAGGTCTTTGACTTCGATCTCCGTGCCGCCGGGCCAGGCAATATCGCGCACAGCGATGAGTTTGCCGCCGCTCAGTTCGACCTCCGTTCCGGCATCGTCGGCTACGGTCTTGGTGCGCAAAAAGAGCTTGGCCACCGAGGCAATTGAGGGCAGCGCTTCACCGCGAAACCCGAGCGTGGAGATGGTTTCCAGATCATCGGCTGTGCGCAGTTTCGAGGTCGCGTGGCGTTCAAAGGCGAGCAGCGCATCATCGCGCGTCATGCCTTCGCCATCGTCCACCAGACGGAGGAGGCGTTTGCCACCGGCTTCGACTTCGATATTGATTTTGTGCGCCCCGGCGTCAAGGGCATTTTCCAATAATTCTTTGACCACCGAAGCCGGGCGCTCGACAACTTCGCCCGCCGCGATTTTGTTGGCCAGCGAATCGGGCAAGACTCTGATCTTCGACATCCTGCGACTCCCCTCTCAATGTTGCGGATGACGGATTATAGCAGTTTGATGGAGGCGGGCTGAACGGAACAAAGATGGTGACGATTTTATTTCCATACGAGGGCAGCAACGATTCGATTTTTCCCTGCTTTGCGCGTTAGCATAAGAAAGGATGAAGCGAGCCAGCCAACGAGGAGGTAAAGCGGCTGTGTGCAGAGCAAAATGACCGGCGGTCGGCGCGGAAGCCTACCAACTCCCTTGACGTGAGTGTTTTTTGCTGAATAAAATCGCGCCGTTCGATAAGGCTCTGATTTTCGGTTTGGTCGCCTATGATTTTTACTGGCCGCCCTGACGATGGTCTCATCGCTTGCGGGGCGCAATCGGTTTTTCTCCGACTTACACATCAACGAGCAGCGACCGAATGAGTGATCGAAATGATTTCCGCATACTGATTTCGCTTTCATATTGGCATTTACACGTTACACAGGGAGGCAAAGATGGAACGAATCGTTCTCAGACACATCAGCGGATCGAAAGCGCGACAGGTGGAAGAGTTCCCGCTCAGCCATTTTCGGGAACTGATCTTCGGTCGTGACCCGTCGTCAACGGTCAAATATGACCCTGACCGCGATGATTTGGTCGGTCGGCAACACGCCAAAATCGTGCAAGATGCGACCGATCCGACGCAGTACTTGATCGTTGATCTCAACAGTCGCAACGGCACCTTTGTCAATCGCCAGCGCATCGTCGGCACGGCGCGCATCGCGCCCGGCGACACCGTACAATTTGGCGCCGGTGGCCCGGAGTTTCAATTTGATCTCGAACCGCGCCCGCAACAGTATCTCGGAGCCACCCGCGAAGGCAGCACCGCCGGGTTGGGGTCGCGCCCGACTTCGCCGCCGCCAACCCGTATGGGAACGGCGCAAGACCCGATGATGATTCCTTCCACTGCTGCCGGTTCGATGCCGCCGATGGCTGCGCCCGGCAGCGTCGGCAAAGCGACGGTCGAGCGCATGATTATGCAGAGTCAGTCGCAGACCAAGAAGGGTTCGATGGCGTTGGTGGTCATCATCGGAGTCGTCTTACTGGTCGTCATCGGCGCGGTCGGCGGGTTTTTGTGGTGGCAATCGTCGGAGTCGAACAAAGCGCTCGAAGGTAAGATTGACGCCAACAAGAGCGCCGCTGATGCCGCCCGCCCGATGACGCCTGCCGAGATTTCCGATGCCAATCGCGCTTCGACCGTCTATATCGAAGCCGGGTGGAAGCTGATCTACACGCCCAACGGCGGACAGGTCTATCATCGCTATATCCTCAACGAACTCAATGGCAGGCCGATTCTCGGCGACGGTCGCCGATTGATCGCTGCTTATGTCGTTGTGGAGGGCGATAAGATCGAACCTTTGCTTACGCTCAACGCGCAGCAAGGACGAGTCATTGGCGGCGAACATACCGGGTCGGGCTTTGCGGTCACAAGCGACGGTTTCATCATGACCAATCGCCACGTCGCGGCGACCTGGAAGACCAGTTATATCTTCCCGCAAGATGCCAATCCCGGCGTCGTCATTCAGGGCGGCGGCATCGCCTTGCGCCCGGACGGAGCGCCCTTTTTGGTCAACGCGCCCAACGATTGGGTTCCGGCGATGACCAAACAGGCGGGGCAGAGTTTGCAAGGCGGCTTCGAAGGTCGCAACGATTATCTCAACGTGACCTTTGCCAAAAACGATCTGCGATTTCCTGCGCAGATCGCCCGCGTTTCCGACCGTCACGATGCGGCGATGATCAAGATTCAAGTGCCGGAATCCATTCCGGGGCGCGCCGAACTCAATGACAATTACGAAACCATCAAGCCGGGGGATGCGGCAATCGTACTCGGTTATCCGGCCATCTCGCCGCCGGTCTTCGGCGTCGTGCGCTCGCAAGATGTCTTCAACCGCGAGTCGCAGGTTAAGATCATTCCTGATCCAACCATCAGCGTCGGCAACATTGGCCGAGTGCTGCGCGGGCAGGAAGGGCAAGGCACGAAAGACCCGGTCATCAGTCTCTTCGGCGATGCTTATCAATTGACCATCAACTCAACTGGGCCGGGCAACAGCGGCGGCCCGGTCTTCGATGATCGAGGGCGGGTGATCGGCATCTTCTTTGCTGGAAGCACCAGCGGCGGCACTTCGGTGACCTACGCCGTTCCCATTCGCTACGGCAAAGAGTTGATGAGCGTCGGCGCAACCCGATGAGCCAGACTCCGTAGGGCGGGCAAGGTTCGAGCCTCTTTCAGAAAAGAGGCTCCGAACGTTCTCATCCTACGGAGTTCTGCGTGCGACCGAATAGGGTGCGCTAAGAGGTAGAATTTTGCCGTTGAGGAGAGACAGCTATGAGTCGCCCCTCATTGATTAACGCTGTGGTTGGCGAATATCGCATCACCGAGCGCATCGGAGCGGGCGGTATGGGAGAGGTCTATAAAGCGGTTCACGCTAAAATCGGTCGCATCGCTGCCATCAAATTTCTCAGCGAATCGGCGCCCGACCCGCAGTTTCTGCAACGCTTCCTCAACGAAGCGCAGATTCAGGCGAGTTTGCAACACTCGAATATCGTTACGCTCTACGACTTCCTCGAATACAATCGCCAGCCCTGCATCATCATGGAGTACATTGAGGGGCAGACGCTCTCCGAATTTATTCGCGCTCGCGGCTGTTTGCCGATGCCCGAAATTTTGCGCATTTTTCATGCCACTACGGATGCCTTGGCCTATGTGCATAGTCGCGGCATCATTCACCGCGACATCAAATCTTCGAACATCAAACTGACGCCGACTGGGCAAGTGAAGGTGCTCGATTTCGGCATTGCGAAAGCCGGTGGCTCTCCGACCTTGACGATGACGGGTGCCTTTGTCGGTACTTTGCAATACATCTCGCCGGAACAGTTCACCGGCGGCATCGCGGATGCGCGCTCGGATATTTGGGCGCTCGGCGTTTTGCTTTATGAGATGGTAACCTGCCGTATGCCGTTCGACGCGCCCTCAATCGGCGGCCTGTTTCAGCAAGTTGTCGGCACCGGCTACACCCCGCCCTCGGCGCTTGGCTTGCAAGTTCATCCGAGCGTTGAAGCGATCATCAACCGTTGTTTGCGGAAGAACCCTGCCGAACGTTATCCATCAGCCGTAGAGCTTTTGCAGGATGTCAACCGCGCCATCTATCAAGCGGACGCGCCGACCCAAGTCACACCCGCTGCGGTTCCGGCTCAGCCTGTCCATCCGGCTGCCGCTCCCTCTGCCTACACCGCGCCGCCATCGTCCTATCCGCCTCCGCTTGTTACACAACCGGGGGCGGCCTCTTATCCCACTTCGCCGACGCCGCATCAGATAACGAACAGCAGTCCGATGCCTGCGGCAAGTGGTGTGAAAACGCCTCTCCTCTTTGGCGGCCTTGCTCTCGTACTGGTGGCAGTGCTGGCAAGTGGACTCTATTTTATGATGCGGAGCGGCAACTCTCCCGCACTCGTCAATAGCAATGTTACCGCTAATAGTAATCGCAATCCGGCGACCCGCCTCCCGCCGGTGTCTCCGGGTTCGCAGATGACGACTTTTTCCATTGAAGTCTTCGAAGGACAAGCAGACGTTTACAAAGGCGGGCAGAAGGTCGGCACAACACCCTACAAGTTTGAAGCCAAGCCCGGAGATCGCCTTGATTTTACGCTCAAACGCGAAGGCTATGTGGATGAGTCGGTGCAACTGATGGTCAATGAGAACAAGAAGGTTTACACCTTTTCGATGGAGAAAAAGCCGTGAGCCGGTCGGTGCGCCATCGCTGGAGCCGTCGCAAGATGCGGTTGCGCTACCGGCATCGCTTTGCAGAGATGACTATGTGTCTACGCCGAGTCTTCCTTCCCACGCCGGTTGATGAATGAGTACGCGCGGCAGAAAATCAAAGGTGAGTTTTGAACGAGACCTGAAGCAACCGCTGAACGACAACAGCAGGCAAAGCGCAGAGCCGAGGCAGATAAACTCTGGCTCTTGCTGCCCGAAGTGGCTAGGATAGAGGGGTTTGTATGCTCTCAAGCAGGCAAAGAGAGCGACCCCTCGAAAGGGGCAAAAACGGAACGTGGAATCGGTCAACTTCCGCGCGACCAACCCGCAGGCGGTTGACGACATCTGCATGACACGAGAGTGAGAGTACATGTTCAAAGGGTGGAGAAACTCAAAAAAGGATTCTGTGAAAGCCACAGGCGTCTTCGCGCAGGCGGAGGAGCCTGCTCCGTATGAAATCGTCGTCAGTATGGCAAGCGACCCCGGATGCATACGCGAAGCCAACGAAGATTCGGGCGGCTATGTGACGCCATCGGGAGATGCCGATGGCGCGGCCAAAGGGGCGCTCTTCATCGTCGCCGATGGCATGGGAGGACATTCGGCTGGCGAAGTCGCCAGTCGCATCGCCGTTGAGTACATCAGCCGCGCCTACTACGACGAGAACGAAGATGCCCGCAGCGCATTGGAACAGGCCTTTCATGGCGCGAATCGGGCGATCTATGAGACCGCGCAAAATGACCAGCGATTGCAAGGGATGGGGACGACCTGCACGGCTTTGGTGGTGCAAAACGGGTCAGCCATTTCGGCGCACGTCGGCGACAGCCGCATCTATCTGGTTCGCGATGAGCAGATCTATTTGCTAACCGAAGATCACTCTGCCGTCATGGAGATGGTCAAGCGCGGCTTGTTGAGCCTTGAGGAAGCCCGCCATCATCCCGATAAAAATGTTATACTGCGGGCGATGGGTAGCCACCCGGAAGTGGAAGTGACGACTTGGCAAGAACCCTTTCCGGTGCGCGTCGGAGATCGTTTTCTCCTCTGCTCGGATGGCTTGTATGATCTGGTGGGCGATGAAGAGATCAAATACGAAGTCGTCGCCAATGAACCTCATACGGCTTGTAACAACCTGATCGCGCTCGCCAAAGAACGTGGCGGGCACGATAACATCACAGTGGTCATCGTCAATTTGAAAGCGCCGGGCGCTGCGCCCCGCAAATCCGTTCCGGTCACCCGCGTTGTGGAGGTGGAGGTGAAGTAATGATCGGCACTGTCATCGGCAACTATCGAATATTGGAGAAACTCGGCGAAGGCGGCATGGGAGCCGTCTATAAAGGCATGGACTTGATGTTGGAACGCGAAGTTGCCATCAAAGTCCTGCGCTCGGAACTGACCAGCCAACCCGAACTCGCCGAACGCTTTCGCTCCGAAGCCGTCGCCTTAGCCAAGATCAATCATCCGAATGTCGCCACTCTCCATACCTTCTTTCGCCATGGCGATCAGTTCTTTATGGTGATGGAGTTTGTCCGAGGCGAGACCATCGAAGACCTCCTGCAAAAATATGGCGGGATGCCTTTTGATCGCGCCGTCGGCATGTTTCGGCAAGCCCTTGAAGGCATCGGGCAGGCGCACGCCCTCGGCATCATTCACCGCGACATCAAACCGGCCAATATGATGTTGACGCCATCCGGTTTGCTTAAAGTCATGGACTTCGGCATCGCGCGCGTGCTCGGCACCTCGCGCATGACGCGGGAAGGCAGCATCATTGGTACGATTCAGTATATGTCGCCGGAAGCCATTCAAGGGTTCGATGTGGATGCGCGCTCCGACATCTACTCGCTCGGCGTTCTGCTCTACGAGATGGTGACAGGCCGCGTGCCCTTTGTCAGCGACACGGAATTCAAGATCATGATGTCGCATATTCAAGAGCCGCCGCTGCCGCCGCGCGCCGTTATGCCAGCCTTGCCGGTAGCCATCGAGCAGGCCATCATGCGCGCCTTAGTCAAACTGCCTGATGCGCGCTTTCAGACGGTGGCGCAATTCGCGCAGGCGCTCGCCCCGACAGCGACACAAGGCGCTGTTCAAGTCGCACCCTCTGCGCCCGCGCCGGTCATCCAACCGACGCGGCTCGCTCCGGCAGTGCCGACCCCGACACCACATCCCTATACCCAACCGCCGATGCCGCCTTCCACCGACCCGAACGCTTCTTCGGCAACGGCGGGCAATCAAATGCGCGAGACGCGGCTCGGTGCGCCGGAAAACTATCAGCACGCCGCCTACCCGAATGCCTATCCGTCCGGGCAATCGTATTCGCCGATGCCGCCGCAACCGATGCCGCCAATGATGATGCAGGCGCAGCCGCGAGGCGGAAAGCTTGGCCCTCTACATTTTATTGGCGGCGCTCTGTTGTTGGTCGTACTCGTCGGCGCGCCGCTCGCTTATTTCACCTTCGGCACGGCGACGCCCAAACCTGCACCGGTTGTCAATCAACCGCCGCTGTCGCCATCAGTTGCTACCGAGCCGACTCCGCCGCCCTCATCGCCCAGCCTGCCCGCCCAACAGATTCCTTCGCCGACGGGCGACGCCAGCACCGCCGGTTTGCCGGACGAGGGTTCGCAAACTGACGGAGAGAAGGACGCGAAAGGGCGGTCGGCGAGCACCAGCCGCCGGACGCCAAAACCGGATGATACGGCGGCACGCGACCGCGAACGTCGGCGCCGAGAAGCCAGACGTTTGCTCGATCAATAACCCCTAACCCCATCACGCGATCATCGCGTCGCGGCCAAGAGGAGAAGTAAAGCGATGAAAGCCCTAAACCGATTGCTCGAACTTCGCAAACTCTTCAAACCGGTCAGTGCAGTGCTGGCCATCAGCCTGGTCTTTGCTTGCGCCTTGCATCTGACCAACGCACAAAGCAAAGCGCCATACGATAAAGAACGACTAATCAAGGTTGTGCAACTCAACGCTTTGTCTACGACGGAAATCATTGACGCGGTCAATCAACGCGGCGTCGATTTTCAAGTCACGGCGGGCGTCGAGGCCGAATTTCGGCAGGTCGGAGCGCGCCCCGAACTGATTGATGCGTTGCGGCGCAACTATCGCGCGGCTCCGTCGGTCAGTACGCCGACCCGTCCGGCGACCACGACGCCGACGACCAAACCATCAACCAGCGTGCCTGCCGGTGCGCCGCTCTCAAAAAATGAGATCGTTTCGATGTTACAAGCCGGTGCGCCTCCTGCGCGCGTCGAGCAGTTCGTCGAAGTGCGCGGCGTGAACTTCGCCTTGACGCCGGAAATCTCCCGCGAGATTACGGCGGCGGGCGGCAATCGCTCGTTATTGGGGGCGATCAGCGAACGGCAAGCGGCGGCTCCGAGGAACAATAACCAGCCGACCCGCCAACCGACTTCGCCCGCCAATACCGGCCCGGATTATGAAGAACTCACCTTGCAAGCGGTCTCCTATATGCAAGCTAATGATTCGGCGAGAGCCGTGCGGGTTTTACAACAAGCCGTCAGTATGGAACCCAACCGACCAACCGCTTATCAACTGCTCGGCTTCGCACAGTTGTACGGCTACCAGGACACGGTTTCGGCGGATCGTTCGATGCGCGCCGCATTAGAGCGGGGCGGCAGTGCCGTCTTTCGCGTCTATCACGATCACGACGGCTTTTTTAAGACCTATTGTCAGGGGTCGCTGTTTGTGACCCGCAGCGCCGTGACCTTCAAAGCCGATGATGGTAATCACACTTTCGAGGCGCAAGATTCGCATATCAAGCAGACCGAGTTGAACGATTTCGTCGGCTCGCAGTTCGGGGCTTTCCATATCAAGGTCTATCAAACGCTGCCTTCGGGTAAGGATAAAGGCAAGTCGAAGACCTACAACTTTGCGCCTGCAACCCAGAAGAAAGCCGAAGCCAATATGATTACCAACTTGATTACCAGTTACTGACGGTTTCGGAGCGCGCGCTGTCCTGTGAGGGAAGGCCTGTGCTAGGCTGTAAGCAGTTTGATTTAGGAGGAAGTGGTTATGATCGGTGGTATGGTCGGGAGCTACAAAATTGTTGATAAGATCGGCGAAGGCGGCATGGGATCGGTCTTTCGCGGCATTGATGTGATGTTGGAACGCGAAGTCGCCATCAAAATGCTGCGCCCGGAACTAGCCAATCAACCGCAAGTCGTCGAACGCTTCCGCTCGGAAGCTGTCACCCTGGCGAAATTGAATCATCCCAACATTGCCACCCTCTACAGCTTTCTGCGGCAAGGCGACGATTACTTTATGGTGATGGAGTTTGTCAAAGGCGAAACCCTTGACCAAGTCATCCGACGCACCGGCGCAATGAGCATCGAACACGCAACGGCGATGTTCTGCCATGCCCTTGAGGGCATCGAACACGCGCACCGATTGGGCATCATTCACCGCGACATCAAACCGGCCAACATGATGCTCACCGAAGACGGCTCAATCAAAGTTATGGACTTTGGCATCGCCCGCATGCTTGGCACATCGCGCATGACGCGACAGGGCAGCATCGTCGGCACGATTGAGTACATGTCGCCCGAACAGGTGCGCGGCGAGGAAGGCGACGCGCGTTCGGATGTCTACTCGCTCGGCGTGCTGCTCTATGAAATGCTCACCGGGCGCGTCCCTTTTTCCAGCGAGAGCGAATACACATTGATGCGCGCGCAGATCGAAGAAGCGCCGACCCCGCCGCGCAATCTGGCACCGCATATTCCTCTGCATATCGAGCAGGCGATCATGCGAACCTTAGCCAAAAAGCCGGAGGCGCGGTTTCAATCGGCTGCCGAATTGCGCACTGCGCTGCTGCAACAGACCGGCGGGCTGGCCACCACACCGCTCGATCAACAAGTGCGCCCCGTCTATGCCGCTCCGGCGACGAAGATTGACGAAGCGGCCTTCATGCCTTCCGGCACCCTTGGCGAAGCGAAAGAGACCCGACTGGGCGCGATGCCGCCGGTCAATCCGACGATCATCGCCGGAGCCACGCCGTCACCCATCACCGGCAACCAAGCGAGCGTGACCGGACAGATGCGCGAGACCCGACTCGGCCAAAGCGGCGATTATCAAGCGGTCGCACCAGGAGCAAGCGGCAACTATCAAATGCCGCCGACAGTGGTCTTACCGCAGGGCGCGCCGCCGCCTACGCAAGGCTCATTACTCAGTCAACTCAACTGGAAGCACTATGCCGGAGCCGCCGCCGTCGTGCTCGCATTGATTGCCGTACCCTTTGCCTTTATGTTGCGTTCCGGTAATCCGACGCCGACACCGGCAACCTCGCAGCCTGCTGTTGCCAACCCGACGATTGAAAGCAGCCCTTCCTCTTCGCCCTCCAATTCGACGATTCCGCAGGCCGCCAGTACGGCTCCCATACCCGGCGAGTCAACCTCTGCGGATGGCAGCACAACTGCCAAGCCGACGCGCCCGCGCGACAAAGCGGGCGAAAAAGAGGCGCAGTCCGGTGATTCTTCTTCGGCGGCGACTCCGCCGCCGACATCTTCGACTCCGGCAACACAACCGAGACCGAGCGAGAAGTCCGAGAAGGTAGCCACGACGCCGCCAAAAGAGGGTGAAAAGAAGGACGAGAAGAAAGGCTTCTTTGGTAAGCTCAAAGATAAACTGACGGGCGGCGGTAAAAAAGACGACAAAAACAAAAACGAAAAGAAGCCGTAATTTTACGCTCCGCTCTGCTTTGAATCGTGAATGAAAGCCAATCAGGCTGCTACTGGCAGAGCGCCTGGCAAACGGAGAGTCCAACATGGCTGACCACTACCACGACGGCGATGATCTCAAATTGCTCAAAGAGATGAGCCGCCTCGCTCCCGAAGAGTTCACTGCTTGGCTGAACCTCAACAACATTGTCAACCGCGAAGACGGTGCGATTCCGCGAAAGTATCGTGAACTGATCGCGCTCGCCGTCGCCTTCACGACGCAATGCCCATATTGCATCGAAGCCCATACGAAAACGGCGAAAGCCCTCGGGGTTTCTCGCGAAGAGATTGCCGAATCGGCCCTGATTGCCGCCGCTTTGCGTGCCGGTGGCGCGGCCACACACGGCGCGATGGCGCTGAAATTCTTCAATCAAGAATAAGATTGTTCGGAAAGACAAGCGTAAACCGGATTGTCCTGCCTGATGCGCGCGGTCGGTTACGAGTGCGCGGCTACTACGAAGAGTCTCTGTAAATCATTCGCCAAATGATAGTGAGAGAGGTTTTGTTGATGCGAGAAACTATTGCCCTTTGCAATGGCTATGGCCGAAATCCGATGCGTCGCAGCGGTACAAAGACCGCTGCGACGGCGCAGAGCGACACCTCTTCAGGGTCACAGGTCACAGCCAAGGGCGATAAAGGATAGGTCTGTGATACGGTCTGGTAGAACAAAATCAGGAGCCGCTGTTCGAGCTGGCTCCTGACCTCGTTAATCGAGTACAATCGCACGGCCAATTTCAGATGATCGCAAAGTCGTATTGCTCTTGATGCAGATTGGGGTCGGCTTCAATCATCACTGGAATGCCGAAATAGGCTTCGACTTCTTCGAAAACTTGGCTTTCGGTCGAGCGAAAAGCTTCGGCGACCTGCGGCGCGACTCTGAGCATCACTTCATTGCTGGCGCCGACCTGACGCGAAAGCGCTTTCGCTTGTTCGAGAATTTCAAAACACATCGTCTGTGCGGATTTCACCATCCCTGCGCCCGTACAGTAAGGACAAGGCGCGCAAAGGGTGCGTTCAAGCGATTGCCGCACGCGCTTGCGCGTGATGGCGACAAGGCCGAAATCGTTAATCGAGAGGATTTTCGAGGGCGAACGGTCGGTTTGCAATTCCTGTTGCAAAGTGGTCATCACGCGCTGTCGGTTCTTCCGCTCTTCCATGTCAATAAAGTCAATGACGATGATGCCGCCCAAATCGCGCAGGCGAATCTGCCGCACGATCTCTTTGGCCGCTTCCATATTGGTGCGAGTGATGGTGTCTTCGAGCTTGTCGGATTTGCCGACGAACTTCCCTGTATTGACATCAATCGCTACCAGCGCTTCGGTTTGATTGATGACGATATAGCCGCCCGATTTGAGCCAAACGCGCGGGCGCACGGCTTTATCAATCTCCGGCTGCACCGTATATTTTTCGAGAATCGGTTGATTGCCAGTGTAGAGCTTGACCCGTTTGACCAGACGGGGTTGCACGCGATTGACGAATTCGACAATGTTGGCATATTCAACATCACTATCTACGCGAATGGCCGTGAAGTCATCTGACAATTGATCGCGCAGGATGCGTTGCACCAAGTCGAGGTCACGGTGAATCAAAGTGGGCGGCTTCAACCGTTCGCCTTTCTTTTTAATGTCTGACCAGGTGCGCAACAAGTAGCGCATATCGTCGTGCAGTTCCTGCTCCGTATGTCCCGCGCAAGCCGTGCGCGCAATGAAACCGCCTTGTGCCGCCTCGCGCTCGCGCAATGACGAAACCACCTTTTTCAACCGGATGCGCTCTTGATCGCTCGGAATTTTGCGCGACACGCCGACATGATTGACGGTCGGCATATAGACCAGATACCGACCGGGCAAGGCAATGTGCGAAGTGATGCGCGCTCCCTTTTTCGCGATAGGTTCTTTGGCGATTTGCACGATGATCTCTTGCCCTTCGTGTAACAGGTCGCTGATCGAGGGCGCCCCGCGACGGTCGGGCTTGCGCATGGGTGCAGATGGTTTGTCGAGGAAGCGCGGGCTGACTTCGGCGGGTGCGGTTTCGACGCCATTTTCGGCCTCGCCTTCAACCGGTTCCGCCGCCGCCGGTTCGCTGCGCTCCTCCTCTTGCGGAGGATAAGGTCGGCGTCCGCTTCTGCGCCGTCCGCGTCCGCCGCGGCGCAGTGCAAATTCGGCGCGTGATGAAAAGTCATGCACCGCCGCCTCCCGGTCTTCTTCGCCAAACGGTTCGTCGGTTGCCGCCGCTTGCGACTCGGCTTCGGCAGCAATCCGTTCATACAGACTAGCAGGCAGGGCTTGCGAAATGTGGCGGAAAGGCGCGCCCTTATCTTCTCCCGCCTCGCTCATCAAGGCGGGCTCGGCGTTATCGTCGTGATCCTCTGCTGTGTGAGCTAAGGGCTCGTTGGGTTCGGCTGTCGGCTCTCGTGACTCATCCTCATGCGCCAGCCGATGGGATTCGTCCACAACGCGTTCGAAGCCGGATGGGTCATCCCATTGTGGGCGCAGACTGCCAACCCGCCATTCGGGTTCAGGTTCGGGGGCAGGTTTGGTTTCCGCCACTTGGTATTCGGCTTCGTGGACGCGCTCGATGATCTTCTCTTGCATCAAGGCGTCTTTGAGGTGCTCACCGGCTTCGGCAACAAGGTCTTCATCGGTAATCCGTTCGAATTGCGATTGTGGCGTCGCCGCTTCTGCGCTGTACGAATCAGGGCTTTCTTCGACTTCTGCCGGAAGCTTTTTTGCGCGCGAACTCCGGCGCTGGCTGGTCGGGACAGGAATTTCTTCGACGCTTTCGGCTCTCTTTTTCCCGCGCGTCGTTTTGCGTGGCTCCGGTTCAGCAGCCTTTTTGCGGGCG
The DNA here is from genome assembly GCA_964468725.1 of uncultured Clostridia bacterium. Taxonomy (GTDB): domain Bacteria; phylum Acidobacteriota; class Blastocatellia; order UBA7656; family UBA7656; genus CAYXVU01. The sequence continues at coordinate 16,340 of CAYXVU010000018.1, forward strand.
CGACCGCGTTTGGGTTTTCCTGCTTCTTCGCTTGCCGCCGCCTCCTCGTCGACAGCGGCGAGCGGTTCTTCTACCGCCGCCTCTTCGACGGCTGGCAATTCACCTTCGACAACTTCGGGCGTAGCTTCCTCTTCTTCGGGCGGCGGAATCAAGAGGCTTTCATCCGCGATTTCGGCCAATTGCTCGACCACATCGTCAATGGGAACGACAACCGCTTCGGGTTCCTCATCTTTGACGGACTCGATGGTCGCCTCTGCCGACGGCGCGGTCGCAACGGCTGTCCGGGTGCGCACCCGTTCGGTCGGACGTGCGCGATCCTCGCGGCGCGCCGGTTTTTCTGCGCCCATATCGCGAAAATCAATCTCTTCTTCGTCTTCCATCAAGTCCGTAAAATCGGAGACGTAGAGGAAGGCATCGCGTTCCAGTGCGATATCTACGAAAGCCGATTGCATGCCGGGCAGGACTTTCATCACCCGCCCTTTATAGATGTTGCCGACCAGCCCTTGCTCGTCGTCACGGCGCTCGACATAAAATTCTGTCACGACGCCATCTTCGATAATGGCGACTTTCTTTTCGTGCACATTGGCACTAATGATTAACTCTTTTGCCATGTTTTCTCCTAGTCAGACTTGGCGCACGGTTTGGATTTGAAAAGCTGACAGGTTACAAAAGATTGCCCACTGAGCTTTCCACCGGAAAGCATCGGGTATCTCAGGCAAGGTTATAACGAGCAGGAGAGCCGAATCATCAGCGTCGCACTTGGGTAGCCTGACGCTGAAGCAAGACCCGGCAAGAGACCTGCGAGAGCTGCCCGCTGCGGTCAGATGCCGAAGCGTTTCGCTCACATCGCAAGGTTGTAATCCCAAAGACCTACTCAATAACCGCATTGTGCCTCAATCCGCTCAACTGACCTGGCGAGGGTACGAAGGGCTTCGCCGTCATTGTGAGGCAACCGTCAAACCTGTTGATGCTCAGAATTGCGCCAAGCATTCAAATTTTCTGTACTACAGTTTTGTGGCGCGGCTCTCCATGTTTCAAAAAGCCGTGCCTCGGGTTATCAAACTATTCCGTCGCTTGCCGAGAACGAATCGGTAAGCGGTCGGCTACCTGCCATCGGCAGGCTGACGCCGGGCGCTTCATCTCGATAGACGCGCAAGCGTCGGACACGCGAACTGAGCGCCACTTGTTCGGCGGCGTTCAGTTGATAAATTGCTGCGACGACTTCGATGGGTTTGACGCCACCGCTGGCGGAAATCTCGGTCACAATAACCAGCCGGTTCATCTCCGCATCGACATCAAGATCAAGCGTATAACGACGGACATCCACCGTCTGCCGTTTCTCTTTGCGCACCCGTTCAATCAGGCACGCCGAGCGAGCTAAAAACGACTCTGCCAATCGCCGGTGCCAGTCGGCTTCGGAGAGCTTCTGCCATGCAGCAGATGCGGCACGCAGCCGCGCGAGAGCCTGACCAATCTCCGGAGCATCAAGAGCCATCTCATAAGCTGCGCGGTTGAGCGTTTTGCTGAGTGACAGCGCGCCACTACTTAACCGCTCAAGCGTCTTGAAGCGCAAGCCTTCCGGCAAGACGCAATTGATACGCCTGAGAAAATCCGACTCGTTAAGTTCTTCTGGTGAGTCAAAATCCATTACCTCGTTTTCTCCGGCTGTGCCGACGCCGAGCGCCGGTCCGTAATGAATCAGGGGCATCGGGTGAAAGCCCTGACTGTAGCCGAGCGTTATCTTCGCACGCCGAAACGCGCGTGGCAACGCTCGCGTCAGGTCGAGATGCGATAAATACTTCACGGCCTCATCTTTGATAAATACCGCGCGATAGCGATGTAAGGGGATTGGTTGTCGGCTGTCGGTTTCAGGGGCTTGCTCTTTGTTTTCTGCCCCCGGTTGCCGGTTGCCGATTCCTTGTAGACGAACAAGCGGCTTGTCAAGCAGTTGATCTTTGATGGGGGCGATGCGCTCGTTGTAGGTGCGCATCTGCTGGTGCATCGCATAGGCTTTGTGCAAGTGCTCGCGTGACAGGGTGAGGTCGCACTCCATCCCGCAGTTGTAACAGAGCAGCGGCTGACCGGCGACGCGCTCAAAATCGTCGTGCGACGGAGCGATGGCTGTCGGTCTGCCGTCAATGATCGTAACCGGCAGTTCGCAGGGCGGCGAAATCTTCGCTTTGATGCCCTTCACATATTCGCGGGCGTTGAATTCCTGTTCGACCAAAGTATCGAGATGATCCCAAGGCAGTTGTACCAGCGGCGCGCCGGGTTTGGCGAATTCGCGCACCGGAAACTCTTTCAAATAGGGCGCGGGGTCAACGCCTTCCAGCCGAAACGCCTCCATCCACTTGGCGAATTGGAAGTGTTCTGCCCAACCGTCGAAGCGACAACCCAACTGCCAGGCGCGTTCGATCACTTTGCAGAGGTTGCGGTCGCCGCGCGAAATGATGCCTTCGAGGAGCGAAGTCTCGGCGTGGTGAACTTTGATGTCGAGGCGATAGCGACGACCAAGCTCTTTGAGCAATCGCTGTTTCTGTTTGATGGACTCGATCTCTTCTTGCGCGCACCACTGAAACGGCGTGTGCGGTTTGGGCACGAGAAACGAAGCCGAGCAGGTAACTTTTACGTTCTTCTTGAACTCTTTGTTACCGAGTTCGCGCACCTTGCGGCCAAGTTCGGCGATGCCGATGACATCCTCTTCCGTTTCGGTCGGCAAGCCGATCATGAAGTACATCTTCATCGCCGACCAGCCTTCAGAAAAGGCGACGCGGCAGGAGTTGAGGACATCGGCTTCGGTCACATTTTTGTTGATAACATCGCGCATGCGTTGGGTGCCCGCTTCGGGCGCGATGGTGAAGCCGGTTTTGCGGACGCGGGCGATCTCGCGGGCGAGCGATTCTTTCACTCCCGAAGCGCGCAATGACGAAACCGAAAAACTGACCTTGCGACGCTCCAATTCTGCGCCGAGCATCTTCACCAACGGTTCGAGACAGGTGTAATCCGCCGTCGAAAGCGAGGTGAGGCTGGTTTCGTCATAGCCGCCTTGTTCGATGCCGTCAATGATCGTATCAACGATCTTTTGCGGGTCGCGCTCGCGCACCGGGCGGTAGATCGTGCCTGCTTGACAGAAGCGGCATCCATCCACGCAGCCGCGCGCGATTTCGATGGCGACGCGATCATGCACGGCTTCGATGCTCGGCACGGGCGAATTCGACGGGAAGGGAAATTGATTGATGTCTTTGACGACGCGACGGCGCACGGGGAAGGGAATCGCCGCCTCTTCAGGGCGATCAACGATGAGCAGGCCGTGATGCTCGCTCACCTTCGTAGAATAGAGCGCAGGCACGTACAGGCCTTCGATGCGGGCAAGCTCTTTGAGCACCTCTTCGCGGCTGCGCCCCGAATCCCGCAGTTGCATGTAGCGTTCAACCAATTCGGGGAAGGCCTCTTCGCCGTCGCCGATGACGAACACGTCAATGAAATCGCTGATCGGTTCGCCCGAATAGACGGTCGGGCCACCGGCGATAACCAGCGGGTCGCCGAGCGTTCTTTCCCGCGTATGCAGCGGAATGCGCCCGCAGTCGAGCATGGTCAAGACGTTGGTATAGGTCAACTCGTATTGCAACGAGAACCCGACGACATCGAACTCATCGAGCGGCGTATAGCTTTCAAGCGCCAGCAACGGCAGGCTGCGTTCTTTCAGCCGCGCTTCCATATCCGGCCACGGCGCATAGACGCGCTCGGCAGACCAGCCCTCTCGTTGGTTTAGCACGCTATAGAGAATCTTCAGACCGAGATGGCTCATGCCGATCTCGTAGGTGTCGGGGAAGCAGAGCGCAATGCGCGTATGAATTTCGGTTTCCGGTTTGCGGATGGCGTTCCATTCGCCGCCGACATAGCGCGCAGGCTTTTCGACGGTCGGCAGAATCTCGTCTAATAACGCGCGATACCGTTTTGCGTTGTCCATAGTTCGATGCCCGTCGCCTGTCGTCCATCACCAGTTGTGATAACGGACAACGGATGACGGACGCTTTCAATTTACAAATTTCCTCAGTCGCACGCTGAGAGCCAGCCCGATGCCTAAAAAGATGGCCAAAACCGATGTTCCTCCGGCGCTCATCAGCGGTAAGGGAATTCCCATGATCGGCATTATGCCTACGACCATCCCCAGATTGCAAAAGATGTGGAAGATGAGGAGCGACACGAATCCCATAATCAACAGCGAGCCGGTGCGGTCGCGCGCCCCTTGCGCGGCGGATACCAGTCGCCATATCCAAATCAAATAGAGCGCGAGCATCAGCAGAATGCCCAAAAATCCTGTCTCTTCGGCGACCGCTGCGGCGATGAAGTCCGAATAGGCATAGGGCAAAAATCCGAGCTTGCCCTGAGTGCCTTCGCCGATGCCTTTGCCAGTGATGCCGCCCGACCCGACGGCGACCATTGATTGAATCGTTTGATAGCCATAGCCACGCGGGTCTACCTGTTCAGGATGAAATATCACATCAATGCGCTGTCTTTGATACTCGCGAAGAAATGGGTAGACTGAAATCAGAGCTACGACCAGCCCGATGACGCCGATGACAATCCAGCGCTTTTGCAGGCCGCTGAGAAAGAAGAAAGCCGCCAGAATGGCTCCGAAGGTCAACATCGTGCCGGTGTCTTTTTCGAGGGCGATGAGGATGATCGGCGGCATCGCAATGGCGATCATCATGGCCATATCGCGCAACGTCAATTTGGCAGCGCGCGAAAGCGAGACTTGTCGCGCCAACATCATAATGGTCGCGAGTTTGGCGAATTCGCTCGGCTGTAGACTGCCCAGTCCCGGAATGCGTAGCCACGCGCGATTGCCGTTGATCTCGACTCCCAAAGGCGTAAGCACCAAAATCAAGAGCAGAATCACGAAGCCATAAAAGAAGGGCGCCAGATCGGCGATCAGCTTGCGGTAGTCGCTAAACATGGCGACCAGCGCGATGGCGATGCCGAGAACGAGAAAGATGAGTTGCTTGCGGACGAAATCGAAACTCGGCTCCGGCGCGGTGCTGGAGATGCCGACGCATCCGAAGAGTGTCAAGCAGATCGGCGCAAGCAGCAGCAGCCAATCAATATCACGAAGCGTTCGGGTTTTGACATCAACCATTTTATTGCCTTGTTGACGGACGCTGCGGATCGTTGACAGCCGTCGGCGCTATGCTTGCCGAAGCCGTCTGCTCTGCTTGCGTCGCAGGTTGAGGCGGCGCAAACTTGGCGGTCAATTCGGGAATGACCGCATGCCCCGCCTTTTTGGAGTAGTACGCGCCGAGAATCATTCTGAATTTCGGCGCGGAAGCCCGCCCTCCCTGTCCGCCGTTTTCGGTCAAGACGACGATGCCAATTTCGGGTTTTTGCTCGGTGTGCAGCGGCGCAAACCCGATAAACCATGCATGATCTTGCAACTTCTTGCCGCGCGCTTTATCGGTCGAAATCACTTGTGCGGTTCCGGTCTTGCCGCCGACGTTGAAGCCGGGAATTCCGGCTCTGCCGCCGGTGCCGCCTTGATTGACCACACCCCACGCGCCGTAGCTGACGATGTCAATCGTCTGTTTCGATAAGGGCACAATCTTCGGCGCTTGCTCAAAGAGTTTAGTTTCGGCAATAGGGGTGGCTTTGGCTTCTTTCAGAAAGTGAGGGGTGTAAAACTCACCGCCCATCATCACCCCCGAAATGGCGCGCAACAATTGCAGCGGCGAGATCACCACCGTGCCCTGTCCGATGGTGGCGCTGGCGGTATCGAAATCGCGCCAGTCCGGATCTTTGGGATTGAAGCGGCGTTTGGTTTCGCGGCTCGGAATGATGCCCAGATTCTCTCCGGGAATATCAATGCCCGTGCGCGAGCCGACGCCGAAACGGGTGACCCATTCATGGATTTTGTCCACCCCTAGCTTGATGCCGAGGCGATAGTAATACCCATCGCATGAATGGACAATAGAGGAATGCACATCGGGCGCGCCGTGACTCCCCATACAGCGCATGAAATAGGTTCCGATGCGGAGGCCGCCGCCACACGGCAAGCGCGAATCTTTCGGTGTGATAACCTTCTCTTCGAGGGCGGCGGTAGACATCAGTAACTTCCAGGTCGAGCCGGTCGGATAGATGCCTTGCATAGCATCGTTATAAAGCGGGTGCGTCTCGTCTGTGATAAGGGCGCGAATTTCGGCGCGATACTCGCCCGATGAGGCGATGTTTTTGGCAAACAGACTGGGGTCGAAGGTCGGTCGGGAAACCATCGCATAGATTTCGCCATTTTGCGGATTCATAGCGATAGCCGAGCCGGTTTGGCCGAGGCTGTCGAACTCTTCTTCGGCGACCCGCTGCACATCAATGTCAATGGTGGTGTAGAGGTCTTGTCCGCGCACCGGCGGAATCACTTCCAACTCGTCAATGGTATTGCCTTTGGAATCAACCAGCAGGCGCTTGACGCCGTTTTTGCCGCGCAGCTCTTTATCATAATAGGCCTCGATGCCCGATTGCCCGATGATGTCGCCGGATTTATAGCCGCCCTCTTTGTACTTCGGGTTTTCAAGCTGTCGGGGGGTGATTTCGCCAACGTAGCCGATGACGTGTGCGGCCAGCGAGCCATTCGGATAGGTGCGATTGGGTTGCAATTCGATCTGAATCTCTGGGTGTTCCAAGCCGTGTGCGGCAATCCATGCGCGGTCAGCATCGCTGGCATTCTGTTTGACGAGGATAGGCAAGGCTTTCGAGCGTTTCGGATCGTTCAGGCTGCCGAGCAACTGCTCGCGTTCGGCTCCGAGTTCTTCGACCAAGACGCGGATGGTCTCTTCGCGGTTGGCGTCTTTCATCGCATCGGGCACGATGACGATGTTGTGTTCGAATGTGTTGGCGACCAACGGCACGCCGTTGCGATCATAAATTCCGCCGCGCGGGGCGACGATTTCAATCTCGCGTATGCGATTGTTATCGGCGCGTAATTGAAAGTCTTCGTGGCGCACCACCTGCAAGACGTAGAAGCGTACGCCGAGCAGGGTGAGCATGATGAAGGCGAGAAAGTAGATCGCGCGCACGCGGCTATCGAAATCGAAACTCGATTCTTTGATTGGTGATCTACTCATAAAACCTCTTTCTGAGGGCGATCTCCGGTTGTTTGGGAAAGACCTTCTCCAGTCCGTAAAAGACGAATATCGCCGCCAGCGTATCGGCCAGCACGCTCCACCCCAGCGTTTTGCCGAACTGCGACCAGTTCGACACCTGCGGCAGGTCTTGCTCTAACAGCAGGTATAAGCCGATGAAGAACACGGTGTTGGTTGCCGAAGCGGCAGCCACGACGCCGAGTTTGGCAAACGGATTGTCAAGCGCAACTTTAATGCTGGTCAGTCCGATCAAATAGCCGATCAAGGTTTTGGCAAATCCGCCGACGCCTGGTATGCCGCCTGCAATCACATCGCCGCCGATGCCTGCCAGCGCGCCGATCCACATTCCTAATTGCGGCGCACGCTGCAAACTGAAATATACAGTGATTAGCAGCGGCAGGTCTACATAACGAAAAAAAGGCAACGGCTTCGGGAGCAAAAACTGTAGCAAAATAGCGATCAGGATCGTCAGGGCAATTTTTACGTTGTACACGCTGTCCGCTTCCTCAAGAACGGTTGCAACTCGTTTCGTCTGCCAAAGGTGATGGTCTCTGTTCGGCGCGCCGACCGGCAATCAGGGGCGCGGCGCCGATTCCGCCCGGCGACTAGGAGCCTCTCCCGCATCCAACCTCTTCTCTTCTACGAGGTAGATCAGAACTTGTTCAAGGCTATCTACCCGTGCGGTCGGCACGACGGTAATCTTATGCCAAGGGCCATTGGGGTCGCTTTCGATGCGCTCGACCGTGCCGATAACCAAGCCTTTCGGATAGATGCGATCCAACCCGGTTGTCACCACAATATCTCCGGCTTGTACGGTGAGAGCATCGGAGATGCCCTTCAAATCGCAGCGATTCGTACCCGTTCCGCTCAACACCCCCATGGTGCGCGAAGTTTGCAGCATCGCGCCTGCACCGGCTGCGGTGTCGGTGATGACTTGAACTTGCGAGTAGTTCGGCCCGACGCTGATGACGCGTCCGACAATGCCTTGTGGCGTGGCGACCGGCATATTGCGGCGCACGCCGTCGAGCGTACCGCGATCCAGATACAAGGTTTTGAACCACACTTTGGGATTGCGCGAAATCACGTTGGCGGCCAGCACCGGATACTGGGGGCGCGGCGGCATGGCGAACTGTTCTTCCAGGCTCTTGAGTTTGCTTGCTTCTTCGCGGGCGCTGTCGCGTTCGGCAATCAGTTGTTCAATCTCGCTTTTGAGACGGGTATTCTCTTCCTTCGCGCCGCGCAACTCGGTAAAACCGCTGAAGAAGCTGGCGACCCCCGATGTCGTTTTATCGAAGGCTTTCGCTACCGGAGTATAAAGGATCAGCAACCATTTACCTGCGATACTCTGTTCAGTCTCCGGATTGCGCGCGAAATAGGACATCAGGATGACTTGCAGGGTGAGCAAGATGGCCAGCCGCCAATGAGACCGTTGTTGTATAGGAGGTGCGCTCATAACCGCAGTGACGAGTGACGAGGGGCAAGCGCAAGCCCGGTGAATCCGTCACTTGTCGCTCGCCGCTGGTCACGATGGTTTTACAGCGAATGGCTCATCATGGTGTTTTCCCAACTCACGCGGCTGAGGAGGTCGAAATCAGCCAGCATCTTGCCGGTTCCGAGCGCCACCGAGGTCAAGGGGTTTTCTGCCAGCGAGACCGGCACGCCGGTCTCTTCCATCAATCGTTTGTCCAGCCCTTTGAGCAGCGCGCCGCCGCCGGTAAGTACGATGCCCCGTTCCGCAATGTCTGCCGACAGTTCCGGCGGCGTGCGCTCCAACGCTACGCGCACGGCGTTGATGATCGTGGCAATGGGTTCGGCCAAGGCTTCGCGCACCTCTTCATCGGTGATCGAGATGGTGCGCGGCACGCCTTCAATCAAGTTGCGCCCTTTGATCTCCATCGAGATGGGTTCATCCAACTGCCAGGCCGAACCGAGTTCGATCTTCACCGATTCCGCTGTGCGTTCGCCGATCAGCAGATTGTATTTCCGTTTGATGTATTGGATGATCGCTTCATCAAGTTCATTACCGGCCACACGCACGGCGCGCGAGTAGACGATGCCGGAAAGCGAGATGACGGCGATGTCGGTCGTGCCGCCGCCGATATCAACGATCATATTGCCGTACGGTTCGGTAATGGGGAGGCCCGCGCCAATGGCTGCGGCCATCGCTTCGGCAACGAGGTAGACCTTCGAAGCTTTCGCGCGATAAGCGGCATCCTCGACGGCGCGCCGTTCGACTTGGGTAATTTCGCCGGGTACGCCGATGACGACGCGCGGCGAGACCCATTGCCGTCCGTTGTGAGCTTTGCGGATGAAGTGCTGCAACATCTTCTCCGTCACTTCGAAGTCGGCAATCACTCCATCCTTCATCGGGCGGATGGCGATGATGTTGCCGGGCGTGCGCCCGAGCATCTCTTTAGCCTCTTTGCCGACGGCTTCGACTTTGTTGGTGAGTTTATTGATGGCGACGATGGAAGGTTCGCTAACGACGATGCCGCGACCTTTCGCATAAACCAACGTGTTGGCGGTTCCCAAGTCAATGGCTAGATCGCTTGAGAAAGGGTTAAAAATACTTTTCATCCTCATTATATCTGGTTTTGCTCTTTCAACTTTTGCGTAGCGCGCGGAGCCGAAGGGCTGCGCTTATGAGTCGAAAATTCCTTTCCTTAAAGATACTGCGACTCGAACAGAGTTTTTGTCTCGTAATTTCGCTTCATACATTGCGGCGTCGGCGCGTTCGATCAGCCTTTCGGCGTCCTGCGCGTGTTCCGGGTAGCAGGCGACGCCGAAGCTGGCCGTCAACCGAATGTCGGCGGCAATGCCGCCGTCGAAGGCGTGCTCGTCAATCTGCGTGCGCACGCGCTCGGTCACTTTAGCGGCGCTTTCGGCAGCAGTCTCCGGCAGTACAATGACGAATTCATCGCCGCCGTAACGGGCGACCAAATCCACTTCGCGTACCGACTGCAAAATGACCTGCGCCACTTCGGCAAGGGTGATGCTACCAGCGCGATGACCGTAGGCGTCGTTGACCTGTTTGAAGCCGTCCAAATCCATAAAGACCAGCGATAAAGGCCAGCCATAGCGTTGGGCGCGTTTAATCTCGCTCTCTAATGCTTGATGCAGATACCGCACATTGTAAACCCGCGTGACTTCATCAATCAGCGTCTGCCGGGTAGCGCTCTGATAATCCAGCGCGTGGGCTAAGGCTCTGGCCATCTCGACGGCCAACCGTTCCAGTTGCCGAATCTCGCTTTCCGTAAAACGTCCGGCGGAGAGTCGTTTTGCAATCTCTACCGCCCCGATGTTGCGCCCCGCAACCGTCAGCGGCAGACACACTTTCACAATCTCACCGTCAAGCGGAGCGGCCAGCGGTTCGCTGGCGGTCACGGTGCGCTGTTCGTTCACGGCGCGGCTCAGGGAAAGGGAAGGATTGCACAGATCAACCGTTGAGCTGGCGGCCAGCGCCAACCCCTCTGCCTGTGCCTGACGGGAGAGTTGCAGTTGGGCAAGCGGCTCAGATTGCAGAAACACCGCCCAAGACTCCGCCTTGACAAAGCCGGTCAGCAAATCCATAACGCGGGTCAGCGTTTCGTCAAGGTCAAGGGATTCGTGTATCCGTAACGCGGCTTCAAAGAGCGAAATTGACCAATCCTCTGATTGCAACTGCATATGATGACTCTGCTTCATCTGTTGGAATGTGGCCACCTGCCGCTCTCCTCATCGCCTGCGAGCGACAGCAAGAGTGCGACGTGACTCGATGCTGAATCAGCGCACACCACAGAGCAAGAGACCTTTTCGTAGAGGTGGAACATCGGGGCTTGCGGGTAGCCGGAGCGGTGGATGAGACTCGCGTGGTTTAATGCTGTTTATGATGATCGGCGTTGTCACTCATCCCTGACGCCAATCTCTGATTACGCGCTGTGCGCCGCATTAAGCCCAGCCAGCCAACTCTAAACCAAGCATTTACTTGGACGAGAAAATCTAACACGCCACCTATAATCAAGCAAGGCGTTTCTCCGAACCGTGTAAAGAAATCCGCGAGAAAAAGCGCAAATCATAGCTCGTTGTCGGCGGTAAGGCATAATTTGATGGAGGGCGGAAGCGCGTGCTACAATGCCGCCAGTTGTTCGGGAGGTCGGAAGTATGACAGACAATCTCACACGCATCCCGCGCACCGTTCGCAAGAACCTCTTCGCCGATTAGTAAGCCGGTCGCGCCTCCGTTCACGCCCTCGCGGCAAACCGTTTTTCAGCCCGATGCAAAGGAGGTTTTATGTCCGCCACTGTAGAGACCAAACTGCCTGAGATCAAAACCGCGCTGCCCGGACCGCGCGCGCAAGAGATTCTCGACAAAGATGCAAAATACATTTCGCCGAGCTATACGCGCAGCTACCCGTTGGTCATGAAACGCGGTTACGGCGCGCTCATCGAAGATGTTGACGGCAACACCTTTCTCGATTTCAATGCCGGGGTCGCCGTCTGCGCGCTCGGCCACGCCCATCCGGAGATTGTCGAAACCATCAGCCGCCAAGCCCGCGACTTCATCCACATCTCCGGCACCGATTATTACTACCCGCAACTGACGGCGTTGGCCGAAAAACTGAATCACATCACCCCGGGTAATTTTCTCAAACGGGTTCACTACGGCAATTCCGGCGCCGAAGCTATCGAAGGAGCAATCAAGGTTGCGCTCTATGCCACCGGGCGATCTAAGATCATCGCCTTTCGCGGCTCCTTTCATGGGCGCACTATGGGCGCGTTGTCGCTGACCTCATCGCGCGCCGCGCAACGTCGCGGCTTCGGTCGGCAAGCCCTCGATGTGACGCATGTGCCCTATGCCAACCCGATTCGTTTCCCGCTTTCGTTGCGCGAGGGCGAGGGCATCGGCCATCGCGTCGTCCGGTATCTGGAAGATACTATCTTCAAGACCACCGTGCCGCCGCAGGATTGCGCGGCTATCGTCGTTGAAGCCGTACAAGGCGAAGGCGGCTACGTTGTTCCCACGCCCGATTTTTTGCCGGGGCTGCGCCGACTTTGCGATGAGCACGGCATCGTCTTGATCGTTGACGAAGTGCAATCCGGGCTGGGGCGCACGGGACGGATGTGGGCGATTGACCATTTCGATGTCGTGCCCGACATCATCTGCATGGCGAAGGCGGTGGGCGGCGGTTTGCCATTAGGGGTAACGCTGGCGCGCGCCGACTTGATGCATTGGCATGTCGGCGCTCACGCTTCGACCTTTGGCGGCAACCCGGTCGCCATTGCTGCCGCCTTGAAGACGATTGAGATACTGGAAGACGACGGGGTATTAGAGAATTGCGCGACGGTTGGCTCCTACCTGCTGGAGCGGTTGCGCGTTATGCAGGAGAAGCACCCCTGCATGGTGCAGGTGCGCGGACTGGGGTTAATGATCGGCATTGAACTGGCGCGCGATGCCTCTGCCGAACAGCCATGGGCGGAAGTGCGCGACAAAGTTGTCGAAGACTGCTTCTATCGCGGATTGGTGTTGCAAGGCGCGGGCGAATCGGCCATCCGCTTTTCGCCGCCGCTGATTATCGATCAGGAGCAAGCCGACTTCGCTCTCGACACCTTTGAAGCGGCATTGATAAAGGCTACGAAGTAGCAAGCCCGTGACCGGATGAAAGGATGTGCAGAGGAAGGTAAGTAACGGGTGAGGGGTGAAGAGGCGTCTCGCAAAGACAGCGGGCTGCCGCCCCTTACCCTTGCCGTCAGCCCTTAACTTGTATGTTGTGATACACGACCGAAATCCGACTGCTTATCCCTTGACTTGAATTCTCTCGATGGTCAAGGCTTTGCCTGAGCGTTCGTCAATCTCGACGACAACGCCGTTCAAGCGCGCATCCGCGCTGGCGGTTTCCAATCGTGAAGGCAACCCGCGCAAGAAACGGGCGATCACGATGTCCGTATCCACCCCGATGACGCTATCGTGCGGGCCGGTCATGCCGAGGTCGGTGATATATGCGGTGCCTTTCGGCAGAATTTGCTCATCAGCCGTCACCACGTGAGTGTGCGTGCCAACCACAACCGAGACCCGGCCATCAAGGTAACGACCGAGCGCGATCTTTTCGGACGTTGCTTCGGCATGATGGTCAACGATGATGACCGAAGCGCGGCTTTGTACCTCATCAAGGATTTTATCCGCCGTACGAAACGGGCAGTCGGTCGCAGGCATAAAGACTCGGCCTTGCAGATTGATAACAGCCACAGGGGTTCCCGAATCGGTTGCCCCGAGCCACACACCGCGTCCGGGCGTCTCCGGCGCATAGTTAGCCGGGCGCAGCAAGCGCCGCTCTTTTTCGATATACGGATAGACCTCTTTCTTGTCATAGATGTGATTGCCCGAGGTCATCACATCAACTCCGGCGGCCAGAAACTCTTCGCCGATGCTTGCCGTCATTCCCGCACCGGCAGCCGCATTCTCGACATTGACGACAGCAAACTCCGCTTCATATCGCTCTTTCAGATTTTTAAGCGTAGCCAGCAGGACTGCCCGCCCCGGTCTGCCAACCACGTCTCCGATGATGATTACTTTCATGACACCTCCGCCTTCGCTAGTAGAGAGAGTATTAAAACACACACTCGGCGCTGCGCACGAACGAGCAGGCGATGCGCGGGCGCGGTTGGGGAGGGTGGGCGGATGATTCGCTCGGCTATATAGGCTCGTTAGCCTGCGACGCAGGCGCTTCAGGAGGTGGGCAGCGAGGGCACCGCTTGGCCGTGTGGTGTTGCCAATTTGATACCTGTTCAACACAGGTGGGAGCCTGAGAAAAGGTTGTATCGCTTCCCCAAACGGTGTGGGGCATGGCGCGAACCTTTTGACTATGCCCGGCCCCCGTTTCGTTAATGTTGGTAAAAAATTAACAACCCAATCACCAACGTCGCAGAAACCCTCGACCCGCTCGCATCTTACAGAGGCTTTCGATGGAGGTCAAGAACTCAGTTTTCACGGCTTCCTCAGGCGACGTGGAAGTGCCGCCATGAGAGGATTTCGAAAGAAAAATGAGGACGAGATTTGCACATCCGCTATCTCGTCCTCTACCATTCCGCTCACTTCAGGAATTGAGGAGGCACCTCAATTGCTGCTTTCAAGTGCCTAAATTTTGCCATGCCTTAATGGCCA
>CAYXVU010000018.1:30616-42004 GCA_964468725.1 uncultured Clostridia bacterium
AGAACTAATTCAGAAGAAATTTTCTCGCTATGGGATCGCTGCCCGCTAATGCATCTGTATATAAAGGCGAGGGCCGGAGACTGGCTCCGGCCTTTATGAAGAGGAGATGGTTGGGGAAGAAAGATCGTTAGGCGGCGAAACGCCCTGCGGTTTCAAGCGCCGCAGTCGCTTTGCTCTCTTCGGCTTCGTCAAGGAAGAAGCAGAGTTTGCTCGTCTGTGCGTCGAATTCCGCAATCAACACATCGTCGAGCGTCACCTGTCCGGTCGCTGCCAAATTCGCTATGGGGTTGACCAAAAAGCGTTCGATGGCACGTTTCAGATGGCGTGCGCCGTAGCGATATTCGATGCCTTCGCTGAGCAAAAACTCTTTCGCTTCATTGGTCAGCCTAAGCGTGAAGCGCTCGCCTGTGCCTTCGTCAATGCGACGTTGCACGGCAGCCAGTTCAATGTCGAGAATCTGGCGCAACTCGGCGTGTTTGAGGCTGCGAAAGACCACTACTTTGTCTATGCGGTTCATGAACTCCGGCGAGAATTTACGCCGCGCCGCTTCGACTGCCGTGCGGTAGATCTTTTGATCCAGATCGTTCTCGATTAGTTGCAAAGCGCGGGCGGGCGCAAAACCGACCGCGCCGGTAATCAACTCGCTCATCTCCTTGGCGCCGAGGTTCGAAGTCATCACGATGATGGTTTGCGAAAAATCGACGCGACTGTTGTCGCCTAAGGTCAGCGTCCCTTTGTCGAGAACGCCAAGCAGCAATTGCCAGAGCGCGTCCGATGCCTTTTCGATTTCGTCGAAGAGCACGAAGGTGAACGGGTCTTTTTCGGTGCGACGTTTGTCGAGATTGTCTTGCGTCAGCAACGGCGCAGTCTCCCGATGGCCGAGATAGCCCGGCGGCGAACCGATCAGTTTGGCAATCTCATGCGAATGTTGAAACTCCGCGCAATCAATCTTGATGACCGCATTGGCATCGCCAAACAGCACTTCGGCAGCCGCTTCGACGACACGCGTCTTCCCCGAACCAGTGGGGCCGAGAAAGAGCATCGTACCCACCGGTCGCGTCGGGTTCGTCATGCCCGCTTGAAAAACTTGATAGAGCGACACCAGACTGCGAAGGGCGCGGTCTTGTCCGACGATGCGCGCGCGCAGCCCTTCTTCGAATTCGACAGCTCGGTCGCTTCTTGCTTCCGGATTGAGTTTGACTAACTGCCTTCCCATCATAACGAATTCCTTTCCGGCGCTACTTCGTGCCCGTCACTTCCTGTGCTGCCCGAGCCGAGACAACACGGCTATGCCAAAACATTTTTGCAGAGCGATTTCGATTGTTCAGATTCTCATCGCTCCTAAACCGCAACTTTGATGCCGATATGCAAATAACCGTTTCCCCAACCGTCTGGCTGATAGCGTGACCACCGCATAAAACGGCAAGGGCAAGTTTCCGCGTATCAGACTGCCGGAATTTTGAAAAATGTTCAGATGTGCCGATCAACCCGATTTGCAGCGCACCTACCTGCTCAGGGAAAGCTTCTTGCGCGCTTTCGCAATGGGTGACAGAATCTGTCGGTTTTTTATCTTTATACTGACAATTCCTGTCACCACTTTGGGGACTTAGCCCTCTTGCCGCCAGTTTGCGAAGTCTGCGCCTAGCCATGATCTGTGCGCCTCTTTCCCAACTCATCAACTCAGTCTCTTCTTCTGTCTCAAAAATCCCGTTTTGCGCACCTATTATTCCAATTGCCGGTAGCGGTTGCTTCTTGACTCTTGCTAATGGTTCGCGTTGTCGGCAGCAGGGGTCGGATGAGAAGGCAGCTTACCCCCTCTTTCATCTTCGTCCCATCATCCCCCTCACCCTTTTTTCCCGTATGCTTGTCACTCATCGCACGTCGCCACTATAGTATGCGCGGCAATGCGCCGCAGCTTGACCAACGGACGCCAAAGGCAGCATTCCAACAGAGGAGGACAAGAATGAGATTGCCAGGAAGAGTCGCCATCGTGACCGGAGGCGGCAAAGGCATCGGTCGCGCCATCGCCTTGCGGTATCATCAAGAAGGGGCGGCGGTCGTGGTTTCGGGAACGACGCAGGCAGCGATTGATGCGATAGCCGGACAGATACGCGAAGGCGGCGGGCGCGCGATTTCTGTCAATGCCGATGTCGCCGATGAAGCACAGGTAGAGCACTTGATTGCTGCCACTCTTCAAGAGTTCGGAGCCCTCGATATTTTAGTCAATAACGCGGGCATTATGGGGCCGACGGCTCCGGCCACCAACGTCGAACTTCAGGATTGGGAGCGTACCTTGGCGGTCAACGTAACCGGCGCGTTTTTATGCGCCAAACATGCGTTGCCGCATATGATGGAGCGGCGCAGCGGGCGCATTCTCAATATCACATCGGTTGCCGGACTCGGGGGCTACGCTTTGCGTAGCCCCTATTCGGCTTCGAAGTGGGCGATGATCGGACTGACCCGGTCATTGGCGCTCGAAGCGGGCAGCTATAACATCACCGCCAATGCCATCGCGCCCGGCCCCATCAAGGGTGACCGCATCAATCAAGTGATTGCGCGTCGCGCTGAAGAGATGGGGCGCGAGTTTGCCGAAGTCGAACGCGAGTACGTCGAGCCGTTGGCGCTCAAACGCATGGCCGAAGAGGAAGACATCGCGGCGATGGCCGTCTTTTTGGCTTCCGAAGAAGGTCGTCATATAACCGGCGAAACGCTCAATATATCGAGCGGCTATCGCGTCTAATCATAAAAAGACGAAGGGCCGATAGCACGAGGGCAGGTTATCGCTCAACTCGCCAGTTCATTCGCTCCTCGATGCGACGCCGCAGATTCAATGGCCGAACAGAAAGCGCAGGGTTATGAAACCGAATCTCGAAGAGAACATCTCCGTCAAAGAGAAGAAGCAGAAGTACGTCAATCGGATGTTTGAAATCATCGCGCCGCGCTATGACTTCATCACGACGTTTCTTTCGTATGGCATGGATCGCGGTTGGAAACGCGACCTGATCAAGATGCTCAACCTCAAAGGCGATGAACGCTGCTTGGATTTGGCCTGCGGCACGGGCGACATCACATTTGCGCTCGGCGCGGCGCTGCCTGATGGCGAAGCAATCGGTTTAGACATCACGCAGGGCATGTTGGTGATTGCCAATCAGAAGCGCGACCAGAAAGGCATCGGCAATGTCTTTTTTCATCGCGGCGATATTATGAGCATGCCGTTTACGGATGAGTTGTTCGACCACGTCACCTGCGGTTATGCACTGCGCAACATTCCCGATGTGGAAGCCGGACTGCGGGAAATCTTGCGCATCCTCAAGCCTGGCGGCAAGTTCCTCTCACTAGATTTCGCCCACCCAAATAATCAGCTTTATCGTTGGCTCTATATTCGCTATTTGATTGTTGTGGGTTCGGCGACTGGGCTGATTCTGCACGGCGATGCCGACATCTATCGTTACATCCCGGAAAGCCTCAAACGCTACCCCGGCCAACACGGCGTCAAAGCATTAATGGATACAGTTGGCTTTGTGAAGACTGGCGTGCGCGAATTTGGCGGCGGCATTATGGCGATCAACTCCGGCGTCAAACCGCGCTGAAGAGGCAGGGAACAGATGATCGGCCAACCGTGCAAGCGTAGTTTCTTCAGTCGTCAATCAACCGCTGATGAGAGAGGCGGTCACCTGACCGCCTCTTAATCAAGAACGTTTAGATTTCGCTGGTCAATTCGATTTCGCTTTGGCTCCGGGCGCATCTTCGGGATTGACCCAGACGGTCTTGAAGGGGCCGACGCCGTGAATCTGAATCACCGATTCGCCTTTGGCAATCATAAAGTGCGCCATATTTTTCGGCAGCACTAGGTAATCACCGGCCTGCAATTCCTGCTGTATGCCGCCTTCGATTTTCTCGCCCATGCCCGCAATGATTGTGCCCTGTAAAACCGTCAGGTGTTCGTCAATTGGATGCCAGTGCGGCGGGATTTTGCCGCCGTCCCGATGGCGAATACGCATCACAAAAGGCGCGCCTTCCTGCATGGGGTTGCCGGAGATCAGGGCAATTTCGACGTTGGGAAACAGCGGCGACCATTTGATCGAAGCGGCTGACGTGACCTTATGCGCCGTGTGATCTTGTGCCGGAGCCTTGGCCTGCGGGGCTGCGCCGAACAGAATGACGAAGAGCAGAACGTTGATCGTGAAGCGCAGAGTGTATCGCTGCATCGGTTGCCTCCTTAAGAGAATGAATTGAGTAAGCCGAATATGAAAACGGTCTGACCGCCGGTTGGCTTAGCGGACAAGTGCGCGCCGACGGCTAATTGACATCTTCTGTGTTTGGGCTAACGGCGGCTTTGACATATTCGAGGTACTGCTCTTCGGGCAGTGCTCCGACGAATTCGACCGTGTCATTGATGACAATTTTGGGCACGCCGCGCACGCCGTACTTGCGCGCCAGATCGGGAAATTCCTGTGCTTCGATCACCTCTGCCGTGATGTGTTCGCTTTCGACGGCCATCTTGTGCGCCAAACTGGCGGCAGCCGGGCAATAGGGTCAGGTCGGGGTGGTGAAGACTTTGATATTCACCTCTTGCGCAAGCGACGCCAGATACTCGCGGGTCTCTTCGGATAGATCGGTCTCGCCGTTCGACACGTCAATCACATCCGAGATAAAGGACGAAAACTCGTAGCCTGACGGAATGCCTAAGAAGCGCACTTGACCGCGCGCTGCGCCTTTGATGACAAACGAGGGCACGTGTTGGAGTCCGTACTGCGCCGCTTCATCGGGCGCTTGTTTGAGTTCGTGAACTGTGAGCGACACTTTGTCAGAAAGCGCCGCGACTTCTTCTAAGAGTCGCTCGGTCGGTTCGCAGGTTTCACAAGGCTCTACGCCCGGAATGATAATGGGCGAAGGCCGCTCGGTGAACATCACAATCTCGACATCATGTTTGAGGTTCTCGCTGAAATGATCGCGAATCGTCTGTTGATCCTTTTCTGAAATGATAGCCATATCACTCTCCTCCACCTTGAGCTTACTCGATAGGGATGCTTTCGTCTATTGCGGCAGCCAGATCGAAATCCCGTTCGGTCACCGCGTTGGCGGCATGTGTCCAGTTTCTGAGCGTTACTTCATTGTAATGAATAAGGATGTCCGGGTGATGGTTGCGCGTTTCGGCGAGATAGCCAACTGTGTTGACGAACCACATAGCGCGCAAGAAATTTTTGAAGGCGTAGGTCTTCTCGATGCAATGGTCGCCGCGACTCCAGCCGCGCAAGTTGGTCAATTGATCGTCAATCTCTTGGTCGGATAGCGGTTTCATTCAGTCAATGGGTCGGGATTTTTTGCGGCGTCGCCTGCGGATTGAAGCGATGAACAAGTTGACCGTTTTCGAAATTCGAAATCGCGTAGGGCAACTCGTTGGGCTGACCGGCACGAACATAGGATTCGATGAGGATGGTTTGAAACTGATCTTTATAGCGCGCGAGAGCAGCTTCAGCGACGGCTTTGACGCGCTCTTGTGTGAGCGGCTCGAAGATTCTGATCTTCACAGCAATGCTACTCGTTGACGAATCGGCAACGGAACTGAGCACAGTGTAGGACTGCGCCGGGTCGGGCAGCGGCTCGGCGCTGTGATTGGCGCACGCCTCACTTAGCAAAGCGATGGCAAAAGCTAAAGCGATCAGCAACAGGTTGCGAATTGTTTGTGCCACGCTCGCATTGTGAAACCTCGAACCCCATCCGTCAACCGCAAGCCTTGCGCGTTATTGTGGCGGCCATCGGCAAAGCCTGCCAAAAAAAATTACGATGGCTGAAACCTTTTCGAACGCGCTGACACCTACTGGACGTTACGCAATCAAACGAGGACATTTCGAAAGGAGACAATGATTTTATGTTCGGCAAACTGCTTCGCGTAAGCGTTTCTCTTACCGTCTGCTTGTTGGCGGCTGGCGTCGCCAAGGCGCAGGATTTTCAAAAATCGTATGCTCTGCGCGCCGGGGGCAGTATCAGCGTCGGCACCATTTCGGGCGATGTTCAAGTGACCGGCTACAATGGTAGCGCGGTCGTGGTCACGGCTTTCAAAGAAGGGCGCGACAGCGAACTCGTCGAAATCGAAGACCATAGCACGGGGACGAGCGTCGAAGTCAAAGTGCGCTATCCGAAGAACTGTCGCAACTGTGAAGCCAGCGTGCGCTTCGAAGTGCAAGTGCCGCGTTCAACCGATTACTACTTTGAAGGCATCGCTTCGGTGAGCGGCGATGTCAGCGTCAAAGACGTGACCGGCAAACTGCATGCTTCGAGTGTGAGCGGCAACGTCAAGATTGGGGATGTGACGGGCACGGTCAATGCTTCGAGCGTAAGCGGCGATGTCAACGTTGAAATCACTCGCCTGGACGGCGACGACGATATGAAGTTCTCATCGGTGAGCGGAGACGTGAATGTGCGAATGCCGTCAAACCTTGCCGCGACCATTGAAATGTCCACGTTGAGCGGGTCGCTCGAAACCGATTTCCCCATTCAAGTCCGCGAGAAGAAATACGGGCCGGGCGTGTCGGCACGCGGGCAAGTGGGCGAAGGTCGCCGCCGTCTGAATATGTCTTCCGTCTCCGGCAACGTGCATTTGAAAAACTCGTAACCGTGTACAATCCGGCAACCCGCACCAGGCGGCTGGCGATCAGCCGCCTTATTGCTTTTCGAACTGCATCGCAGGCCGTCAGCAAGCGATTCGGCTCACCCTCTCGCCTGAAAGGAACAAGAAACGGATTGACTCGGGCATGACCGTCGTAGCCGTGAACCTCTGCCGCTTTTCTCTTCACCTTCTGTGTTCACTTCTGTCCCAGTCTCCCGCCTTTGATCGGGACTCGAATGAGGCTGGGCAAGCAATGCGGATTCCTTTCTTGCGATGCTTGGTCGGCTTGTGATAGTTAGCTTGCCTTGCTGATGAAACGCTTCGCCTCATCGAACCACGCAACCTTGTTGTTGACGCTTTGCTTGGCTATCGCGCCTTACTTTTTGGCGCTCGGCGCTTCGTCGTTGTGGGACTCCAACGAAGCCTTTTATGCCGAAACGCCCAGACAGATGATAGAGACGGGCGACTACATCAGCCCGCGTTTCAACGGGCAACCGCGGTTCAACAAACCGCCGCTCAGTTATTGGGTCGTCGCCTGTTCTTATCACCTCTTCGGCGTCTCCGAAACCGCCGAACGTTTGCCCATCGCACTGGCTGCCGTCGTTATGATAGTTGCCGCTTTCATCATCGGGCGTGCGCTCTACTCAACATCAGCCGGTCTATATGCCGCCATCGGACTCGCCATCGCGCCCCGCTTTCTGATGTTTTCGCGCCGCATCATGATTGATGTATGGGTGGCGATGTGGATGGCGCTCGTCTTGATGTTTTTCATCTTGGCAGAGCAGAGAAGAGAGCGCCGCCGCCGCTACCTCGTGTTGATGTACGTGGCAATCGGAC
Organism: uncultured Clostridia bacterium; assembly: GCA_964468725.1. Classification (GTDB taxonomy): domain Bacteria; phylum Acidobacteriota; class Blastocatellia; order UBA7656; family UBA7656; genus CAYXVU01. The sequence continues at coordinate 38,064 of CAYXVU010000018.1, forward strand.
TGGGCGTTCTGACCAAAGGGCCTGTGGCACTGGTGCTTCCGGCGCTGGCGTTTCTGTTTTACTTGATGGCGTCGCGGCGATTGGGCGATGCGCGCTGGATGATGATTCCGCTTGGAACGGTCATTATCACGCTGATTGTGTTGCCGTGGTATACGGCTGTGTATTGGCGGCATGGATTCGATTCCATAGCGGGGTTCCTCTTGCGGGATAACCTCTCGCGTTACACGCAGCCGGTGTGGGGGCCGCGTCGCGGTCTCTGGTTTTATCTGCCGGTGATGCTGGGCGACCTCTTTCCTTGGTCGGTCTTTTGGCTTACGGCTATCTGGATTGGAGTGAAGCGGCTCTTTGCCTCCGCTGCGGAGGCGAAAGAAGGGGACGACGACAATTTCTCATCGGCGAGCGATGAAGCTGCAAAAGTGCAACGGCCGCCTTCGCCGGTTGCGCGGGCATTTGCTGCGCTCTGGCGCAGCGATTCGCATTGGCGTCTGTTGTCGGGAGAGGGCGTCAGCCTACGCGCGCTGCCGGTGATTTGGGTAGCCGTGATTGTCATCTTCTTTTCGCTATCGAGTAACAAGGAAGATCTCTACATCTTGCCGAGCTATCCGGCGGCGGCGGTAATCATCGGAGGATTGCTGGCGCGCTTGATTGGTGAGCTGGTGAATGCGGCGCTGCGGCGCATGGCGATGCTATTGGCTGTCGTGATGGCGCTGCTTGGATTGCTCATTATTTACCTGTTCAATCGAACCGCGATTCCGGCGCTTGCCGGAGCAACGACGATTGGTACGGTCGTGCTGGTCGGCGGGCTGGTCGCGTTGGGGTTGCTGATTTTGCGACAGCCCTTCCCGGCAATTCTGGCAACGGCGCTGGCGATGATTGCCGGAAACATGGTCTTTGTCCTTTACACGCTGCCGGATTTTGAGCGCTACAAACCGGCGCGCGCCGTTAGCACAGCCATCAAAGAGCGCGCCGCACCCGACGCCTTGGTCGGGTACTATCGGTTAGCTGCACCGAGCCTGACCTTTTATCTGCACCGTCCGGTCTTTGAATACTACCGCCTCGAAGAGTTGCAAGCGGCGTTTGCCTCTGGCAAAGAGGTCTATTGTTTACTAACCGAAGCCGATTATTTGGCGATCAAAGAGGCGTTACCGCCGCCGATATCCATTCTTGCCACGCGTCCCATGTTTCAAGTAAAGTGGAGGACTCTTTTTGCATCGGCAGACGCACCCCGCGCCTTGCTGATCTCGAATCGAACATAGCGGTTTACGATGAAGAAATTTGCCATCACCTTCGTAAAGATTGCCGTCAGCCTCGGACTCTACATTTACATCTTCAGTAAAATTGACCTCGCGCACCTGTGGGACATTCTGAAAGATGCACAAGTGGGCTATTTCATTGGGGCTATCGGCGTCTACTTTGCGATACAGGCATTGAGCGCCTATCGCTGGTATCTGCTGATCGGGCCGCTGGACATCGAAGCGCCCTACAAAAAGCTGCTGCTCTTTGTGTTGCTCGGCATGTTCTTCAACAACTTCATGCCGACGGGCATTGGCGGCGATGTCTTTCGCATTTATTACCTCAACAAAGAGACGAAGAAGTTGAGCCGCGCGACGGCTTCGGTCTTCCTCGACCGCGACTTGGGAATGGGCGGGTTGTTGGTGATGGCGACGCTGGCGGCGGCCTTTGCGGGCATCAGTTTTCGCAGCGTGCCGCTTGCGCCGTTCTTTTTACTGGTGTCGGTGGCTTTCGCTTTGATTAACCTGGCGTTATTTTATCGCCCCACTTATAACCTTCTGCATCGCTTGTTACTGCTCTTCAAGATGAAGCGTGCCGATGAACGCGTCGAACATCTATTCGAATCATTCAATGCCTATCGCGGCAAGTGGGGATTGATCGGGGTGACGCTCGGATTGTCGTTGATCGTGCAACTCGGTTGCAGCGTGGTCAACATTCTCTGCGCCGATGCTATCGGGTTGGAGACACGCGGCGGTTGGCTCAACTATCTGGTCTTCATTCCGGCCATCGGTTTGATTACCATGATTCCGGTATCGGTCAACGGTATGGGCTGGCGCGAATTCTCCTACATCGTGCTCTTCGGTTCGGTGGGCGCGAGCGAACCACGAGCAGCGGCATTGGCATTTCTATGGCTCGGCGTCCTGGTCATTACCAGTCTGCCAGGCGGATTGATCTATGCGTTACAAGGCAGTTGGCGAAAAGAACCGTTGCCAACTGAAGACTTGCTGGCGATGGAGGGAGCCATCGTTGAGCAACCAGCGGATGAACAAGAGAAGAGCTTTTCCGCCCTCGCTGCAAGCGCGGAAGAAGAGTCGTTGCCAACGGCTTGACGGCAAAATGCAACTGCTGACGGAACTGCGCGTTTGAGCAAGGTGGCGAATTTGATTGGGAGTAGCTCATGAGTTTCAAGAAGATAACTGTACGATTCATCTTGTTCACCTGCTTTCTCGCCGTCCCCTTTATTGGGTTGGCACAACAACAGAGATCAGGCCAACCGGCGCGTGAGCAACGCAGCCGTCAGACCCCCGACCCATCCAGAACCAAAGTACAGCCGCCGCCGCCGCCCGAACCGACAGACGAACAGGTAAAGCGCGCAATGGAAGCGGCGACCAAGCCGAAGGGGCCGAGCTTTTATATTCAACCCATTCACGATAACCCCGGCAACTTCACTCTGCTGTTGACCGAGTCGGCGGGTCGTATGGTGAGCGGCGGCCCGTTTCGAAGAATACAGATTGATCTGTTCGAAGCCATCCTCCTCGAAGCGAAAAAGTTCGCCCAAAACGATCAGGGGGTCGGTACGACCAAACCCGTCATCACACGCTTTTACGATCCGCAAGAGACAGCCTTCATTGTTGATGTCGCCAAACTAGGAATGCAGAGCCGCTTTTATGTCACTCTGACGACGGTCACCGACCGCATCACAGTGGATGCCGGAAGCGTCAAACGCGGCGACCCGGAAGCGAAGGCCTTTTTATATGACATCCTCACGCGCATACAGGCTGCCAAAGCTGAAGCCCAACCGCCCGAATGAGCGTGAAGGGTGAAGATTCAAAACTTGACAGTCCAGAGCGTGTGCGGCTACTCTTTGGTGTTTCGATGACGGATTACATTGCAGACATGGGAGAGGAATAACGTGAAGCCAGATATTCATCCGAAATACGAACAGACGACAGTACACTGCGCCTGTGGCGCAAATTGGGAAACCCGATCAACCAAAAATGAGATTCGGTTGGAGATTTGCTCGAACTGCCATCCCTTCTTCACGGGCAAGCAGAAACTTGTGGATACGGCGGGGCGCGTCGAACGCTTCAATCGCAAGTACGGGCGCAAAACCACCGAAGCTTAACCCAACGACAGTGCAAAATTGGTTGTCGAAGGCTGTAGGAACCGGCCTCCGGCAACCAATTTTTATTGGCTCGCATTGTGAAGACTGAATGTGAGCGGCATTAGGAATTTGAGAAGCGTATGAAAGAAGAACAGATCATCGTTGGCGGACAAGCGGTCATCGAAGGCGTGATGATGCGCGCGCCGCATTCCTATGCTGTCGCCGTGCGCCGACCGGACGGGCAGATCGTTTCCAAATCCGAACGCTTGCCGGTGCTGGCGGAGGTCTATCCGCTCCTCAAATTGCCGGTGCTGCGCGGCTCGGCGGTCTTGCTGCATTCGATGTTTCTCGGCGTCAAAGCCTTGAACTTCTCTGCCAACGTCGTCTTTCACGAGGGCGGCGAAGAAACACCGAGTGCAGACGCGGAGGCTGCGCCTACGACCGTGACCGGTGCCGCTGGCGTTGCCGTAGCAACGAAGGCCGAGCCGAAAGTCAAAACCAAAAACGCAGCGGGCGCAATTGGCTCGATCATCTTTGCCATCATTTTCAATATTCTGCTCTTCATCGTCTTACCGCTGTTGTTGACCAACATGATCTTCGTCTA
>CAYXVU010000018.1:42104-43284 GCA_964468725.1 uncultured Clostridia bacterium
TTGAAAACGCGCGGCGCAAACCGCGCCAGCATCCGCGTTGTGGAACCAGCTTTTTAATGGTCGTGATGTTGGTTTCGATTGTCGCCTTTTCCGTTGTGAAGTTCGATTCCTTGTTCTTGAACTTCCTCGTGCGCCTGGCGTTGATTCCGGCGATTGCGGGAGTCTCTTACGAAATCATTCGCGCTTCGGCGCGCAGCCGCGCACAGTGGTTCTTCTCGATCATCACGCGCCCCGGTTTGTGGTTGCAGAACCTGACGACGCAAGAGCCTGATGATGCGCAACTGGAAGTTGCGATCTACTCGCTCAAAGAAGCGCTCAAACTGGAGCCTGCTGAGGGCAGTCAGCGGCTAGTGGCCAGTGACCCATTAGCAGAGACTCTGTAAAAGAACTGCGCGACTAGAGTTTTCAGGTTGTAACTGGCAGATCAGAATTCGATATTCAGATACGATCTCATAACCGACAACTGAGGATTTATGTTTGATAAACTGGATGCTATTGAAAAGAACTATGAGACGTTGACCGAGCAACTCAGCGACCCGGAGACGCTTGCCGATCAGCAACGCTATGCCAAACTGGCGAAGCAGCACCGCGACCTCGAAGAGGTTGTCACCCGCTACCGCGAATACAGAGCCTTGGCGCAGGGCATACGCGACACCCGCGAACTGTTGGCCGAGGAAGATGATCAAGAGATGATCGGGCTTGCTGAAGCGGAACTGACGGATTTGGAAGGGCGACTCGCAAAGGCCGAAGCCGATTTGAAAGTCCTGTTGCTGCCGAAAGACCCGAACGATGATAAAAACGTCATCCTCGAAATTCGCGCCGGTACGGGCGGCGATGAAGCGACGCTATTTGCTGCAGAGATCATGCGAATGTATGCGCGCTATGGTGAGCGACAAGGGTGGCGCGTGCAAGTCCTCGAATCCTCCGAGTCCGGCATCGGCGGCATCAAAGAAGGCATCTTGTTGATCGAGGGCAATAAGGTCTACTCCAAACTCAAACACGAATCCGGCGTGCATCGTGTGCAGCGTGTGCCGCAGACCGAAAGCTCTGGCCGCATTCACACTTCTGCCATCACCGTCGCTGTCTTGCCTGAAGCCGAAGAGGTGGATATCAAAATTGATCCAAAAGACTTGCGCATTGATACCTTCTGCTCGTCAGGGCCAGGCGGACAGTCGGTCAA
>CAYXVU010000019.1:0-39691 GCA_964468725.1 uncultured Clostridia bacterium
CAAAGAAGATGCATAAACTAGCACGTCGCTTTGTCCGCTGTCAAAATTATATTTCGCGCGTCTGTCCGCTGCGGGCGCTTTCGAGCGCGGCAAAGGTTGCGCGGGTGGTCGCAAAGAGAGAGTCAAGAGGGATGGGAGGAGTGCCGTCCGTGCCGATTGCTTTGAAGAAAGCAGTGATTTCTTCGGCGTGGCCTTTGTCTTGTGTGCCGTTGCCAAGTTTGGTCTTTTTGCCCCGGCGAATGAATTCGCCGGTCTTGTAATCGTCAATGGTGGCGACGCTGCGGTCGCAAAAGATTTCAACGCGCTCCTTAGCGACGGCGCTATCGCCGCTCGCCGCATAAATAATCGAAGCCAGCGAACCATCGGCAAAGCTCAGCGAAATCACCAGACTATCATCAACGAATCCGGCGCGATGGGCTTGCGCGGCCACCTCAGCCGAAACGCGCACCGGCAGTGCGTCGGTCATAAACTGTACGAAGTCAATGAAGTGGCAGACTTCGCCGATGACGCGCCCGCCGCCTTCAGTGGCGTCGTGTGTCCAATGATCGGCGGGCAATTGCCCCGCATTGACACGATAAACAATGGTCATTGCGCTGCTGCGATTGGCAAGCCTCCGCTTGATCTCGCGCGCAATGGACGAGAAGCGCCGATTGAAGCCGACCATCAACAATCCATTAGATTTAGAGGCTGCCCGAATGACGGTTTGCAAATCCTCTTGCGTTGTGGCGAGCGGTTTCTCAACAAAGACGGCTTTGCCGCGTTGCAGGGCTTCAGCCGTCAATTTGGCGTGAGTGTCATGTCGTGTTGCAATAAAGAGGATGTTTGATCTCTCATCGCTCAGTATCTGTTCGGCGTCGGTTGTCGAATAAGCAAAGCCGAACTGCTCTGCCGTGTTGCGCGCGCTCACGCCAGTTGCGGTTGCGACTCCGATCAGGGGCACCTTCACGGCTTTCTTCACAATCGGCAGCAATACGCCGCGCGCGAAATTGCCTGCGCCGATGAAACTGACGCCGGTTGCCAATTGGCGGGAGTCGGGGATTGTCTGGTTGCGGCTTGGCGATTGCCGGTTACTCGTTGTCCGTTGTCGGCTGTCGGCAATCACCTGTGAGGTTGGATAGGTGAGAACGACCCCGCAACAGCCTTCGCCTGTGCGCCCCAGTATCACATCATAGGCATCTTTTGCTTGTGCGACGGCAAAGCGATGTGTGGTGAGCAGTTCGGTGTTGATTTTTCCTTCGGCGATGAGGCGCAGGAAGGCTTGCATATTGCGTTGCTCCGTCCAGCGCACATAGCCGATGGGATAGTCATGGCCCTTCTCTTCGTACTCGGGATCGTAGCGTCCGGGGCCGTAAGAGCGTGAAATTTTTAATTCCAACTCTTTACCGAAATAGGTCGGTCGCGGCACATCCAATCCGACTGCGCCAACGATGATGACGCGGGCGCGATCCCGCGCGAGTTCGCCTGCCAGTTCGATGGGAGCATTCGATTTGGTTCCGGCAGTAATAACGATGCAGTCCGCGCCCCGTCCATCACTCAGCATTGCACAGGCGGAGCGCGCCTCATCGTCAGTAGCAGCAACCAGGTCAGCGCCGGACACGGTAGCCAGTTCACAAGCTCTGGGTTCGATATCGAGGCCGACAACGCGACAACCAGCCGCTTTGAGCATCTGCACCGTAAGTTGACCGACCAACCCTAATCCAATCACTGCGACGGTCTCTCCCAGTCGCGCCTCTGATAGTCGAATGCCATGCAGAGCAATCGCACCGACAGTCGTGTAGCAAGCGGCTTCCAGCGATGCGCCGTCGGGAATTTTGCAGAGCAAATTTTTCGGCACGAAATTTACTTCGGCATGCGAAGCGTAGCCTGCCCCGGCACAAGCCACGAGGTCGCCAACGCGGAACGGCATCGCGCCTTCGCCAACCGCCAGGATCGTGCCGGAGGCGCTATACCCGAGCGCTTTGATTTGATTGAGGCGCGATTTGACTTTATCAATCGTCGAGCGCAGCCCTTCGCGTTTGACGGTATCGAGGACTTGTTTAACGAGATCGGGGCGTTCTTTGGCTTTGCCGAGAAGAGAGCTTTGGCCGGTAGCCACGGTGGAACGTTCGGTTCCGGCGCTAATGAGAGAATAAGCGGTTTGCACAAGCACGCCGTTTGGTCGCAAAGCGGGTGGCGGTAGCTCTTCGACTTTTAAGTCCCCGGTGCGGAAGTCCTGAACGACTTGTTTCATAGCGTGATTTCAGAGGTCGGGTCTCCCTGGTCAGCAATCGCTCTGTCGTCGGACGGCTGGCGATTCCTGATAAATGATTCGCCGGAATCTCGAAACCAGAAACCGGAGGTTGAAACCTCTTACAGCAGCGGATATTCGGCGCGCAGTTTGTGACGGTGATGTTGCAGAACTTTGTGCACCTGACGCGGCGAGACTTTTTCCAGCATCCCGGCAATTGTGTAGTGTAAGCCCTGATCGGGCGGCGCCGACGAACCCAGATACTCGCGGTACACAGCCAGAATCTTTTCGTAATCTTCGGGTGACGGATCCGGAACCTTATCAAAGGGGCGCTCATCGTCGTGTAAGACATCGAGCCAACGCAACACCTGCCAGCGGGTGATGAAACCGAGTTGTTCGGCAATCTTGGCAGGCAGTTCCATCAAACCATAACGTTGCTGTTCGAGTTCTCGCCAATAGAGTTTTTCGATTTCGAACAGTTGCTCGCGCGTCGGATGAGGTGTCGGCGATTTGGAGTATTCGCTGATTGACCAGTCGCGGATGACTTTGATGATCTGCTTGAAGGGGATACCGAGCGCCGTGCTGATGGCGCGCCGTCGGCCACCATCGGGGCGGTGACCGCTCTCGACAAAGCGCTTATACATCTCGATGGCGCGCTCCCGAATTTCGGACGTGATGACGACTTCGGTCTTTTGCAACTCGCGGATGACATCGGCGACGAGTTGCCGTTTGACCCACAACTTATTGGCAATCTGATTATGGATCTCGCGCGTCGAGCCTTTCTGATCGCCGAACTCGTCGTGATACGCCTCAATGATCTTTTCTTTGATCTCCGGCGTCAGGGCGGCGCTTTTCGGTGGGCGCGGCGGCTTGCGTTTTTTCTGAAACATCGCCGTTGGCGGCGCAGCCGGACGGGGGATCGGACGAGGCAGCACGCGTGCTGGCTGCACTTCGGCTTTGACCTCAGCGGGCACGTGCTTGACAATGCGCTTCTTCAAGCACTTGCCGCAAAATGCCGCCTTTCGATCCGGTGAAAAGAATGTCGAATTACAAGACGTACAGGTTCGCCTAAACTTCATTCCGCTCATAATCGTGCATTAGTCTAATTTCCAGATTCGGAAACTTCAACCCCAATCATCACCTCAACCAGCCGTTGTGAGAAAAAAGTAAAACTTCTGTAACGCTATCGGGCAAGCGAAAAACTTGACGCTCGAGTAGGCCCTTCCTACAATCGAGAGTGTCTCAAGCGAGAAAGGGTAAACCCAATGAGCAACCATCAAGCCGGACAGAAGAATGATTGCGTCGGTGTTGACCGTGTAGCCGAAGCCGACCTGCCGACCGAGTTCGGGCTGTTTCGCATCATCGGTTTCGTCAGCCGCGCCAACGAAGAAGAGTTTGTCGCACTTGTCAAAGGTGAAGTCATTGCCGAATCGGCGGTCTTGGCGCGCATCCATTCACAATGTTTGACGGGCGATGTCTTTCACTCGCTCAAATGCGATTGCGGACGCCAACTCGAATACGCCATGAAACTGATTCAAAAGGCGGGCTGCGGCGTCATCCTCTACCAACAACAAGAAGGTCGCGGCATCGGCATCATCAATAAAATTCGCGCCTACGCCTTGCAAGATGCCGGATTGGATACGGTCGAAGCCAACCTATCGCTCGGCTTTGAAGCCGACCTGCGCCGCTATGAATGCTGTGCGGAGATTCTCAAACAACTGGGCGTCCGACGCGTGCGGTTACTGTCGAACAATCCGGACAAGATCGCCGCCATCGAAGCAGCTAAAATTGAGATCGTCGAACGCGTGCCTATCGAATTAGAACCGCACCCCAACGCCTTGAACTATATGAAGACGAAGAAGGAGAAGATGGGGCACATTCTCGACAAGTTCTCTGCCTAGCTTAGGCGATGAAACCGACGATCCGCGAAGCGCACCTACGAACTGTACGATAAGTTGATGGGTACGCTTCGCGGGCTCTGTTTTTATGCCCGCTGCCGCCTATTGCGGTCGCGCGCCACGTTGGGGCAATTCCGGCATCTGCTCCTTCAAAAAGCGCGGCAGTAATTCGTCGCGCATCGCCAGATGATAGATACCTGCGGCAATGACGATGGCCGATTTCTTCGCATCATCTTCGATGATGCGCTCATAGGTGTCGAGGTTGGTGTGCCAGGTATAGGTTCCATATTCAATCGGGTCTTGCCCGACGCCAATTCCCGGCAGCCCAGCTTGATTGAACGCCCCGTTGTCAGAACCGCCCAACCCGCGACTCTTCGACGCAATTACTCCCATAAAACCGAGGTCTTCAAATCCCTTTAGAGCCTCGCGCAGAATAGTCGCCGCTTCCGGCGGCCCGAACACGCTCATGCCGCGCGCTCGTCCCGTGCCGGAATCAATATTGAAATATCCACCGAGTTTATAGAAGTCAGGTTTGGGACTCTCAAAAGAACCGAAATGCTCTTTCACGTAGGCTTGTGAACCGAGCAAGCCTTGCTCTTCGCCGCTCCATAACGCCACGCGAATCGTGCGACGCGGTTTGACGCCCAACACTTTCAAGATGCGGAGGGCTTCCATCATGGTTGCGCAGCCGATGGCGTTGTCGGTTGCTCCGGTCGCAGCGTGCCAGGAATCCAGATGGCCGCCAAGCATAATCACTTCGTCCTTCTTATCCGTGCCTGCCAGTTCGGCAATGACGTTGTAAGAAGTCTTGCCTTCCGGATAGGAACGATTGACGATGTTGAACTCCAACTCAACCGCCGCGCCGTCGGCCAACAAGCGTGCAATGCGGCCGTAGTCTTCGTTTCGCATCACCACAGTAGACACGGCTTTGGTGATATCGAAGGTGCGATTATTGAAGGCGCGAATCTGTCCATGATCGCGGCCCGCGTCATTGACACGCACCCATACGCCGTTTTCGAGAAGGAATTTATCGAGCTGTTCATTCACCTGCGCAGCGGTCAGTTTTGTCGGGTCTTGCGGTTGGCCGCCGCCGCCGGGTCGCTGCGGGAACTGTCCGGCATTGGGATTGTTCGATCGTCCATGCGTTTGGCCGGAGGAGTGATGGTAACCGGAACGACCTGCGGTTTGCCGATCATAACAATCTTCCCCTTGATCTTGTCTTTGACGGTGGCGAAGTAGGCTGTCAGTTCATCTTGTGTCGGCTTTTCCGGCAGGTTGATTTGGACGGCGGATGAAGTAATCGTGCCATTTGTACCCGGCGTCCAGGCTAACACTTCGCACACCAAATGATCTTTTACGGGAGCCGTAATATGAGCCGTCAGACGTTCATTCGCCCAGCCGGGATGCCCGAAATCCCAGGCTTCGAGATGGGCATTTTCCAGTCCCCAGGCTTTCAATTGTTTAACTGCCCATTCGGCAGCCTGTTTGTGATTGGGAGAACCGGTCAGTCGCGGGCCGTATACATCCGTGAAGTAGTGCAAGGTTCGCATGATCTGCGAGTTTTCCATTGCTTCTTTGCGAATCTGCGCAGTCACGGTTGCCTCTGTGCTGGTTTGACTGAACGAGTAGGGCGAACCGAGCAGGGCGACAAACAGGATACAAGCAGCGATTTTTTTCAACGTTTTGTTTCTCCGCATTGAAATTTCGATGAACGGGTAGAGGATTCCACTGGCTTGCGACTTTTTACCGTAACCGAAGAAGGGTTGCAAGACGAGAATCAGACTTTTGCAGACGCCCCATTGCTGTTTTTCCCTGCGGTTGTGCTGCCAGTAAAAGTTGAGGCTCGGAAGCGATGAGCCAATTTGTGCACGTCGGTTCATCTTGCGTTGATTCGCATCCGATTATTTTTTTACGGGCAGCGTGCCGTCGAAGATACGGAGAGCTTCGGCTTCGTTGAGCGCCACACAATTCCCGTTACGAGAGTTCATCAACAGGACAAAGCCATTCGCCAGTTGGCAGTTAAGGATTGTGCCATCTTTACCGGCGGCAAATTGCGTAGTTGCTTCCGGCGTGAGCAAAACTTCATCGCCCCATTGCAAGATCCATCGCCCTGCTTCTGTATCAGCTATGACGGTTGAAATTCTGCCGCGCTTGAACTGCACCAGGTTGAGGCGCTCCAATTCATGCCGAATGATCTCTGCCCATTTACGCGCTTCGCGGGCATTTAACCCGACACGATTTTCGAAGTCCTTGATCTCAATGCCTTCGCTTGCAGGGGCAACCCGCAGAGAGAAGTCAGGCGCGAGGTCTTCATAACCCATCGCTGCGCCCGTCGTCACAAAGGATTCAAGCGCCTCCGCCAAACGAGCAGCCGATTGCAAATGCACGATAACGCCTTTGACGCTGATGACCGGCGGACGCTCAATCCGTTGCGGCGAATTGACCACGCGCAATCCATCGAGGCGGCGGGCGAGGTCTTCCAAATGCTCTTTCGCCAACAGCACCCATCGCCCGTTGCGCTGATCGCTCAGCAATAAACGCCCGCCACCACTTGAACAAGTCAACCATTCCGGCAAAGCTCCGCCATCCGCGATCATCGCTTCTCCCTTCCCCGCATCGAGCAAAGCCGCAAGGTTTGCGAAGGGCAACCAAAGTTCCGATTGTGGGTGCGAGAGGTACAATTCATCCGCAACCGAAGCGAAAACGACTTCATCCGCAGGTTGCCGAATATCGAAATGGCGGATGCGATAATCCAGGGTCGCCAGATAATGTTCAACCTCGCTGGCACAGAGTTCGATTTCGCGCCCGTGATGGCGCAAGACCATTGCTTCGGCAGCGCGAATGAGTAGCCCATTCCCCCCTTGTCGCACGACGCGCCCGGCTACGGCACCGGTTCGCGCATAGGTCATCAGGCTCGTTTTCAGATCGGGCGCAAAGCCCAAACTACAGCGGATGGAAAGAAGGTTAATCATCGCTATGCTTTCAGCAGGCGACCGCCGACCGGTTTTTGTCTGCCGTTAAGAACGGTAACCAAAACTGCGCGGCTTCGCCACCGGTTTACACGATAGCGAGTGTTAGTTTAGAAATACTGGCATGGCGAAAAAGCGCGACTACTCGGCGATTGCCCTCAACAGTACGATGCTCGCTAGTGAAGGCGAAGCCTTGCTCAACGGGCTATGGGAAAACGGCGTTTACCTCACTGATAACGGCTTCGTCTATCACATAACCGCCGAGCGCGAGGGCAACGCGTTGCACACTGAGATTATCAGTAAGCGGGTCATCGGCGAGTATCTACGTTGGGTTGACGGGCTATTTAAGCCGGGCGAGGTTCCCGCCGCCTATAACGCCATACATTTTCGCGCTGCCCGCAGGTTGCGTGAGATTATTTAATCCAGGCCATCTTCATTTCTCTGCTCTATGGAAATCTGCAAATTGCGGCGGATACCAATCATCACCCTTTGAGCAGATCAATCGGCATCCGACTTGGTAAACGGTGAATCAGCATCCAATCAGGGCTTTTCCCTATCCAATTCCCCTCCCCAATATGCCCTGAGTCGAGTACGGGACGCCCCTGAAATAACTCCCCTCGTCTGACGGTTTTTTCTTTTGCTTCGTGGCCAATTCGCGCAGCAAATGGTATAGTCTGGCTATGCTGAATAGAAAGCCTCGTGTCGGAATGGACGTTACCAGCTATTGCGGTAAGTGCAAAATGGAGAGAACCCATACGATTGCCGCGATGGAGGGGGAGACGATTCGCAAAGTGACTTGCTCGATGTGCAATAGCACCCATAACCATAAATCCGCGCCCGCAGCGAAATCTTCTTCGCGTTCGACCAGCAAGACAGGAACCAGTAAGCGGCGGGCGTCGAGCGCCTTCAGCATTGACCCGAATCGTCCAGCCAAAAACTATGACATGAACGGCAACTTCTCGGAAGGCGATGTCATCAACCACCCGAAATTCGGCATGGGGAATGTGCAATCCATCATCCCCCCCAACAAGATCGAAGTGCGCTTTCAGGAAGGCACAAAAATCCTCTTGCAAAGGATGCGCTAGCCCGCAGCTCGCCTGCGAATCGGTTTAGCTGAGCGAAGCGATCAAGGTTGCGATCAAGCCGAGCAGTTGATCGGCCTCCGCCTGCGTTAAGTGCTTGCCGCGTTGCGCGCTCACCTGATGCTGTAAAGCATTCAGCTTGCTGATGGCCTTCTGGATTTTGCCTTGCTCGAAATCTTCTTGCGCCTGTTCGGCTTTGTTAATCAAGCTGTTGCGAATGCCGGGCGGAGCGTCCGATGTAGCGACCAGAATAGCTTGGCGCAACGCCTCGAAGGTTCCTTCTACGTCGGCAACAATGAAGACGCCGCTTTGATCGGGAGCGCCCATCGTTGAAACGAAGATGCGGGATACACTTGCATCTACACTCAAGATGGCTGGGCGCAAAGGCATAGGCAAGGTCGCCGTGACAGTCAGGCTGCCGCCATCAATGAAAGAGATCGTATTGTCGTTGAGATTGCCGACATAGATGCGATTACTCAGTTCATTGACCGCTACTGCACTGGGGCCGTCGCCGACGGCCAGCGTAGCCAGAAGGGTATTGGTAAGTCCATCAATGATCGTCACCGTGTCGTTGTTGAAATCGGCAACGATGACCTGCCCGGTGCTTTCGTTCACAGCAACCTGTATGGGAAAGAGAATGGTCGGGTTCAATGAACCTACCGACAACGTCGTTATCAAAGCGTGAGAGGTGCCGTCCAGAACGTGTAGTAATCCGGTTCCGGTTATAAGATAAACTCGATTGAGCGATTGATTGACGCGGATGTTGGCCACCGGATTGAAGGTTGCCGGAAGCGGCATGGCCACATTGGTTGCCCCATCAAGGACGCCGCTCGACGAGGGCGCGCCCGCAACGCGGAAGTAGATGCGATTGGTCGTTTCGTTGACCGCCACATCGCCATTAAAAGACGCCGTAATCGGAAAGGCGCTGGTGTCGGCATTGGTGGCTCCATGGACGACGCCGTCAATGACTGTAATGCTGCCGGGGTATTCTGCGCCGAAGCCATTATTCGTCACGTAGATTTTGTTGGTCGCTTGGTTAATTCCCAATCCGAAAGGTTGATTCCCGACTTCAACATTGGCAATCACCGCCCGACTATTGCCATCAATGACGGAAACGTATCCCGGTATCGAAACCGTATCGCCTGCCAGATTGGAGAGCGAGTTGAGAGCGTAAATGCGATTGGTGTGACGATTGACGGCTGTAAACAGGTATCGCGCGCTCGCGTGCGGCAGTCCGCTGACCGTTTGACTGGCTCCGTGTTGATCGAAAACTTGTAGATCGCCAACGACGAGAGTACGGCCAACGTAATAGCAATGATCGTTTGGATTGACAACCCCGCGTCCGGCTTCCGCTCCGGTGATGATATTGGCGGCCAAGGTCGCACTGCTCAGATTAATCTCTTGCAGGAAGTTCCCTTGATTGGCGACGTAAGCGCGATGGGTGAGCGGGTCGAAAGCGACATCGGACGGAATCTGCGTTGAAGGGATGGCGGCAATCACCGTGTTGGTCGCGCCATCAATAATCGAGGTGCGCTTGTCGAAAAAAGAGGTCGTGGCGATGCGATTCAAGCTTTCATCCACGACAACATCACCTGCGCCAGACGCACGGCCTACGGGAATGGACGCCAGCACCGTGTTGAAAGTCGGACTGAAGCGGTCACCGTCTATGACAATGAGTTTGCCGGGCGTGAGAACTTCGGAGGTTTGCAAATAGACGCGTCCGGTTCCCGAATGAATCGCCAGTTTTTCGTCGGGCGCAGCTTGCGGAACCAGGCCGGGGATGGGAATCATCGCCAGCATCGTGTTGGTCGCCCCATCGGCGGCAATCATTTGATCGCCCTGCGCGATGGCATAAACCAGATTGGCGGTTTCATTGACCGCAACCCCGAACGCGTTGAAGGTTCCCGGTATTTTGGCAAAGCTCAAAGTCGCACCATCGAGCGCGTATAACCCGCCCAGTGTGGGGCCAGCGGTCGCGCCGAAATAGACTTTGTTGGCGGTTTCGTTGACCGCAATGCCGCGCGGGAAGGCGCCTGCCGGAAGGGAGACCGTTTGCACGATTTGATGAAACGTCGCGCTCGCCGGGTTGATGTCAAAGACGGTCACGAAGGCTTGTATCGGCGAGGGGGCAGGCGAGATAGGCGTGTTGGTCACATACAGCAAGCCACGCGTTTCGTCCACATCGAACGATTGCACGATGCGCCCCGTGAGCGTGAGCGTCGGCAAGGCTTGATTGAAAGTGGGGCTGGAAGGTCGCGCGTCAATCACTACGATGTTGGAGTTTGGCTGCCGAAAATAGATCAAACTCGTCGCCCGATTGACCTTCTCGTAATTGAGTGCGCCGTTGGTGGGCAACGGAATGACCGTCGTCAGAGAATGGGTGATCGGGTTAATCACGCCGACTTCGCTGTCATAGGCTCCGGAAGCGCCTAGGTAGACCGAACCATTCGGAGCGACGGCGACTTCGAATCCAAATCCGACATTGTTGGCGAGACTCGGCGGGTTGAAAGATATTGTCGTGACGACCGATTGCCCGACCGCACCGCTTGCCATCAGCAAAAGGGTGAAAAACAGAATCAGGGCTATTGGATAACTCAATCGCTTACTCTTCATCACATCACCTCAACTTTCTCCATTTCGCGGCAAACCGTTGCGGGCAGGTTCTCGACCGAGAGCGGGAAAAGGCGGCTAACCGGTCACGGCTTCGGGCACAGGGCGCAATTCGATGTGCCGCTGATATTGGCCGGGTTGGCGCAAAATTGATTCGCCCCCTGACTGCAATTTAGACTGCCGGTTATCTGCGAAGCGCCGATCAGCACGCCGGTCGAAAACCCGCGCAAGATGAAGCCTAAAATGTTTGATGGAATCGTCGGCGGGCCGCCCCCCAAAGGCGAGGCATCGGCGATGCGAAGATAGGATTGATTGTCGGCAACGTTTGCCAAAGCGGCGGCGGTTTGCGCCACTCCTGAAAAGTTGAGATTACTCCCACTGTTGAGTGAGATATGCCCGCTCAGAGTCGTGCGAATCAAGGTTCCTGTACCGCCCGAATCGGCAAGACTCGCCCCATTCGCCATAAAGCCGTTGATCGTTGTATCGGCGATGGTCAACACTGAATTGGTGCTGTTGATGCCGCCGTTGAGCAATTGGCTATCATTGAGCACCAGCGACGAGGCGCCAAAATTCAGAATGTTGGTTCGCAGATTGGCTCCAATCCCGGCTCCGGGATCGGCAATCGTACAGTTCGTACATTGAAAGCGTGAGGCTTGAAAGCTCGCCACATTGATGAAGCCGTTATTACTGATGGTCGCGCCTTCCCCTTCGAACAGCGACGCTTCCAAATTGACGCCGTAACGGCTGTTGCCTTCGATGCGACTATTGACGACGCGCAGGTGCGGGGTGCTGGCTCCGGTCGCCAAGAGTCCAATGAAGCCGCTGGTCAATTTCAAGTTTTCAACTGTGACTTCGTGCGCCTCTTTGACCCACAACGCCGCATCAATATCGGCAGTGTTGAACACTGCCTGTATGCCGTCCGTAGCCGGGTCTGTACCCCGCAGCGTCACGCGGTTGCGCGTAATGATGACGTTTTCATTACACATCCCTTCCACTTCGATGATGAGAATGTCGGCGTTGCGATGGCGCTCTAATGCCTCGTTGATTTTTTTCCCTTGATTGCCCTGATTACAGCGCACTCTGACGGTCGCCGTCGTCTGTGCACCGACCGCCAGGGTTGCTACGAGTATCGTGAGGATGGCAAAGACCAAGAAGTAAGGGCGGATTTTCATAGCAATTCCTCCTGCGTTCCTTCACGTCGCATCCGAGTGATGGAGATAAAATTGAAGTCCTGATCGCTTGCGAATGCGATTGTCATCCGCATGCAGATGTAGACATGGCAGCATCGCTTATGAAAGCGAATTCCCACTGGCAAGCCGAGCGCAATCGTCAGTCAGTTGCGACTCAATTCGCGTTCCGCTTGTGTGGTGACGGGTGCAGAGAGAGGCTTCGCTTTGAAGGTGAAGGAGTTAGCCAATTCTACTTGCCGAGACTGGGCGCGCACAGATGTAGCCCTTCGTGCTACATCGAAAATCCATCTCCGCAGAGGTAAGGAGCTATAACGCAGAGGATTACCTTCAACTGCGGCGATTCTGTTGTCAGGAATTGTTGCCCTTGAGGCAACAGTCGCGCTACTTATGGTTTTCGGGATTTCGGCGAAGCAGTTTGTGCAAGGTGATGCGGTGCATTCCTAATCGTTGGGCGGCGGCAGTGAGATTGCCCTCAGTCTCTTCCAATGTGCGCGCGATCAGTTGTTGCTCTTTTTCCTTCAGCAGGCGGCGAATCTCTTGCCGTCTACGGCGCAAGTCTTCGAGGCTCGTAAGCGGCATGGATAACCATTCGACGTCCATCTCCTTTTGCAAGCTGATGCGCTGTGGCGCACTGGGCAAAACCTCTTCGGGTAAATCGCCAAGGCAGATGACGCCATCGCCGGTCAATGCGACCAACCGATGAATGAGATTTTCCAATTCGCGCACGTTGCCGGGGAAAGCATAGTTCTGCAAGTGCTCAAGGACGGCTTCCGTCAAGCGAACCGGCTTTTGATAGATAGCCGCGAACTTGCCAAGAAAATGTTCGATGAGCAACGGAATATCTTGCTTATGATCGCGCAACGCCGGGAGGGGGATGGGGATAACATGCAGGCGATAATACAAGGCTTCTTGAAACTTGCCATCGGCGACTTGCCGCTTCAAATCCTTGCTGGTCGCCGACACGATACGAACATTCACCTTAACCGGCTGCTTGCCGCCTAGCCGGTCGAATTCATTGGCCTGCAAAAAGCGCAGCAGTTTAGCCTGTAAGGGATAGGCCAATTCGCTGATTTCATCCAAAAAGACGGTTCCTCCATCGCCTTGCTCGATGCGCCCGATGTAGCGTTCGGTTGCGCCCGTGAAGGCGCCGCGCTCATGCCCGAACAGTTCCGATTCGAGCAGCGTTTCGGGAATCGCTGCGCAGTTGATGGCGATAAACGGACGCCCTTTGCGCGCGCTTTGATAGTGCAGCGCGCGCGCCACCAACTCTTTGCCGGTTCCACTTTCGCCTTCGATCAGCACGGCGGCAGGCGAATCGGCAATGCGACTAATCACATCCATCACGGCTTGGATCTTCACATCTCGCCCAATGATTTCGGTCGAAGCACAACGAGAATCTAAAAAGATACGACTTTGCCCTGCGAAGGCGACTGGCAACAACCTTGCCTGATGGAGAGCAAAAACGGCTATCTGTGCCGCCGCTTCCGTCAAGGCAAGATGATCTTCAGTAAAACTATCGGGCTGCGCGTTATTCTCCAAATAGAGTGCGCCGATGAGTCGTTCACTTTGGCACAGGGGCGCAGCTAACACCGATTTGATTTGCAACTTTATGACGCTGGTTTCGTGCGCATATGCGGGGCTTTGTGACGCATCAGCGATGAGCAGCGCCGCGCCCGTTTCGAAAACATCGCGCAACAAGGTGCGACTGAATTCAAATTCTTCCAGCGCCAAATTCGTCGTTTGATAATTGCGTACGGCGATCAAATCGGCTTCGGTCGATTCGGGTAAGTAAAACAGGACGAACCCGCGCTCGGCCCCAGTCATCTCGATCAGCGTATCGAGTAGAGCTTCGCCGTAAGCCGTCGAAGAGGCGACCGGAATGGCTAACAAGTGCAGTAAGTTTTTCAGCGGTTCGGCTGCCGATAAGCTCTCCGCTTCGCGGGCAATTTTGGTGAGAAAATCGGCGCGCGCCATCTCGGTTACTAAAGCGACGCGCTCACGCAGCTCCTTCAATTGAGCAGCCAGACGAGGGAATCGCGGGTCTGCCGTGCTCGTTTGCATGACGGTGAGCCATTCATTGAGAGCAGCGAAACTCGCATCGCAAATGCGGGCTTCGCGTTCCAGCAAAGCCGTGCAGGCTTCGGTGAGGCTTTGAATTCGCGCAGCTTCGATCTTCATCATCGGTCAGACAACTTGTCCCACTTGAGCGAGCAGAGTTCAAAAAGTCGCCGGTCGGTTGCCGGTCTCTCTATTGATAAATCACCATCTCGGCGCAGAATCCAGCGGATAGCCCCACAGGCTGCGCCGCAGACGGTAGAGACGCACGGATTTGTCTTGCCCTCCAGAGGCGATGCGTTGACCATCGGGCGCATAGGCGACGGCGACGACCGGCGCATTGTGTGTGCCGATGCGGGTTATCAACCGGCGGCTGCCGACATCCCACAACGCGATGGTTTGGTCATCGCTTGCTGATACAACGCGAGCGCCATCGGGCGAGAAGGCGACTCCTTTGACGCGCGCCGCATGATGACCGAGTACGGCAAGTTCGCGCAACGGATTGGCCTGCAAGAGCAAGACTCTGCCGCCAATATCGCTTGCCGCCAGATACCGACCGTCGGGAGAGAGGCTCAAACTGCCGGGCAAGGCATTAGGCAAAATCAAGTGATCCACCAGTTGCCAGTTGTTTGTATCAAGCGTATAGAGCAACCGCGCATCGCTCATCGCAAAGGTCAGGCGCTGGCTATCTTTCGAGAAGGCGACGCCATAAACGCTGGTTGTTCCATCCAACCCCAGCGTTGTCAATCTCTCAGCAATCTCATCTTTCGCAATCAGAATCCGCCCGGTTTGACTGTCAAAGACGCCACCGTTTGTTGCGATCCAGCGCCCGTTTGGGGAGAAGGCCAGACAGTAGGCCGGATACAGATACCACGCGGACAAAAATTTTGCGTAGAGGGAACCCTCAAAAACCCATAACTGCTGGCGACGGTCAATGTCCCACAAGATCAGAGCACCATCTTGATCGGCCGTCACCAATTGACGGCCATCGGGGGAAAAGGCTAAGGCGCTCACCCGCGTATTGTGGCCGATGAGGGTCGCTTCTTTCTCGCCGCTCTCCGCATTCCAAACGATCACCGAGCGGTCTTCGCTGGCCGATGCCAAGCGTCTTCCCTCCGGTGAAAAGGCCACCGCCCGTACCGCTTGCCGGTGCTCATTGAAATTGGCCGCTGCCTCACGCTCGGCGACATCCCAGACCATCAAAGCGCCATCCTCGTGTGACGTAACCAGCCATTTGCGGTCGCGGGAAAACGCCATGCCCCACACTTCCGTCTCCGACGCTAACCGCGCCAGCTTCGTTTGCGTCTGCAGATCCCACAACACAATGTCTTCCGCGCCCGATGCCGCTAGCTTGCCATCTGGCGAAATCGCCGTTACCCGTCCGTGAAACTGATGGGCGCGAACTTTACGAAGCAACCGGCGGCGAGGCATATCCCAAAACCAGACTTGCCCTCCGCTATCAAGGCCGAACAGATGCCGTCCATCTGCCGTCAGCGTGAAATGGGTCAGGCCAATAATCGGGTCAAGCGGCGCGGTTTGCGGTTCTCCGGTAAGCCGATAAATCTCTCCCGTACTATAAATCAGGGTGCGGCTGTCCGCAGAAAACGACAGATTATCCCACCACGTCCCGCGCGCAATCTCAGAGAATTTTGTCCATTTCCCGACTTCCCAAATGATCGTACGGCTATCCGGCTGATGCGAAGAGGAGGCCAAGTATTTGCCATTCGGTGAAAAGACCACGTTTCGCACCAGAGATTGGTGCTCTGTGAGGGTTACCGCTTTTTTCAGGTTGACGGCGTCCCAAACGATCACCGTATGATCGTCGCTGCCGGTAGCAAACCAGTTGCCATCAGGCGAAAAGGCGACCGAAATCACCCAATTCGTATGGTCTGTGAAGGTGGCCAATCGTTCACGCCGCGCAAAGTCCCAAACAATGACCTGCGAATCCTCGCCCGCAGAAACCAACAAGCGACCGTCGGGTGAAAAGGCGATTTTGCGCGCGGCTGCGCTGTGTCCGCCGTTGAAACGCACGCCCTCCCAGTTTTCGCTGACGGATAGAATCGCAGCAACGCTCGTTGCCGCAATCAATACCAGCAAGGCTGCAACCAGGCTTCTGACAATCCCCGACCGCCAACTCTTCCACATCAACTCTTTGGCCGCATCGCTGCTGCCCACGTCGCCATAGCGGCGAATGAACCAGACTTTACTGATCGGGATGCGCGTCCGTTTGTCGAGGAGATAATTCGACAGATATTGTTTGAACAAGCGATTGGCGCTCTGCGTCGCATCCAAAACGCGACCGGTGATTTGATTGATCTTGTCAATCAAATACTCATGCATCAACTCATAGCGCCAGGGTTCTTCGTCCTGTACTTCGCGCACCAACCGCGCCTGCGCGAAGAGGTGCAGGATACGCTTCACCTCCTGTGGGTGGCGTTGTGTGCGACGGGCAATTTCATCAAGCGGCAAAACCAACCGCGTATTCTCATCAGAGATCAGGCTGCGAAGGATCAGCTTGGCGCTCTCTTGATCGCCCGAAGCGAAGATCACATCTTCCAGGTAGCTGTAGACCAGCGGTTCTTTGCCTCCGGCTTGATGATAATCATGAACCGTAAAAATCCTTTTGCTCTGCAATCGCTCGCCGACGATTTGCAGTTCAGAGGGTAAGACTGTGTCGGCAACCGCCAAATCCTCCGCAACCCGGCGACTCAAATCGGCGGCCAGAGGCAGGCGGGCATGCTGCACCGATTTTTCGATGATCCCAGCAGCCTGCTTGGTATCGAAGTTTTGTAAATGGAACAAGCGCGCACTCATCAGCGGCTCAGACACCCGTCCGGCAAACTCCGTGCTAATCAGGTAGAGGAAATCCGCGCGTATGGAGAGGAGGAAGGTCACCGGTAAGCGGCTGTCATTATGACACTCGGCGATGAAGGCGATGAGCGCTTCTCGTTCGTTGCGGGTTTTGAAATTGACGAAGAACTCTTCGAATTGGTCAAAGATGATGACCAACTTCGTATCAAGTTCGCGGGTCAGACGAAGCAAGTACTCGATCACTGACTCGCCTTCACCCGCCTCTACCCGACTGTGCTTGTGGCATTCATCAAGCAAGGTTGCTAACGGGTCTTTGTACAAGCGACAGCAGATTGTAAAGCAACCGGCTTCCCATAATCGCGGCATAAGACCGGCGCGCACCAACGACGTTTTTCCGCTCCCCGAATCGCCATAGAGCACGCCGAAGCGATACTCCGCCTGTATAAGCATAGCAAGCAGCGATGCAGTTTCCGCTTCCCGCCCGTAAAATCGGTTGCGATCCGCCTCTTGAAAGGGCAACAGGCCGCGAAACGCTGCGCCTTGCGGCAGCCGTTGAATGGCAACAGGAAGCGAGCGCCGCGTCAAGAAGAGAGCCAGAAAACTCACTGCCGCACAAAACAGAAACCCGATAGCAAACCATCGGGAATTCTGCCAACCGGAAAGCCCGACTCCTCCTCCAATCAATGCGGCGAGCACGCCAAAGACCAACACGGCTGGGCGGTGTCGCCGCACACTCCATTGCCGAGGCGGCGAGGGCGAATCCTCCTTCTCAAAGCGATGTGACGCTTCTCCAGCTCGATGCCCTGTCAGAGTAATAAACGGATGTTCAGTGAAACGATTTAACCGGTCGAGTTGTTCGCGCAGTCGCCGCAACTCGGCGAGTAAATCAGCGGCGGAGGCATAGCGTTGGCTGCGATCTTTCTCCAGCGCCCCCCGGATGATCGCTTCCAGTTCGAGCGGCACATCATCACGATAAGCGCTTAGGGGCTGCGGCTGATTATGTAGAATATTATGCAAGAGGCCCGATAGCCCCGCAGCCTCAAACGGTCTGTGTGCGGTGAGCATTTCATAGAGCACAACGCCCAACGAGAAAATATCTGTTCGCGCATCCAACCTCTCACTGCGCGCCTGTTCCGGTGAAAGATAGGCCAGCGAACCGACAAGCGAAGGAGGCTCCGTTTGCTGACCGATTTTCGTTACAGCAACAGGAAGAGGTGAGGCCGCAAACCTTGCTAACCCAAAATCCAACACCTTCACAACTCCTGTAGGGGTCAGCATCAGGTTGACGCTCTTGAGGTCACAATGAATACATCCGCGCTCATGGGCTGTGTGCAAGGCATCGGCAATCTGGGTGGAAATATCGAGGGCTTCGCAGATCGGCAGCGCCCCTTGTTTGAGGCGTTGCGCCAGCGTCTCGCCGACAACGTACTCCATCGCAATGAATGGAGAACCGTTCCATTGGCCGAGTTCATAAATGGTAGCGATGTTGGGATGATTGAGGAGGGCGGCTTGTTGAGCCTCCGCGATCAATTGCTGTTGCGCATCTGGGTCTGCGGCAATCCGTGCGGGAAGAACTTTGAGCGCGACGCGACGGTGGAGGCTGAGGTCTTCCGCCTCATACACTTCGCCCATTCCACCTGCGCCGAGGCGACCGAACACGCGATAGTGTGCGATGAGTTCCATCAGCGGTTTCACGCGACGACGGGAGTCCGTCAAAAACCGAAAATAAGATTTCCCCCGATTTTGCAGTGCGCGGCAATGTTACTAGACCGGATTTCAGCTTTCAAGCAACCCTTCTTTGGAGTTAGCTCAGAAAGCGCGAACTTATTTTTTTCGAGCATCGTTTGGAGAGGTGCGCCGAATGGGCGAGCGCAATTTTTCGGGACGGGATCGGGATCATGAACTTTTTCGAAGCGGCGAGCATGGCGATGGCGGCAATCAAGGCGCACAAACTGCGCTCGTTTCTCACCCTGCTCGGCATCATCTTCGGAGTAGCAACGGTCATTGTGGTTGTCACCCTGATCGAAGGGTTCAATCGGTACGTTGATGAGAAGGTCGCGGACCTCGGATCGAATGCCTTCATCGTCAACAAAATGGGAATTATCACCAGCTTTCAGGAGTATCTGGAGAAAAGCAAACGCAACAAAGACATCCGCATGGAGGACTTGACTGCTATCAAAGAGAAGCGCGTCTATGTACGCGATGCGGCAGCCGGTGCGCGCCGACGCGGCGACATCAAGTACAATTCGCAAACCCTGGAAGAGGTCGAAGTGCTCGGCGTCACTCACAACATGGTTGATATTGATACCATCAAAGTGGCGCAAGGTCGCTACATTAGTTTCGAGGAAGAAGCTCATAGCCGCTATACCTGTTTCGTCGGCTACGGACTGGCCAATCAGTTCTTCCCGACGGTTGACCCCATCGGACGCGAAATCAAGATTGACGGTCGCCCGTTTCGCATCATCGGCGTCGCCGAAGAGATTGGCAGCGTCTTCGGCAATCCGCGCGATAACTTCGCCATCATTCCTATCTCGACCTATCAAAATATCTATGGCTCGCGCGGCTCGGTCTATCTCAAAGTTGCGGCAACGAGCGCCGAAACGTTGGAAAGAGCGCAAGACGAAGTGCGCACTCTGATGCGAGCGCGGCGTCAATTGAACTACCATGATGAAGACAATTTCGGCATCGTCACCTCCGATGCAATCAACAAATTACGCGAACAGGTTTTCGGGACGATCTCCATTGTCACTATCGGCGTCACCTCTATTGCGTTAGTGGTTGGCGGCGTCGTGATTATGAATATGATGCTGGTTTCGGTGACCGAACGCACGCGCGAGATTGGCATTCGCAAAGCGCTCGGCGCGCGTCGCCGAGACATCGTCAAACAGTTCCTCGCCGAGTCTACCGCGCTCTCGTTTTTTGGCGGCTGCGTGGGCGTGGCATTAGCCTACGGTTTGGCCAAATTGGGGACAGCCCTGTTGTCACTACCGACGGCGCTGCCCATCTTTTGGACGTTGGTGGCCTTGGCCGTATCAGGCGGCATCGGGCTTTTCTTTGGCATCTATCCGGCATGGAAAGCTGCCAAGCTCGATCCCATCGAAGCCTTGCGCGCCGATTGACGAGTGGTAACGACCGATGATGAAACGACAGGATTTTAACGAAAGCTTGAGGATGGCGTTGGCGACATTGCGCGCCCACAAATTCCGTTCTTTTCTCACCGTCTTGGGCGTCGTCATCGGCACCGTCACGGTGATGGTCATTTCGTCTTTCATATCGGGACTCGATCAGAAATTTCAGCAGGAGATCGAAGTCTTTGGCACCAATACCATCTTCATCTACAAATTCCCACCGGGACTCAATATGGGAAGAATCCCGCGCGAATTGCGTATGCGAAAGCCAATCTCCTATGAAGATGCCATGGCGATTCGCGCCAACTGTCCGTCCGTGCAGTACGTCGCGCCATTTCTCTCTCCCGATGATGTCTTAAAAGTTCGCCATCAAGAGCAAGAGCTCTACGTCACGCAAGTGCAAGGCACCTTGCCCGAATATGAACGCATGGCGACGGTCAGCGTCATCGAAGGGCGCTTTTTCAACGAAACCGAGAATCAACGCCGCGTAGATGTCTGTGTGATTGGGGCTGACATTGCTGATAAATTCTTTCCACGTCTGAGCGCCGTTGGCAAAGAGATTCTGGTTGCAGATAAGCCGTTCACCGTCATCGGCGTCTTGCAAAAGCAAGACAACTTTTTCATGAACGAAGACGATGGCGGCAATCAAAACCGCGCCGTTTATATCCCCTATGAAACCATGCGAAAGATGATCCCCGGTCAAACCGATCACTTCGTAATGGCGCAAGCGCGCGAAGGCCGCATGGCTACGGCGATGGAGGAGATTCGCCAACAGTTGCGCATACGGCGGGAAGTGCCCTTCGATCAAGAAGACAATTTCGGTCTGTCAACGCCCGATTCGATAACCGAGAAGTTTCATCAGATCACCGGCGGCATCGCCATCCTGATGTTTGCCATCTCCAGTGTCGGGCTGTTAATCGGCGGCATCGGCGTGATGAATATCATGCTGGTGAGCGTGACCGAGCGCACCAAAGAGATTGGCACGCGCAAAGCGATAGGCGCACGGCGCGGCGACATCTTGCGGCAGTTTTTGATTGAAGCGATGGCCTTGACTGGCGCGGGCGGCTTATTCGGTATTGGCATCGGCTGGTTGCTTAGTCAGTTGGTGAATCTGATCTTGCCGGTTTACGTACCGTCGTGGGCGCCGATTGCGGGCTTCAGCGTATCGGTCAGCATCGGGTTAGTCTTCGGCTTGTGGCCAGCGATGAAAGCCTCGCGGCTCAATCCCATCGAAGCCTTACGGTACGAATGATGGTTCCCCAATTTGAAGGAAGTTTTGCGATGATCTCACAGTGGCCGATGGCAAGTAATACCTAGTTGCAAATCTTGAGAAGGTTGAGCGGCGGTCTCTGACCGCCGACCTTGCGTACGAGCACGGCGGCCAGAGACCGCCGCTCAACGAAGATACTCACCTTGTTTTGCAATTCCATATAAGCAGCGGTTCTCCGACTCTTGGAATTACGAAGAGAAAAGCGGGCAAGCATAGGAGCAGGTGCTTGCCCGCTTTCGTTTGGCAAGGGAGTCGCTTAGCCTTGCTTTAGCTAACGAGTCGCTTTGCCTTTCAACCGAATGAGGGCAGTCGGGTTATCGGGGTCGGAACTGGAAATGGTCAGCAGACTGTTGAAGGTTCCGCTCGCTTTGGGTTCAAAGAAGATACGGAATTCCAGCACGCCTCCCGGTTGCAAAGTGGTCGGCAAATCCATCAGCCCTTCCAGCCGATAGTTGTGATTGTCTTCCAGAATTGCCGGATTGATAATAAGATTGCCACCGCCGCGATTGACGAGCGAAACCATCATGCTGCCTTTTCGATCACCAACTGTGGTCGTCGTGAAATCAATGCGCTTGGTGACAATATCCAATTTCCCCGTGCCGCGCCCGACGCAATTCGAATCTGCATCTATGACGATAAACCGCAAGGCGCAATCGGTCTTTCGTCCCGCGCAATCGGTTGCGGTGAAGGTGAGCAAGAACGCTTTGCCGACTTGCGAGGCAGTGGGGGTGAAGTCGAAGGTTTGCGTCTCTCCGTCAAAGGTCGCGCCGGAAGGCAATTCCGATGTGCTAAGGGAGACAGCACAACCATCTAGTTGCCCTAGCGCAGCAACTCGGAAACGCAAACGATCAACGACTTTAATGACAAAGGGTGAAGCAGGCAGACTGAGAGTAGGGGCTTTCGTCTCGTTTTCTGACCTCACAGGCGTAATGTGAACGCTGGCAGAAGCCACAGCGCCCCGCTTATCTTTGGCTGTGAAGAAGGCCAACAAACCTTGTCCGAGTTTGGCCATCTTCAAATCCTGCTCGGTTGGTGTGACGGTGACGATTCCGGTCGCCTCATCGAAAGTTGCCTGCGGCGGCAACAGATCAGCCGTCAACGTCACATCATCTCCATCCTGATCGGAGGCGATGACTTTGAATTTGAGGATATTCTCCAAACCGACTTGCAGCAGCGGCGGCACGCTGATGATAGGTGGATGATTTCCGCAGATAGACGATGGCGGGTCATCGGTATCCGGCGGGTTAACAATAATCGTGACGCTCCGGACGTTGATCGCTCCTTCACCTTGTGAACTGCAGCCGCGATTATCGGTAGCTGTGAATACAGGGGTAAAGGCTTGATTGGCTTGCCCGGCAGCGGGCGTGAAGCTAAACGTACCGCTTGCGGTTGGAGCACCCGTTGCAGGGTTCGGATTAAAGGAGGCATTGGCTGGCAAATTGGTTGCGGTGAGGGTCACGACATCGCCATCGGGATCAGTTGCCGAAACTGTGAAGGTTAGGCTTTCGCCCGCTTTCAACGTTCGGCTAACACCGCCTTGCACGGTTACGGTCGGACAGTTATTGGGCGGCGGATCAGCCACAATGTTGATCTGTACGATGATGGGAACTGCCGTACCGCTACCACAACCAGCATTGTCGGTCGCTGTGAAATTAGCACTGACCGTCTGATTGGCTTGAGCAAGTGAAGGTGTGAAGTTAAAAGTCCCGCTAGCGGTCGGCGTGCCGGTCGCAGGGTTGGGCGTAAAGGAGGAATTGGCTGGCACGTTCGTAGCCGTCAGCGTCACCGTGTTGCCATCGGCATCCGTCGCGCTCACTCCGAAGGTTAGTGATTGACCGACCTGCACGGTGCGATTCGTTCCGCCTTGCACCGTTACCACCGGGCAATTATTCGGAGGAGGAGCGGTGAAGTTCACACCGCTTGAGGCAAGGGCTACCTCAACATTGAGATTCAAGCTAACCAATCCAATTCCGATTGCGTTGACACTGCCGCTCAAAGTAAGGGCTAGCTGGGTGACTTGCAGGTTCGTTGTGGTCGTACCGTTCCCGCTTACAATCTGCCCGTTTAAGGTGACCATTCCACTGACCGGAATATCTACCGGCACTTGCACCAAGCCAACAGTGATGAGCGCCGTCACGGTCGTCGTCACAGGAATTTGCGTATTCGGTTGAAACTCCGATTCGGCAAAAAGAGTCGTGCCGATCTTCAAATTGTTGATCTGTGAACCGGCACCGGAACTGGAGACGGAGGCGCTGTTTCCGGTGCTGGTGGCTTTCGAGACAATCGTATCGGCAGTGATAAACCCATTCAAAATGTTGACGTCATTTACCGTAGAAGTACTCATCGCCGTCGTCGAAGAAGCTCCGACGACGCCCGTCGAGGTGTCGGTAATGATGCCCGTCGAAATGATGGGTAAGACCGTCGGAATACCGATATTCAATCCTAATACCTGATTTGAAACATTGCCGCCTTGCGCAGGGAGCGTAACCGGCGCTGCATTTGGGACTGAAACGGTTGAGGGCACTCCGGCTACCGATAGCGTTGTGTTGACGGTCAATCCGTTTGCCCCGCCGCTGACCGAGTTAGATGTTTGTGCGAGGGTTATGCCAACCAGGTTCAGCAGCAGGATGACAGACAGAAAAAAAGAGAATATGCGAAGGATCGTCACTCTCATAAAAGCCTCCATTGGATGTGATGCTCATAGGCTTGTAGGCACAATTCCCGGCGGCTACGCAATTCGGAAAAGTGGTGACCCAAAAAGCGGGCTAATTCGAGCGCAAGTAGGAGATGCCAGTTCTGAGGCTGGCGTCACTACACTCTTTGTCTAATGGTGCTGCCCGAACGTCTGCGTGCAATGGGTAACCGAAGTTGCGAAGGTGTCTACAGCGTTGCTAGCGCCCCTGTTTGGCGGAGAGAAGGCGGTTAGCGATAGGTCATACTCACTGCGTATGGCAACTCGATAGAGTCAAGACGGTACTAACTCTGTTTTGGAATGAGCGGCTGTTGGATTTCCTCACGCACTCATACGTGAGTTGTACCTTATTACCTGGAGGGAACAAAACAATCGGATTGCTTTGCGGACGGCAGACTAGCACAGGCTTTTGAAAAAGTAATGAGTTTTTTTTGCAATCAAAGATTTTTGCGCGGACATCAGCTCAGGAGGAGTTTTCTTTTCATGCAAAATTCTCAACCCTTTTTTTCGCTTACCGATTCCTGTTATGAAACCAACTCTCTACAGCCGTGCCCGAAGCGCTGCGAAAAATCCCTTCATGGGAAAATTTTTTTCTCGGAGTTGGCCAGATCGCCGGGGTTCTCACAAAGAGTTCGATCAAGGGAAGTGGAAAATCTTCTCTTTGATACCAGTCAGCCGATGATGGCCGACCGTTGGCGATTGGCTCTCAACTTACAGCTTCCTTTCGCCGGAATCGGAATTTTGCGCGCCATTCGTCATTTATTACCGATGCAGGTAGCTTGCACGTGGGAGTCTTCATGAATACGGCCTCCGAGATTGCCGATGTCAGAGTACGGAATGCGGATGCAGACCGCACAGCAGCGCCAAAACTGCGCCGCATTGCAGCCAATCAACCCTTGACGGTAAAGGTCATCGAAGATTTTTCCATTCTCGAATCTCTGCTTGATGATTGGGATGAGCTTGCCGCCCATGCCCTTGAACCCAATCCTTCTTACGAATCGTGGATGCTCATTCCTGCGCTGCGGCTCCTCGGTGAGCAGAATGATTTACGATTGGCTCTCCTATACGCAACGGATGCCGAACGCCCTTTCGGAGCGCCCATTCTATGCGGGCTATTTCCTCTGCAACGGACGAAGACGTACAACGGATTGCCTGCGAAGACCTGGCGATTATGGAATCATCCTTACTTCGTCATCTGCACGCCGCTGATTCGCAAAGACTGCGCGGTTCGCTGTCTGCACGCCTTTTTCGATTGGTTGGCAGAAGTTGAGGCCGATTGCACTTTGGCAGAGTTTGCACAGGTTCCCGGCGACAGCGCCTTTCATCAAGCCCTGACGGAAGTCCTCTATGAGCGTTCGGCCTTAACCTTCACAACACAGCGCCACGCCCGCGCACTCTTTCGCCCGCACACCGATGCCGAAAGCTATCTCCGCAACGCCGTCTCACGCGAACATCGCAAAGACCTGCGGCGGCGATTCAACCGGCTGCACGATGTGGGAAGGGTCGAATACTGCGAACTTACGGCGGCTGAAAATATCGAGACCTGGATTGAAGCCTTTTTATCGCTGGAGGAGAGCGGGTGGAAAGGTAAGCAGGGGGGCGCATTCGCTTGCGTGGCAGCCCATCGCGCCTATTTCGAAACCATTATGCGAGAAGCCTACCAACGCGGGCGATTGCAAGTCTTGTCATTGGCAATCAACAATCATCCGATTGCCCTAAAGATCAATCTATTCGCCTCTCCCGGCTCCTTCGCTTTCAAAATCGCGTTTGATGAAACGTTCTCCTATTATTCGCCGGGGTTGATGCTGGAGATCGAAAACATCCGACGCCTACACACTCTCCCGCACATCAGTTGGAGCGATTCTTGCGCGATTCCCGGCCACCCGATGATTGATCGCCTGTGGCTAGACCGTCGCATCATTCAAACGGTAGTCTGTGCAACTGGCAGCCGCAAGAGTGATTTTTTCGTATCGCTGCTTCCTTTGTTACGGTGGTTAAATCGCCAACGGCCTTCGCTGAGAAAGAAAATTCATCAGCAAAAATCGCAAGGCAAGGAGAAGATATGAGTTCTGCTGACACGGTTTTTGCCGACCCTCGTCTCCGCGCCTCTTCGACCGCCACCGCTCTCCATACTCCTCTGCTCGAAATTGACGGCGAGCGTTTTCGCGCCAACTTCAATCGCAGGCCTTTTCTCATCGGCCATCGGCTGGCGACGCACCCGCTCTTTTCGCTCTCGCGTCTGGTCGAGTTGGCGATGCGGATGCCGAAAGAGCATGTCGAGTACAATGCCGGAAACCTTCCCATCAGTCTCGATCCGGCGCTCACACCGCACACCGGGCTTTCCATTGCCGAAACCATACGACGCATTGAGACATGTCAGTCGTGGATGGTCTTGAAGTACGTCGAACGCGACCCTAACTATGGCGCACTCCTCAACGAATGTCTGGATGAGATCAGTCGGTTTTCCGAACCGCTTGCCCCCGGCATGTGCAAACGCGAAGGGTTCATCTTCATCTCTTCACCGGCTTCGGTCACGCCCTATCACCTCGACCCGGAGTATAATTTCTTGCTTCAGGTGCGGGGCGAAAAAACGGTTCATCTGTTCGATCCGACAGACCGCACGGTTTTGTCAGAGAGTGAACTGGAACGCCTCTATGCTGGCAGCCATCGCAACATGACCTTCCAAAATGGGTATGAGAAGAAAGCGTGGGTCTTCGATCTGCATCCCGGACAAGGGCTGCACTTTCCCGTCACCGCTCCGCATTATGTAAAGGTTGGCAACGCAGTTTCAATCTCCTTCAGCATCACCTTTCGGACGCCCGCTTCGGAACGCCGAGAATCGGTCTATCGCATGAATCATTTTTTACGTCAACGCGGGCGCACCCCTTTGCCATTTGGGCAAGCGAAGCTGTTGGACAGCGCGAAATACAACTCTTTTCGCCTGTTCAGGCGAGTGCGAAGACTGTTTGGCGCCACCGAAATCTAGTCTGCCTGTGCAACACAAAGTTGCGGTGCAGAACCTGCGAAACGGATTGGCGGAGTAACTCTCCCTTTCATCATCAGCGATTGCGCCGAGGATAGATCAACAGAGCATCACTCACCATGCGCTCGCCGGTTTGATCGGACGGGCGATTGACAACGCGATTCTTCACAACCATCGTCGTTGACCCGCCGCCATCGAGATTGATCGCATCCGTGCAACCCAATTCCGCCATCAGAGCCGTCAGTTCGGGAATCGTCATCCCGACGCTGATCTGCGGTTGTCGCCCATCAACCGTGATGAAGAGAAGGTGGCCATCCGCGCGTATGCCGACCGCGGTGCGCGGGTGACGCTGACGAAAAAAGGGTTCGGCGTAATCGGGCGCTTCGCTATCGGCAAGCGATTTGCCCGCGCGCAAGAGTTGCGGCCCGCCGCCAAGCAAGTAATCAGGCGCAAAGGGCAATGTAGGATCAGAGGTGACCGCGCTTTCGATCTCGACGCGCGCGCCG
Organism: uncultured Clostridia bacterium; assembly: GCA_964468725.1. Lineage (GTDB taxonomy): Bacteria > Acidobacteriota > Blastocatellia > UBA7656 > UBA7656 > CAYXVU01. The sequence continues at coordinate 27,422 of CAYXVU010000019.1, forward strand.
CGTTTCAAGTAGGGCCGAAGCTTTTCCGCCGCTTCGCCACTGGCCGAGATGACCATCCCCTCGTTAGGAATTGATTGACTGCCTTGACGTTCAACAATGTTGGTGACGCGACCGCGCACAACCACCGCTTCGATGCCGTCCGGCGCGGTCAGCGTCGTGCGATGAAACTCCGGCGTGAAGATGAGCAATTCATCTTTTTCGCGCGGACGGTCATACCCGTTTATCGTGAAAGACTGCTTTCCAATTTTGAGTTTTGCCGCAAACCCCGGATGAGTGATAGCAATCAGCGTTTGACCGGCTTGATTGACAACCGCCAATGCGGCGCGGCGTTTCTCCGGCTCGCTCAACAGTCTTCCTCCCACCACAAAGATGCCGCGCGGCTCGCCTTGATAGGCGCTGCCAATGCGAAAGTACCCGCCGTTGATCGCAGCCAATGCCGTATGTCGTGTGGCAATCGAGCTAGTGGTCTCGGCTCCGATGATCTGATCGAGCGCCGAAGCGACCTCGATGCGCATCTGTTTCGGATCAAGGATGAGCAGGTTGATGAACCACATCTCTTTGTCATTCTCGCGATTGGCGCGGCGAATCTCCAGATGCTCAATTCCCTCAGCAAGCGATTCGACTTTCCGTGCATCGGCTTGTTGCAGCGACGGCGCAGGGGTTGCGCTAAGTATGAAAAGTAAGAGCAACAGAAACCATCGAGGCGAGCCCATCCGGCAGACGTTGCATTTCCGGTAGTTTCGTTTTGATTGGATCACAGTAACGTCGAATTAAAAAGCTCATGCGAACAATCGGGCAAACGATTTGCGATGATTCGCGCAGCAGCGGGGCGAGCGACCAGTTATCCGGCTTTGACCCAATCGTCCAGCTACCAGCGTCCGACACCTCAACGTCGCCACTCGTCTATGAGCGAAGCGACCAGCGCCGACCAGCCGGTTTGATGCGACGCACCGACGCCTGCGCCGTTGTCGCCGTGATAGTACTCGTAAAAGAGGAGGTAATCGCGCCAGTGCGGGTCGTCTTGAAACTTCTTCGTACCGCCATAGACCGGGCGTTTGCCTTCTCCATTGCGCGCGAAGATTGAGATCATGCGTTTGGCGACATCTTCAGCCATTTCTGACATCGTCATCTCGCGGCCACCATATTCGGCAACCTTCACTTTGAAGGTCGGCCCATAGGCTTTGCCCAGTTTTCTGAGCGATTCGATCAACAGAAACGAAGTCGGGAACCACACCGGGCCGCGCCAGTTCGAATTGCCGCCTTTGATCTTGTTGTCCGACTCCGCCGGTTCGTAATGCACTTCGGCATTGCCAAAGGTGAAGGGGTGCTCTTCGTGATACTTCGACAGACTGCGGATACCAACAGGCGATAAGAATTCGTCGGGATGAAAGAGCGTCTCCAAAATGCGCCGCATCTGATGCTCGTCCACAATCGCCAAGACGTACACCTGCTCGCCTTCGCGTTCGATCAGGTGACAACATCGCTGCACGATGTCCTGCCGGTTTTCGACGAACCATTCCAAATTCGAGCGAAACTCTTTGAACGGCACAATCCAATCCACTTCCAACCGTTCAATCGCGTAGAGCGGAATCAGTCCGACCAGCGAGCGCACGCGAAATTTATGAAAGCTGCCGTCAGGGTAACGCAACACGTCGTAAAAGAATCCGTCTTTCTCATCCCACAATGAATAATCGCGCCCGCCCATATTCTTCATCGCCGCGCCGACATAGATGTAGTGCTGAAAAAACTTCGTCGCCATGGCTTCATAGGCTTTGTTCTCTTGCGCCAGTTCCAACGCGATGCGCATCAGGTTTTGACAGAACATTCCCATCCAGCCGGTGGCATCGGATTGCTCCAACACCACGCCGCCCGGCAGTTTTTGACTGCGATCAATCACCGTGATGTTATCAAGCCCCAAAAATCCGCCTTCGAAGATGTTATTGCCTTCGCTGTCTACTTTATTCACCCACCAGGCGAAGTTGATGAGCAGTTTATGAAAACATTTCTCCAGCCAAACGCGGTCGCCTTTGCCCCAACGAATGCGATCCATGTTATAAACGCGCCAACAAGCCCATGCATGCACCGGCGGGTTCAAATCCGAAAACTCCCACTCATAGGCAGGCAGTTGCCCATTTGGATGTTGAAACTGTTCGAAGAGCATGAGCCACAACTGCTCTTTGGCAAACTCGGAATCAATGAGCGCGAAGGCGACGCAATGAAAGGCCAAATCCCAGGCGGCAAACCATGGGTACTCCCATTTGTCAGGCATCGAAAGCACGCGCATCGAATTCAAATGCCGCCAATGGGTATTGCGAATGTCCGGCCTCGATGCGGGCGGCGGGACGTTCGGATTATCGCCTTCGAACCAGCGGTTGACATCATAGAGGTAGCTCTGTTTCGTCCATAACAGACCGGCAAAGGCCTGTCGCTGAATGCGGCGCTCGTCCTCTGTGGCATTGGGCGGGTGAATGGTCGCGTAAAACTCATCGGCTTCGGCCTGGCGAGCGGCCATGAATTGATCAAAGTCGCGGAATGGCTCTTTCAAACCATCGTCCGTCAGTCGCAAGCGCACGCTGACCGACCCGTGCGCGGGAACGACTTTGCGATACTGGATGCAGGATTTCGTACCCGTTCGTTCGGGGTTCACTGTCTCTTTGCCGTAGATGATGTGATGATGGAAGCCGTCTTTGACGTAGGATTTATCGTTTTGCGGAAGCAGATGGGGGAAGCGGCGACTGTTGGTTTCATTGTCGGTAAAGAGCGCTTCGCCTCCCATTTCCGCATACAGGTAACGCTTTCCGAGTTCGTATTGGAAGGGCAATCCGGTCACCATCCCCGCCCCTGTGTCATCGGCAATCAACGTCAGGTGATTGGGCGTGGTTTCGCTTTGGGAGATGGTCGGCTCCGTGCCGCGCGTCTCTGACCACGCCCAGGTATTGCGAAACCACAGATGCGGGAGGATATGAATCGGCGCATCCTGATCGCCGCGATTCCAAACTTCGATCTTGATGCACAGGTCTTCCGGCGACACTTTCGCGTATTCAACGAAGACATCGAAATAATGATCGTCATCGAATATGCCGGTATCGAGCAGCTCGTATTCGAAGCCGTGACCGTGCCGACTGCCATTAACTTCGATCAATTGATGGTAGGGATATTCGGCTTGCGGATACTTGTAGAGATACTTCATATAGCTATGGGTTGGCGTCGAATCGAGGTAGAAATAGTATTCTTTGACATCTTCGCCGTGATTGGCTTCTGATGGCACCAAGCCAAAGAGTCTCTCTTTCAAAATCGGGTCGCGCTCGTTCCATAGCGCCACGGCGAAGACCAACAACTGATAGCGGTCACAGATTGCTGCCAGTCCGTCTTCGCCCCAACGATACGCGCGGCTGCGGGCGTGGTCATGCGGAAAGTAATCCCACGCATTACCATCGGGGCTGTAATCTTCGCGCACCGTCCCCCAGGCGCGCTCGCTGACATAGGGCCCCCATCTGCGCCAAGGCGGGATGCTTTCGCTGATGGCATCGCGCAACCGTTTCGCTTCTTTGGTATGGACAGTTTGATTCTCAACCTTTTTTTTCATGCAGGCCTCGATGCGGAAGTCAAAAGATGGAATTCGGGAACCATCAGATTGAAAACCGATTGGATGATGAATTCACAGTGGTGAAGCAGGCATCTTGGAGTCGGCAATTCAGGCAATCGGTCACTGCCGCTTTCGTCTCCCCGCCTGCTCTGGTGAAGCTATTCTGACTTCCGTAGTCTGACGTCTCTACTTCCAGTTACTGATTACTGGTATTGGAATTGGCTGGTTTCGAACCCTCCGCGCCGGGTTCGCCCGATGCTTTGTCGGGGTTTTCCGATGGCGGTTTCGCCTCTGGCGTACTCTGCGGCGGCACACTTGGCGACGCCGGTGCTGTCGTTTCCGGCTGCGACTCAGTTGGGGTCGTCGGCTGACTGTCGGGCTGCCCGGATGGGGGCGGCTTCTGCTCATCGTCCGGAGTTTGTGACTGCTGTTCTTCTACCACCGGAGCAGGGGTTGGAGCCGGACGCGCTTTGAGGAAGTAGAGGTAATAAAAGTAGGCGGCAGCCGCAACCAGCGCCAGCGCCAACAGCGTAAAGAGGGCGATGGGCGCATAACTCTTCCGCTGCGGGGTGATGCGGGCGGTGGTGATGGGCTCTGCGCCATCGGCTTCTCCCTCCATCATCGGATTACTGAGCCGCGTCGTTGGGGCTTCGTCCAGACCACTCAAGGCTGAGGCGTCAAGCCGTTGCGTAGCCGGATAACTGATGCTCGCCGCATCGGCAAAGGCGGAGAGGTCTTCCGAGATGATATCGTCATCGCTCGCAGCGGGCGGTTCGGAACCGAGCGGCGCAGTTACCACATCGGATTGGCCGATGATCTCTTCCGCCGGGTCGGTAATCGCTAAGAAACTGCCCGTGATCGTATTGCTTTCGCTGGCCGAATGCAGAGCCGCGCCATCGAATTTGGCAATGATGACAGTGATATTGTCTTCGCCGCCGCGTCCGTTTGCCGTTTCAATCAAATGGCTACAAGCCGCAGTGAGATTCGTCGCCTGTTTGACGACCTCGCTCATCTCTTCGGCTCGTATCTTATTTGACAGGCCATCACTACATAAGAGCAGGTGGTCATTTTTACAGAGCTTGACCGCCGACATGGCGACTTTGACCTGCGGTTGGGTTCCGAGCGCCTGCATGATTACGTTCTGCGGAACCGAAGCGGCTTGTTCGGGCGTGATGGCGCCGGAGTCGAGCAACATCTGCACAAGCGATTGATCTTTGGTGAGTTGCTTGATGCGTTCGCCGCGCACCAGATAGGCCCGCGAATCGCCGACCTGTGCAATGTACGCCACTGTATCCTGCACCAATACTGCCGTAAGCGTTGCTCCCATGCCGGTCAATTCCGGGTTTTGTCGGGCATGATTCCAGATGCGTTCATTGGCAACTTCGGCAGAGGTACGCAGTTTATCCGGCGCTTGGAAATCGAGAGGCATTTCGAGCAGAGACTCTTTGACGGTGGTAACCGCCAGTTCGCTGGCGATCTCTCCGGCCACTGCGCCTCCCATGCCATCAGAGACGACTAAGAGCGCGCCTTTCGAACCGATGGCCTGTGCGTTCGCTTCAACACCGTCTTGAATCTTGCCGGTCGTAAGGTCGGCAATTAAAAAGGAGTCTTCATTGCCGCTGCGTTGCATACCGACATCGGTATGTCCAAATACGGACAGCAACACATGATTGGCAGGTGGTTCCATAGATTTGACCACTGGCTCCTCCGCTTCAATGTCTTCAGGTTCATACCTCGAATCGGAAGAGTTGCTTGCCGACGAGAACCATATCTCCCGGCTGGAGTTCGACTTCATCTTTGATTTTGATGAAGGTGCCGTTGCGACTTCCTTCATCGCGTAAGAAAAACTTATTGCCGCGGCGTTCGATGCGCGCATGCCGACCCGACATAAAGCCATCGTGCGGAAAGGTGATTTCGCCGCTGGCTCGACCAATCACCGTCTCATCCTTTACTTCGTACTCATCACCGGCTTGTCCGCCTTCCATAATCAAGTGCAAGCGCCCGACGATTGGCGGGGGTGGCGGGGGTGGCGGCGGTTCGGCAGGGCGCGAGGTCATCACTAAGGTCTGACCGGCTCCGGTATTCGCATTGAGCAGCGGCGTGCCGCAGGCCGAACAGAAGGCACTACCCGCCGGATTGACGCGCCCACAACGCAAACAGGTCGAGCCGGTCGTAGCTGAAGCCGGTGGCGCGGCTGAGGGTTCGACTCCTCCGGCAGCAGGCATAGGAACGGGGGTCGGAGGCCTGACCGGCTGATGATCGGGAACCGTCACCTGTCCGTATGGAGCATTCGGCTCGGGGGTGGGCGGAACCACAACCGTCGGTTTGCCCATATATGGATGCTCGACCGCGGGCGGAGCCGCGGTCGGCTGCTCGAAGATTGTATCCAGCGGATCATAAGACTGAGCTTCGACTGCTGGCGGCGTATAGGCAGCCGGTTGAGCAGGAGGCTGCGGATAATCGCGCGCGGGCGGCGGCTCGGGAGCCCTTGGCGGAGACGGCGGCACATAGGATTGTTGATCTACAACGGTTGGCTGAACTGGCGGTAGCGGATAATCGCGCGGCGGAGGAGCAACGACGGTGGGCTGCTCAACAGGAGGCGGCATAGCAGCGGGCGGTGCAGACTGCGGCAGCCGACTGCCGCATTGCTGACAAAAAGCCCATCCACTCTCATTCATCGTGCCGCAAGTTGGACAGGCAAGACCATCCATTCCGCTTGAATCCATCACTTCCTCCTTCTTCCTGATCCCATTCGATTGATCGGCTACCTGCGGGGCTTGAACAGCGGGCAGAGGACTTGCGCATAATCGGCAAACCCTCGCGGTCGATAAGTTTTCCGCCCTACAAGCAGGACATGTCTGCATGCTGATATAATGCTCCCGGTCGTTTAATCAGTCCGCTATTATACGTAAGGCACCTCGTAATCAAAACCTGAAAGTCTCGCCCCGCAAAGGCCATAAACTCATCATTCCCTTCTCACTACTGGTGCTGAAATTTTCCCAAGCATACAACGAGACCTTCTATCAGGCAAGGATGAACGATGGAGAATGACCGCTGAAGGGGAAAGATAGAATTCCCCATTCGCCCGTCGCAACGAGCATTCATCGGTCATCATTTAGCGGTTCGCTGGCTACTGGTTACCGGCTCTGCTAAACTCTCGCTCATTCGAATTCATCACGTGTGTCAGTCTGAGGTCATAATGAGGAATCATACTCGCGCGCTTGCTGCAACCTTGCTGCTTGCCATTCTCTTTTGGTCTGCCGCCTGCAACAATGCCCCGCAGTCGAATAGCAATCAGGCGGTAACGCCGCCGCCGAAATCCGCCAAATGGGTCGCCATTTACCGTTCACCCTCCACCAAAGGTGTCACTGGAACCATACTCGGACTCTATGCCTTCACTTCCATTTCAGTCGTCTCCGACGAGGTTGCTTACGTGGCGGGCAGCTTGCCAGATGCCACACTCAATGGCACGACGTGGGGCGTTGTGGTTCGCACAACCGATGGCGGCAAGACTTGGCAAGAACGATTGCTGAACCAGCCGCAAGTTAAAGATGGGGCGCTCAATGCCATTCACTTCGTCAATCCGACTACCGGCTGGATCGTTGGCGTTGACCGTAACGGAGGCGGGCTTGTCCTCAAAACCACTGACAGCGGCGAGAGTTGGGCGATTTCGACCCTCGCATTCAAACAAAAACCGACCTCTGTCTTTTTCACGGACGACAATACGGGTTTCATAGGCGGCGTCAGTCCGCTGCCGGTTGACCCCACCGCGCAGAAGGCTTCTGCACGCGCCAAGCGGCAAAAAGCGGCTCCTGCCAATGGCGAAGAGGAGGGAGAAGAGACGGAAGGCGGCCCGACCGATCTGCTGGGCACAACCGATGGCGGCAAGACTTGGCAGTCGCAACGCCGCCTACAGACTTCAATCAATGACATCTATTTCGTTGACCGGATGACAGGTTGGGCTGCCGGGTTCAAGGGAGCGATTTACCAGACCACAGACGGCGGGCGCGTCTGGTCGCCGCAAACGACGGAGTTGGAACCCAGCGAAGGAATGATTGATTTTACCGGAGATCGTTCGATGGGATTCGCGCTGCTCGGCATCCATTTCTTCGATAAAGATCACGGCTTTGCCGCCGCCATGGCGACGGCCTCGCCCGAAGGTCGCGCGCTCGGCACAGTCAACGGCGGAGAGATTTGGGCGCGCAAGTGGATTGTGCGGGACTCCGGCGTGCAGGATGTCGTGATGGTCGCCCCGCAAGAGGTTATGGCCATCGTTCGCGCGGGGCATTATGCCTATCGCTCGATTGATGGGGGCGGTTCATGGCTGGTCGAACCCATCGAGTTCGAACAAGATGTTGTGTTGTACAGACTGGGAGCCGCAAACCCGCACAAGGTTTGGGCAGTGGGCGGCGCGGGCGCGATCTTTTTACGCGTCTCTGAATAACCTGACTGAGGAAGGCTGATGGCTAACAATCTACTACGCGGCGGCGGGCTGCTGCTGCTTGCTCTGAGTTGCTGTCAATCGCTGTTATCTGCGCAAACGCGACCTGCAAAAGCGGGTGGAGTGGTGCAGACGGCGCGCGCGAAAAAGGTTGTAGCGCCGCGCGATGTCTTAGGTTTCACGCCGGGCGATGATCGCAAGCTGGCCTCTTGGGCGCAGTTTGTCGAATACTTCAAACAACTCGATAAAGCCAGCGACCGCGTGAGGGTCGAAGAACTCGGCCAGACGACGCTCAAGCGCCCGTTTCTGCTGGCGACCATCTCTTCGCCTGCGAATCTGGCTCGCTTGGCGCGGTATAAAGAGATTCAACGCAAGCTCGCAGACCCGCGCACCCTCAAGAGCAACGACGCAGAAGCCGAAAAACTCATCGCCGAAGGCCGCACCATTGTGATGATTACCTGCGGCATTCACTCGACCGAAGTCGGAGCAAACCTCGTTTCGATGAATATCGCCTATCGTCTGGCATCAGATGATTCGGCGGACACCCGCGAGATTTTAGACAAGTGCATCATCTTACTTGTTCCATCTCTCAACCCCGATGGCATAGACATCGTAAAAGATTGGTACGACAAAACGCTTGGAACGCCTGCGGAGGGCACCAGTCCGCCGGAGCTTTATCATCATTACGTCGGTCACGACAATAACCGCGACTGGTACGCCTTCACACAGGTCGAAACCCAAATGACGGTCGATAAGGTTCACAACGTCTGGCATCCGCAAATCGTTCACGACATTCACCAGCAAGGCGAAACTGGTTCGCGCTTTTTCATCCCTCCCTACGTCGAACCTTGGGAGCCGAACATTCACCCGATCATTCAGGCAGGCGTGAATTTTATGGGGAGTTCGATGGCTTGGGAGATGACTGCGCAAGGCAAAGAAGGCGTCGTCATCAACGGCGTTTATGATGCATGGACACCGGCGCGGGCTTATCAACACTATCATGGAGGCATTCGCATCCTGAGCGAAACGGCTTCGGCGCGATTGGCGACGCCAACCAACGTCCCTTTTGACCGTCAGACCCCACAGGTGAATGTTGATACCAAGAGGCGCAGTTGGAATTACCCCCTCCCTTGGCGCGGCGGCGAATGGAAGTTGGCGAACATCGTGGATTATCAGCAAACCGGCGCGTTCGCGTTACTGCGAACGGCAGCGGCTCACCGCGAATGGTGGCTGCGAGGTTTCTATCAAATTGGCAAAGCTGCCGTAGGCGAACGAAAAGAGGGAGATCCGTTCGCGTTCTTGATTCCACCAATGGCCAATCCCGGCTGGTTCGAGAGAGACGGCAGGGGAATGCTTATTTCGATCTTGTCGAGAGGTGGCGTCGAGGTTCACACCGCAGGGGTGGCATTTGAAGCCGGAGGCAAACAGTATCCGCCCGACACCCAGATCGTTTTATTATCACAGCCTTATGGAGCATTCGCTAAAACCTTGTTGGAGAGGCAACAATACCCGGATTTGCGGCAGTATCCGGGGGGGCCGCCGCAACGCCCTTATGATGTTACCGCCCATACCTTACCGCTGTTGATGGCGGTTCCGGTGGTTGAAATCAATCAACCTTTTGCTCTCCCCAAACCGCCAGCGGTCGGGTCAGGTGAAGCATCAAGTTATGGTTCGGGCTATGAACCGCGAGTCGCTCTGTATAAAAGCTATGCAGCTTCGATGGATGAAGGCTGGACGCGATGGATATTCGATCAATATGCATATCGCATAAAGTACCGATCTCTGCTTGATGGCGAACTACGCGCTGGCAGGCTGCGCGAAAAGTTCGACTGCATTGTCTTGCCCGATCAAAGCGTCAACAGCATCGTCAACGGCCTCTCCGCCAATCGTTACCCGAAAGAGGTGGCGGGCGGCATCGGACAAGAGGGGATTGCAGCGCTCAAAAAGTTTGTTGAAGAAGGAGGAACGATTGTCACGCTCAACGACGCCTCCGAATTTGCCATCCAACATTTGGACGCGCCCGTGAAAAATGTTTTGGCAGGTGTGCCGCCGAAGGATTTTTACTGCCCCGGCTCCATTCTCAAGATCAAGTTTGACGCCAAGCACCCGCTTGCCAGCGGCGCGCCAACGCTCGACGCTACACCGGGCGAAAGCATCGCGTGGTTTGAAACCAGCCCGGCATTCGAGACAACCGGCAGCGAGGCGAGCGTCATCGCACGCTTTGCCGAAGCCAATGAATTACTGCTTTCGGGTTGGCTGCTCGGTGGCGAAAAGATCGCAGGCAAAGGTGCAATCGTCGAAGTCAAACGCGGCAAAGGGCGCATCATCATGTTCGCTTTTCGCCCACAATATCGCGGCCAGAGCATCGCTACATTGCCATTTTTATTCAACGCCATCAGCCTGAGCGTGCATTGATTGGTTATCATTTACCAATGGCTCACCGTTTAGAGGCGGTCGGTGACCGCCAAGTTTGACAGTGAAAAGACAGGCGGTCGGTGACCGCCTCTAAACGAGAATAAGGAGAAATCGTGAACAAAAAATTCCTCTTTCTGATTTTGATCGTTGCCTTGCTAGTATCGGCGTGCGAGCCGCAGCAACCGCAAACGACTACTTCAAACTCGCCAGCGGCGGCAGACATCCAACCGGCGCTCGACAGTCTGACGAGCGATGATTTGATGAAACACATCAAAGTGCTTGCTTCCGATGAGTATGAGGGTCGCGCGCCCGGCTCGAAGGGCGAAGACCTGACGGTCAACTACCTCACGGAGCAGTTCAAACAACTCGGCCTCAAGCCCGGCAACCCCGACGGAACCTACATTCAAAAAGTCCCGCTCGCGGGCTTTACCGCACAGCCGACCGCATCTTTTGTAGCGGGCGGACAGACCATGAACTTGGAATCCACTAAAGATTACGTCGCCGTGTCACGACGCTACACGCCCGAAGTCAAAGTGGAAAACTCCGATATGGTCTTTGTCGGGTACGGAGTCGTTGCGCCCGAATACGGGTGGGACGATTACAAAGATGTGGACGTAAAAGGTAAGACCATCGTCATGCTCATCAATGACCCGGCTATCCCCGATCCGAACGACGCCACGAAACTGGATGACAAGATGTTCAAGGGCAAAGCCATGACCTACTACGGTCGCTGGACATACAAATATGAGATTGCTACGGCGAAGGGCGCAGCAGCGGCGATCATTGTTCATGAAACCGGCCCGGCAGGCTACCCCTACGAAGTGGTTTCAGGAAGTTGGGGGCGTGAGAACTTCGACATTCGCCAACCCGATAAGAATATGGGGCGCGTGGCCGTCGAGTCATGGATCAATAACGAGATTGCGAAAAAGCTCTTTACGGCTTGCGGTAAAAACCTTGACGAGTTAAAGAAAGCGGCACTTGCCAAAGACTTCAAGCCCGTCGCGCTCAACGCCAAAGCCAACTTCACCTTGAAGAACACGCTCCGCGAAGTGGATTCGCGCAACGTGCTGGCGAAACTCGAGGGCTCCGACCCCAAGCTCAAAGATGAATATGTCATCTATAGCGCGCATTGGGATCATCTGGGGCGCGACGAAAAGTTAGCAGGCGATCAGATTTTCAATGGCGCAATTGATAATGCATCGGGCACGGCGACCTTGCTCGAACTGGCGGAAGCCTACACGAAATTGAAGACGCCGCCGAAACGCTCGGTGCTCTTTTTAGCCGTGACCGCCGAAGAGAAAGGCCTGTTGGGAGCAAAATACTATGCGACCAATCCGCTCTATCCGCTCAACAAAACGGTTGCCAACTTGAATATGGATGGTGTGAATCAATGGGGTAAAACCAAAGACATAGTCATCGTCGGCTATGGCAATTCGACGCTTGATGATCTTTTGACGGAAGAAGCGAAATCGCAAAATCGCGTCATCAAGCCCGACCCCGAACCGGAAAAGGGATTCTTCTATCGCTCGGATCATTTCGAATTTGCCAAAGAAGGCGTGCCTGCGCTCTATCCCGACACTGGCACGGAATATATCGGCAAATCGGAAGACTTCAGCCAGAAGAAACGCGATGAATATACGGAGCGCGATTATCACAAAGTTTCGGACGACATTAAACCGGATTGGGATCTGTCGGGAGCCGTCGAAGATGCGCAATTGCTCTTCCGCGTCGGCAATCGCGTGGCGCAATCGGATAGTTACCCGCAGTGGAAGCCCGGAACCGAATTCAAAGCCAAACGCGATGCCATGATGCAAGCGGGAGGCGGAAA
>CAYXVU010000019.1:39791-42540 GCA_964468725.1 uncultured Clostridia bacterium
CAACTACGCCAACGCGCGAATGAATTGGTTGCGGCCTTCGATCCGCAGGGCGTCCCGTCAATCTTTTCCACCCGCGAACAGACGCGCACAAGCGATGAATACTTTTTGGAGTCGGGCGATCAAATTCGCTTCTTCTTCGAAGAGGACGCTTTCGACGAGCACGGAACTTTACGCCATAGCAAGACGGCTTCGATCAATAAAATCGGGCACGCCTTGCATGACCTGGATCCGGTATTTTCAGACTTTTCGCACACGCCACAGCTAGCTGAATTAGCGCAATCGCTCGGTTACGTCGAGCCCTTGCTCGTTCAATCTATGTACATTTTCAAACAGCCGCACATCGGCGGCGAAGTCACTTGTCATCAAGACGCAACCTTCCTCTACACTGAGCCGATCAGCGTCACTGGGCTGTGGTTCGCGTTGGAAGAGGCGACCGTCGAAAATGGCTGTTTGTGGGCGCGGCGCGGCGGCCATCACGAGGGATTAAAAACCCGCTTTGTGCGCGCGAAGGAAGGGGGCACGCGCTTCATCACATTGGACGACGGCATCTGGTCAAAGGATGAATTGGTTTGTCTGGAAGCGCCACAGGGCACGCTGATCGTCCTGCACGGTTTACTGCCGCATTTGAGTCAGGCGAATCGCTCATCGGTGTCGCGCCATGCTTATACGTTGCACCTGATTGAAGGTGGGTGTGCCTATCCGCCGGACAACTGGTTGCAACGAGGCGCGGGGTTCCCGCTGCGCGGGTTTTAATCGGAAGGGGAGCGTAGAAAACGCAAAGGCCGGATTCCTCCGGCCTTTTTCTCGGTTCGTAGGATGTTCGAATTACCAACGTGGATTGCGCGGGCGATCGTTGCCGCCTCTGCCGCCGCGATTGAAACCGCCGCCGCCGCCGCGATTGAAGCCGCCGCGATCTCGTTCGACGCGTGGGCGCGCTTCATTCACATTGATGGCGCGACCGTTCAATTCGTGTCCGTTGAAGCGTTCGATGGCCTGAGTGGCCGTATCATCATTCATCTCAACAAAACCAAATCCGCGCGAGCGACCCGTATCACGATCTGTCACAATCGAGGCAGATTCAACCGCACCCGCCTGCGAGAACAGATCAAACAACTCATCCTCTGTCGTCTGATACGACAGATTTCCGACAAATATCCTCATACTATCTCTCCTGAAGTTTCCTCAGAAACTGGTTGGGAGGAACTCGCTCAAGCTATCCGGCTGGGGTCGAACAGAACGAACCTTAGCGCGCTGAAGGACGGATCCGAACAGAGAAGACGTGCTCCTGAAGTCAAACACTCACAGCGGTCACAGGCACCGCCATTCAAAACGGAGTTATCCTAGCAGTACGATGGTTAATTGTCGAGTATAACCTTAGCGTAAAATCTCTATGCGTTGCTCGGCATTCACCGCAGCTCGGTTGCCATGAAAATCTTCGGCGATGACCTTCAAGACGTATTTTCCCGGCTCGATCAGCGAGGTTCGTAGCCATCCGTCTTGCGTCTGACCATCACGCACGCGATTGGTTATGATATAGGTGAAGCGCGTCGGCGTACCATAGGCGCTAACACCGCTCCCCGAAGCGTAAACTTTCACGACCGCCTCATCATCGGGCGGCAAGCGATTAAATTCGATATTGAAGAGCGGCGTTTCGAATCCGGCAACCGCCCCACCATCTTCGCGTAGCAGTTGATAGCCGATTTTGTATATCCCCAACTTGCGACCCTCTTTATTCCCATCTACTCGGTCGAAAGCCGTAACCAGTATGTCCACGTCGCCGGAAATCACCAATCGTCCTTCGCGTTGTTCAGTCAGTCGCTTGCCCGTTAAATCAATAACCTCTATCCCCCCGGCTTCGATGACCGGCGGCACGGTGTCGGTAAAATGGGGAAAGGGGAAATCGATGGGATTGGCTTCGCCGTTCCATGGCCCGAAATTCAGATGCACATGGTTCAAGCTGTTGAGTGTGCCGATGCGCTCGCCGACTCGGAATCGTTCGCCGCGTCGCACACGAATGCCGATCAGTCTGCCGGTTGCATCAAGGCGCGGTTTGAATCGTTTGGGCTCCGCAATTTCGCCTTTGGCATCACGCCCGACGCGCAAGTGGATATAGTTCATCAAGCCGACGCGCATCCCTTCGTTGCCGCCTTCGAAACCCCAATTGGGAAGCGGCGCAGTTACCTTCTCATCGTAAACCGAGAGCACCACATCGCCCAGATTACCGCGCACATCCAACCCACTGTGCAAATGGTGCAAGGCCATGCCACCCGGCGCTCCGCGCGCTTCGCCGACGACGCCGGTCACTTCATGCCAACCATCCTGCGGACTGAGCGGCCAAGGAAAGGTCGCACCGCGCACCACCAGCGACTTATCAAGTTGGGGCAGGACGCTTTCGACTCCCGCTTTGAGGCTCGTCTTCTCGACCGCTGATGGCGCTATCCTCTGCGGTTGAATATAGGGGCTGGCTGCTTGGCTTGCGGGATCAACCTCTTGTTGAATGGCGACCGGCACGACCGCGCGCAGCAAATAGTTATTGGCATCCGCGACAAAGACCATTCCGTAGCGGTCAACGGCAACGCCTGTCGGGGCATTGAAGCGCGCGCGACTGCCGACTCCTTCGGCAAAGCCGCCGCCTCCCCCTGCATAAGGGATGACTTCGCCTTCGGGGGAAACACGTAACAAGCGGCTGCGATTTTGTTCAGTAACGAATAAGAAGCCATCGTGCGTAATGGCCAACCCGACGGGCTGA
>CAYXVU010000020.1:0-42470 GCA_964468725.1 uncultured Clostridia bacterium
GATTCGAATGATTCGCAGGCCGTCTTACAGAGCGCGGACTGCCCCTCGCGTTCCCGCAGCGAGTTCCGCTTACAAAGTTTCGCCCGGGTCATCCGCTTTGGCTTTGATAGGTTCGGCATCGGCGCGAATGCCGATTTGCGCGAGCAACCCGGAAATGTCTACGCCGACCGCTTCGAGTTGCTGCAAAAGGTTGAAGATCACGGACGGCGCAGTGGAAGCAAACCGCGTCATTCCGGTTTGCGAACTCTGCCCGTTGCCGCCTTGTTCAATCACGACGACTTTATCAATGTTGCCAAGCGGCGCGGCGACCGCGCCGAAGACCGGCGCGGTGGCTTGCAAAATCGCCGGTAACTTTTCGAGGATCGTCTGCATGCGCGCCGCCTCGTTGAACTCTTTCCAGGCTTCGGCCTTTTTGTGGATTGCGATGGCTTCGGCAAGCCCTTGCGCTTCGATGGCTTTCGCCTGCGCGAGTCCCAGCGCTTCAATCTTTGCGGCTTCGGCTCTACCTTCCGCCTCAACAGCCGCTGCGCGTCCCAACCCTTCTTGCCGCAACCGCTCCTTCTCGGCTTCGGCGATGGCGATGAGCGCGGCCTTTTTCCCTTCAGCTTCGAGGATGGCCGATTGTTTGGTCGCCTCGCTCTTCAACACAGCGGCGACCCGCTGCGCGTCTGCGGGTTTGACGACGGTCGCTTCCAGTTCTTTTTCGCGGCGCAAAATTTCCTGCTCCTGCACCGAGATTTGTTCTTGCGTTCGTACCTTTTCAATGCGGACTTCTTCGGCAACGACCGACTGTCGGGCTTTCGCCGACGATAGCGGCCCGGACTGATCGGCGGTTGCGCGTTCCTTTTCGATCTCGGCTTGATACTGCGCCTTTTTGACCTCCATATCGCGCTGCGCCTGCGAGATGTTGGCTTCCGAATCGAGTTTGACCTTTTCGCCCTCCTGCATAGCCAGCGACGATTTGATCTTCGAATCTCGTGTCGCTTCGGCTTCACCAATCTGCGCGTCGCGTTTGACCTCTGCGGTGCGGCGTTTGCCGAGCGCGTCGAGGTAGCCTTCGTCGTCGCTGATCTCTTGAATGGTCAGCGCGTCAAGGCCGATGCCCATTTTTTCAAGATCACTGGCGGCTTCGCTGGTCAGCTTTTGCGCGAAGCTCTGCCGGTCGTTATTGATCTCTTCAACGGTGAGCGTACCCAAAATGGCGCGCAGGTGACCTTCGAGGGTTTGAAAGATGATCTTCTGCACTTCGGGCGATGTCATCCCCAAGAAGCGTTCGGCAGCGGCCTGCAAAGAGACATCGTCACCTTTGATCTTGACGTTGGCGACGGCTTTGACCGAAACCGGCACGCCTTTGACGGTATAGGCGCGGCGGGTTTCGAGCGGGATGGTAATCAAATTCAGCGACAAGTAACTGACTGTTTCTAACAATGGAATCCGCAACGATGCGCCGCCTTTGACCAGCCGATAGCCGACCTGCCGCCCGTCGGGCAGTTTGCGTCTGCGTCCCGAAAAGACCGCCGCCTGATTCGGGGGTACTTTGATGTAGTTCGAACTGAAGAGCCATAGCGCGATTAACAACGCGAAGACGATGGCTGCGGCAATAACGATAGGAACGATCAGGTTTTCGATATTCATCTGTTGCCCTCCGTTTGATGTGCCAAGCGGCAAGCGTTCACGCCGACCGGCCTGTCAAAAATAGCCCGGCTCCGTCTTGCGGCTGCGGGCTGACGATGACGGTTTCGGCTACTGCTTCTTCGATAAAGACGGTGGCGTGTTCAGCGATAGCGCGGCCATCGTGGGAGCGCGCGATCTTTTCGATGGCGCTTTCGCCGACGATGCAGCGCACTTGCCCCAACCCGTTAGCCGGAATGGCGACGATGACTTGCGCCGTCAAGCCGATCAAATCGGTCGCCTCGGTGATGCTTGACGCTTGTTGCGAATAGAGGAAGCGCGCAAAGAGATAGACCGCGCCGCCAAGTACGAAGCCCGCAGCTAACCCGACCAGCGAACCGACAAAGGCATTCAGCCCCAGATAGACGGCTATCGCGCCACCGCCGCCAAAGGCGGTGATGAACATGCTGATAACGCGGGCATTGAAGATGCCGGGGCCATCGTGCGACGCATCATGTTCGAATTCATGTTCAATGTCGAGTTCGTGATCGAAACCGAAATGGCCGAAGACTTCGCCGAGCAGAAACGAAGCGAGGAGAAAGAGAAACCCGACAGCTCCGATGCCTAAGAAGACCGTCAGCGCGCTGAGTTGTGAAAACCATTCTGCCATATCTCTTTGCTCCTACGATGGTCGGCGAGACGCAGGCTTGCAAGATAAACTGACCTCGAAAGGCGGCCAATTCTATCACCCGCATGCATCTGCGGGAAGGAGGCAAGTATAGGTGCGGGTTGGTGTGCTTCTTTCAACGCAAAGACGCAAAGGCGCAGAGACGCAGAGAAAAGGGCAAATCGCAGGTCTGGATTTGCCTATCGCATGAAGCGGCGGCGAATCGCCAACGCCAGCAGCGCCGCTTGCAACGGCGCAAGGATGGTTTCAAAGGTGACCAGCGCGTGTGCAGTGTTGGTGGCGGGTCGCGGGTCGGGCTTTTGCAGAGCCATCACGCTGAAGCTGTAGGTCATAGCGCGGCGAAAGCCTAACGGCTGGCCGACTTCATCGCGTTGCAGGTTGGCGATTTCGCTCTCGCTCGTCGCTTTCGGCTCCCATCGAACGAAGCCGACTTGGGTGTAGAGCAAGGCGAAGAGGAACCAGATGCCGACCAAAACGCCGAGGGCGCGCAGAATGCGCTCGCCGTAGCCGCTGGCCAGCCAATAGAACCAATCGAGTCGCCAGAACTGCCAATGCGCCTTCTTTTCGAGCCGCGTCGCGCGCATCGCCCAATAGCGCAAATCCGCCGCTTCATCATAACGATGCTTCTCTTCTTCGATGAGCGCAAGCTGCCGACAAGCGTCTGAGAGCAGGCTATACACATGTAGATTAGAGGTTTCAGGTTCATTCAGCTCTTTCAATTCTCTGATGGCAGACTTCACGCCCGCGCCCCAAGTCATCCATCGTCGAGGTTTGTATCTCCACTTCACATTGGTGAACTTAAATCCTTTGATGTCACTTCGGATGTCAACGAACCAATGAGGCCGCAAAGTAACGGTGTGAAAGTAGACGCGCTCCGGCTTCTCCGTTTCCGCTTTTTGGAGATGCAAAAATGCGTTTTCCAGAAACCCAGCTCTTTCAAAATCAACCTTGTCTCCAAACTTGGCATAGCCGAAGTTCGCCGCCGCGCTGAATTGGGCAGCGTGGAAGTCCGCCTCCGCGCTGAATTCAGCATAGCCGAAGTCCGCCTCCGCGCTGAATTCGGCAGAGAAGAAGTTCGCCGCCGCGCTGAATTCGGCAGAGAAGAAGACCGCCTCTGCGCTGAATTCGGCAGAGCTGAAGCTCGCCCCTGCGCTGAATCGGGCAGCGCGGAAGTCCGCCCCTGTGCTGAATCGGGCACCGGTGAAGCTTATCACGCTGAATTTGGCATAGCTGAAGACCGCCTTCGCGCTAAATTTGGCATAGCTGAAGTCCGCTGTGTCATTGAATTCAAAACCGGAGAAATCAACTTCTTCAGGAAACCATACGCCACGAAAATTAAAGTCTTGCGAATCGAGCTTCTCCTGAAAAGCGATTCTGAACTTGCTCTTCTTTTCTATACTCGGATAGTGAAGCACGCAGTATAGCTTACCTTGATGTTCAGCATAGAACGGCAAGCCTTTGCAGGCCAGCAACACAAAGTCGCGTTTCCATTGGCACGTGAACGCGGGTGCGGCGGGGGCTTCAGTGTTTGATGATTCGAGCGTTGCCGCTTCTTCAAGTTGATTCGTCGTTTCGTCCATAGCGCACTCCGTCAAGACTGATGGGGTTTGAACCTGCCGCAAGCGTAAAGCAAGACGAACCCGATTGGCCAGACTGACAAGCGGCTTTGCTGAGGAGTCAACCAGCAAGACTTCGCTTTCCGCCGCCCACGCGGCTGTGAGGGGTGGTTTTGACCTTTCAAACAGCATAATACGGAATTGCAAAACAAGATGAGATAGCTTCGTTGAGCGGCGGTCTCTGACCGCCGTGTTCGTACGCAAGGTCGGCGGTCAGAGACCGCCGCTCAACCATCTCAGGTTGATTGGCAACTCGGTATAACCTGAAGCCGACGGACGCTATAGACAAACAAAAAAAGGCCGGGCGCGTGCCCGGCCTGCATCATTTTAGCGACAGAAAAGGAGCGGTTGAATCTAGCGAAGTTGCCTGAACCATGACATGGCAGCGACCGCCGGAGCGTCCACCCCGCCGATGCTCACTTCCGTAGCCGGTGGCGGCGGCACCAAACTATAGCTCGTGCCGGGGAAGAAGGGCGGCGCAAACGTGCCGCCGGAGTAGCGCACATCAAAGAAGACATCGCGGTAGTTATAGCCGATGTTATTGATCTTCGATTGCACGCGGCTGCCGACGAGACGGAGACGATCCGAACTGCTGAGGCTCGCGCCAGTGTAGGTGAGCGAGCCTTCGATACTGGAGCCGTCATTCGAGGTTTTGGAGTTGAAGGCGACGACTGCCGCATTGATCTCCAGACTGCGCCCCGACGAGACATAGCTGGTGTTGGGTGCCATCTCAACATTGCCGTCATTGGTAAAGATGCCAAAGACGTTCTTGACGGAATTGATGTTGGCGACGGCTGCGCCGTTGTTGTCAGCAACCGGGTTGGTGTATTTCAAATCCCCGGTGATGGTGATGTGGCGTTGCGCAGTGATCGTCAAAGCGGTCTCCGAAGCGATTGCCGGTTTTGTGCCGCTGCCATCTTTGCCGCCGCGCATACTCAGAATGCTGCCGTTGACAAACAGCGAGGTGCCATTGCGAATATTCGCGGGATCGGATTTATCTTTGAAGATGCCTGCGTAGGTTCGTGTCGCACCGCTGCCGACTTTCATGGTCGTCTGGTTGTTAGCGTAATCGGTGCGAATTGTCGTTGTCGTCGAGCCTTGGGTAATGATGTAGGTCTGGTCGCCATTGCTTTCGGCTTTGAGTTGAATGTCGCTGGCATCGCCCTGCACAAAGATGCCTGCGCCGGTAATATCGGTGCCGTTGCTTGACGAGATATAGACACCATTGGGCAAATTGCCGCTGGCCAGCGTTGGCGTGGCGTTCGAGCCGTTTCGCAAGTTGGCGGCGAGAACATCAGCGCGCACCCGTCCGTTGACATCAAAGACGGGCACTGGGTTACCACTGCCATCGGTCGGGATCGTAGCGGGGGGGTCAACTGGCGTGCCGTCTACTTTCAAGGCTGTCACCCCCGTCGAGTTAATGACCGCATACTCTTGCGAGAAATTATTTTCTGGCAGCGGCACGTAGGCGGCTTGTTTGTAGCCTTCGGCGCTGATCGTGATGCCAGTGATGTTGCCGGTTGGGATGGCGCGATTGGGCGTCGTCGTACCCGAATTGTCATAACGAATCTTGTCGTCCACTTGGGAGACTACGTTGCGGAAGGTCACGCTACGACTCGACAAGAAGGCAAAGTGGGTGTTGGTATGCACCGGGCCGGAGAAGATGCCAGCCGCCAACGCCGCATTCGGATTGGTATCGCCATAATCGAAGAAGGCCCCGAAACCGGAGAACTTGAAGGCGCGATTGGGATCGAGCAGCGGTGCGACCAAATGGATGTTGGCGCTCAGCTTGCCGGTTTCGCGGACGTTCGAACTGCCGCCCGTATCCTTTTCGCCGGTGACTTCGATGGCATACCGAAAATTAAAACTCTCTGTCGCTTGGGTCGCGCTGATTTCGACAAAGCTCACTCGACCGGTAAAGTCCAAAAAGCGCACTGTAAAGCTGGTGCCATTGCGGTCTCTGAATTTCTGATCGCGCGTCGCTTCAGTGGCTAAGGTGTTGGCGCGCGCCCGCACATTGGAGAAGAACGCATTCTCGATTTGATTCACTTCATCGGGGTCAGGCACAACCTGGACATCCGGGAAACGGTTCGGTCCGGGCGCGGCGTTCTTTCGATAAAAGGGTTGCTGGCCGTTGCGAATCTTCTCGATCTCTTCGGCAAAAGCTTGCGTGATGGCGCGG
Organism: uncultured Clostridia bacterium; assembly: GCA_964468725.1. GTDB lineage: Bacteria > Acidobacteriota > Blastocatellia > UBA7656 > UBA7656 > CAYXVU01. The sequence continues at coordinate 6,098 of CAYXVU010000020.1, forward strand.
CGGGCGATGCTCAACCCGGCATCGGCAACAAAGAAGGATTGTTGACCGCTGCGTTGTATCCTGGTCGTCACATTGTCATTGGTCGCTGATGAAACGACCGCAATGCCTAAGGCGAGTAATAGGGTTACGGCCAGCAGGGCTGTAATCAGCGCCATGCCGCGTTCGTTAGCTGGTGTCAACTGAGTCCTCATATTCATGGCTGCCTCTATTCGAAGATCCATTCGTCAGCGCCGTGCTGACTCAGATTATTGTTGTTGGCGAGGTTGAAATTGCGCGGTGCGCATTCGAAGCTCTGTTCGATGCGTCGATATTTTTTGTCGCCCTGCGGAATGTCGGGCGTTTCGGCCACGAGGTGAACGTAGACGGCGCGAATCGTCCGGCGGTCAGCGGGCGCATCTACCACGCTTTCGACCGGGCCGCCTGCGCCAATCGTCATGATACGGAACTGTAATTGCAGATTGAGGGCGCCGCGTGCGACCGTTTGCCAATTTATCAAGTCTTCTGTGCGCTCTAACTCGCGGGTGGCTTGGTTGAGGCGATAGGCAACCAGGTTGCTCAACTTGGCGATTCTGGCGTTCTCATAATCCGGCTCGCCCGTGTCAATCAGCGACCCGAAGGTGCCAGCCGGACTCCCATAGTTGGCTGGTTGATAGCGCAAACGTAAGCGTGCATTCTCACCGACACCCGTGATCTCGCCATCGTGAGATAGCCGCATCACGCGCGCATTGGTATTGTCATAGCAGAGGAAGAGTTCGTTTCTGGTGGCGTATTGCTTGAAGATCGGAGTGACAGCTTCCTGTTCGTTTTTATAAGTCAGGTTGGTGCCCGCTCCTTCCAAATCTGGCGGCACATCGCAGAAAAACTCATTGGCTCCGGTCTCGCGCACATCTGCCCAGGGCGCAAAGGGGTCGCCGTTGACCATCATCAAAGTATCGGGAGCGCCGCTTGCCCCGTTGGTATAAAAGACGGCGGAAAAGCTCCCGTTATCGCGCGGCAAGCCCATGCCTGCCGACTGAATATCACGGGTCAGCATGTCCATCGCCGTGCGTAGGTTTTGATTCATATCCATGGTGGCAATTTCGGTTACGAAGACCTGTTGGTTATGGCTGGTCAAGCTCATGACCGCACCCATCAGTCCGACCGTCAGCAGCATGGCGATCAAGAGTTCTAATAGCGAAAAGCCGCGTTCTTTATGCTCAATCATGTTCATCCTCCTCACCATGAGCGCACCGTCGTCAACACCGTCTCTTCTGCGCTGCGACCTTGGCTAGCCGTTGTCGCCACGACCCGCACGGTAATCATGCGCGTATTATTCAAGACCGGATCGAGTTCGATTTGCCAAAAGCGGCGATAGGAGGCAATCGCACTTCCTTGCAACGGCTCTCCCTTGTCGTCCAAAGTGTCGTTGTAGAGGTCTTGTTTGGTCGCTTCGCTCAGTCCGCCGCCGATATTCAATTTCACGTCGTTACTTTCTAACGCGTTAAGCTGTTCCAATTTCTGTTGCGCCAGCATGGTGGTCGAAGCGTGTTTCTTGACCATCTTGTTTTGACTGAGTGCCAGGACAAACAACGAGGCGAGGAAGACCAGAGAAACCATCGTGATGATGGCGGCTACGGCGACCTCGATGACCGTAAATCCCTGTTCATGGCTCGCGGGTTTACGAAGCGGTTCATCTGTACACATGCGTCTTCTCCACTAAGCTGAATGATTAATCGGTAGCCCCTCTCCAGGCATTATTGCGCCACCACCATTTGCGGACTTGCCCGTAGCTGTTGAGGGTTAAGGCGCGAAAACTACGACCATTCGTAACGTACACAGAGTGCAGGGTTGCCGCCGATGGAACGACTGGAAAACCGCGAGAGTTAAAGTTCTGTTGGAAGACCGTCGTGGCGCCGTTTTGTTGGGGAAAAGAGACATCCTGAGCGGTTGGCGCATTGGCAATCGGAGCGCTTAAATCACCTGGACGACCAAACCGTATGCCTTGCGGCAAGGGAACGAAATCGGTCGCCACCGCATTGCCTGCGCCATCAAGCGTCGCTAATCCCAAACGCAAGTTTGCCGTATCGACGACGAAACCAAAGGATCGATTTTCGGCGACAGCGCGCGTCTTGGCGCGCAGCATCAGATCATTCAATTGACGAACGGACGAATCCAGCCGGTATTCGCGCATCGCTGTCGCGATCTGCGGGGCGGCAAATGCAACGATCAGACCGACAACCACTACGACAACCGTGATCTCGATGGCCGAAACGCCAATCTCATAAGCCCTTCCCTTTGCTTTCATTCCTGCCTCTGCAATCATCTTTTTGTTCGACCTCGGAATCCTGAATTTGTGGGAGCAGCTCCACAAAGGAGCAAGCCCTGTGCCGTTACAAAGCACATAGCTTGTCAAAGACGGAAGGCCATCCCGGTGCTTGCTTCAGAAAAATCCAAACCGACAAATTCAACCCGCTAAAGACGGCTAGCGATACCCTGCGCAGGGGATTTCGAATCTTTGTGATGGACGGGCAGGCGCAGGACATGTTCATCACACTGCTAACGCTTGAACAGCGACCCGAGATTTTTGACACGATTCTGCACATTTTTAGTAAGCCGCACCATACTCGATAGGATAATTCTCCTGCTACTTAGCCTTTTTATCGTGACGGCTCGCCTTATGCTGATTTCTGACCTTATCTCTCTATCGAGAGCCAAAAGGCCTCAACCTTCGTTTCATCTAGTAGTTTGGTCATTTCGACTGATCTATCAGGCAGTTTGACTTGGGAGTGGGAATCAGGAGAGGCGCGCACCGAGACAGTGGTTGTACGGTCTCAAGGATTCGCAACGATTGTCTTGGTCGCGTACAGTTGCCTGGGCGCGCGCCAGATCGAGGTCTACAATCTGCTACTACGGAGCAAGATAAGGGTCAACGTTTGATTTGTCGCCACGAAAAGAGTTTGATCTTGCCTACCGAGTTTCCATCATTGAGCGTCAGGTTGAAATTTCCCGTTATCGTGTTGCGATTGGGGTCGCCATTGACACCCTGCACAAGCGAGCCGTTGATATTGTTATTTCCGTAGGCGAGAACTTGTCCATCAATCGCCCCATTGGCGCTGAGGTCTACGGCTTCTCCGGCAAAGCTGATGCCGGTAAACGTCACATTCGATTCCAAATCACCACGCACCATGATGTCTTCGACGGCAATCATCAGCACATCCAGTTGCACAAAGGGAGGGAGGAAAGGAGTTTGCACATCGCGCAAATTCGCCGTCAGGTTCGGCGTCCCTTGAATGCTGATCGAGCCGGTGGCCATCATGGTGACTTCCAGCGGATTGGCATTGGAGCCGATGTTGCCGGTGATGCGAATGTTCCCGCCATTGGGGTTGTTGCTGGCAAAATTGTCTTGTCCGATGACATAGAAAGTGTGGCCATGTGCATTACTATTATTGGCAAACCCCCAATTGCTTGAGCTGTATGACCACCCGACGTCAGAAGGGCTGGCGACAACACCAGCCGTTCCTAGCCCATTGGCGTCGCGGAAGATGGTTACGGCAACCGCAGAGTTTTGACTGACATTGTTGCCTTGCCCCGGACCGGAATCTACAGCTGCGGCTAAAGAGGAATAGGTGACATTCAGCCGTTCGGCCAGCCTGGCCAGCCGTTGTGTTCCCGGATTGCCATTGCCATTATTGAAGAGTTCATGGGCGCCATCTGCGAAACCGGGATCGAGCAGCAAAACATCGGCTTTGCGAATCAGGAACTCTTGAATACGGGGGGAGGTATTGCCGCCGCCTGACGGAAGCGGTTCGGTCGTCACCAACGGCGGAATCTCAAATCGCCCTTGTCCGCCGCCATAAAAACCGCCGACGTGACCGGTGAAGGTTCCGGTGATCGTGCCGCTCGCCGTAGCCGTTTGTGCCACCCACCAGTTTTGCCCGCCGCCATTTCCGGCGATAAGGTCTTGGTTGGAGTGAATCGCGCCATATGCGCCATTGACTTCGCTATTGCCGGAGATCTCCACATTGCGGTTGGCGACGAAGGCAGGGAAGGGCAGGAAGGCAATCCAACCCTCTAAGGTGACTGAAGCACTGACGTGCGTGCCGGTCGAATAGACCACCAGGCGATTGTTCTTGTCTATGTTCGGATTGCTCGCATTGGGTGCGGTGACCTCTTTATAGGTGTTTCCGGGGTTGAAGTTTGGCACTCGCGGCAAAGCGGTTGAGGCCGTCGGCTCATCATCAATCAGGCTGACGCGATAAAAGGTCTCTTCCACTATCTCATTATCCGCATCACGCAGTCGGTGGCCGCGCGTGCCAGCAGGGTCTTCGTTGTCAATCATCAGGCTATTGGCAGCAAACTCCCCTGCATTCGCCGTCACAAAAGGGTTGTTGCCGTCCAGATAGTTTTGCGACAACGGGGTCGGTCGCAAAGCCAACAAGGTGGTGAAATCATCGCCCGTGTAATTGGAAACCAGACTCGCCGCATGGCTGAGACCGGCTTCAGCGGCCTGTAAGGCTGTCGTTTGAACCTTGTAGGTCTTGGTAACGCCCTGCTCGGATATCGCCGTCAGGCTCATGCCCATAGCCAATGCCAGCAACAAGGCCATTGTGATGAGCGCCATTATCAGGGCAGCGCCGCGCTCGTCTTGATGTTGCAATCGTGCTTTGGTCATCTCTCTTCCCTCTTCTTTGGCCTCACTCCTCATCGGTTGCGTAATCGGATGGTGGCGGTATACTGCACTTCACGATAGCGCGGATCGTTATCAGCAATCCCTGCGGGTATGGCGATCACCTCCACCTGTATAGCTTTATTGGTGTAGCTCGATCCTTGCGGGTCGGTAAATTTCAGACTACGGATATGATCGGCAATCGGGATACTGGTCGGGGGGGTGACGGTGTTATCATCCATAACAATCTGTCGGGTGTTGCTATCCAAACGGATGGTAACGTTTTCAGAAGTAACGATGACATCCGAGTTGGCCGAAACCGAAGTGAGGTTTTGCGCGTCGCCGTCCAGATCGCTGCGCAACTGTATCGCTAAAGCGGAGATCGCCGACCCGGAGGTGACGGTCGTGCCCGACAAGACGGCGAAGTTCGTCGGATTGACCGTTGTATTGGCGGTCGGATTGGTGCCCGAACTGCGTAAAATTTCATTCAACCGGGCAACCGCAAACCGCGCATTGCGTTGCGCATCGGCATAGGCCTCTTCATAGCGGTAGATGCGCTGAAAATGCATGAGTAGGGTAAAGGCAATGCCCATAACGAGCACCAATACCATCAGCGAAACCATCGTTTCGATGAGAGAAAATCCGCCTTGATTTTGCCTATCCATAGGGACTCCTTAATTACGTATGAGCATCGTTGAAACGACGAAGCCATCAGCGATACCGGGAAGTGCGTTCAACGCGACGACTTTGATCGTCACCCGCCGCAAGTCTGGGGTAGTGGTTGCCGCGACTTTCCAAGTCACAATTAAATCACCCGCCGGTGTATTCGAAACCGTCGCGCGATGAGGGTTTGTCGAATCGAGTTGGTAGTAAAAGACCTGCTCGCCCGTTGAGGGGCTGGGGTTGGTCGGAGAGGTCTGCATGCTAGTGACCGCGCTGGTCTGCACACCATCGCCTTCGGTCTCGACAACTCCCGGAGGGGAATAGAGTTCGCCTCCCAGCGTAACCATAGGAGACTCTGATGTCGCACTCCATACGGCGGTTCGCAACCGATCAACTTGATCCTGTGCGACGGTGGCAAGGATGTTGATATTGTTTGATATCGAATTGGCGCGCGACACATAGACGGCGAAGCCAACAATAGAGACCAGACCGAAGAGGGTGACGACCAAAGCAATCAACATTTCGACCAGAGAAAACCCTGCTTCTTGGCGAAGATCAGCCTCTTGTGAATAGACAACCCTTTTCAGCATAAACAGCCTCTCTCCCTCATTCGACACTCACTTTGCCGCGCAAGTTGACGCGGACGGTGATAGTGCGGTTCCCCCGTTGCAAAGTGATGACTCGCGCTAAATCTCCAATGGGCAACTCACCACGTGAAGAGAAAGTGATACGCATCGGCTGGTTTTCCGGAAACGTTGTTGTGACACCTGTCGGCAGCGATCCCGTATAGTAATTGGTCGCAGGGTCATCCGGGTCAGTCGTCTCCGGCACGCCATCGCCCGTCGGGCCAGTGAAGTCAAAACCATAAAGTCCCGACGCATTATTGAACGAGAAGGTCACATTTCGGTTCTTTGCGATTGCCAACGCTCGCACCGCCGCGATCCGTTCCGCCAAATGGTCGGCGGCACTACGCAGATTGTAGGCGGCAAGCGAGTTGCTAATAACCGGCAACGAAAAGGCAATGACGATAGCAATGATGAGCACCACCATGACCAGTTCGATCACGGATAAACCGGCTTCGGTGTTCTGGCTCTCCAAACTCTTCCACTGGCGCTGAGGTATGACAATCATCCCCGTCTTTTCCTTTCGTTCCATCACCTTTTCCTCTGCTTGGAGCGGCGTTGGCATCTGCACATCCTATCTGTGCAAGGCTTATTCCTCAGACTCATCCGCTAGCGCCTCTCCGCCTGTTTGCCGCGCCTGAGTAAGCCTCGATCTCACCCTGAGTATTCCTGTATGTTCGCCTGGTTAGGCCATTAACTTGAGGGGTTTCGGCTCTCTGCCTGCTGGGTGCGTTGCGACTGGCACGGTTGCGATGCCTCTTGGCCGAACAGCCGACACCATTGGCCGACGTTACCGAAGCACACGGTTTGAACAGGTGCTGCATTAGGATGAATGCAAGAATCTGATTGGGAGGGATGTCCCACTCAAGAAGCGGGCGAATAGGGGTCAGAGACGGCCAGTAATTCGCGCACTCTGCTCAACAACACATCGTGCGTGAAGGGCTTTTGCAGAAAGTTCAAGCTCTCATTTTCGACGCCATGCCGTGCCAACACGTCACTGGCATAGCCGGAGATATAGAGCACCGTAATCTCTGGCTGTTGACTGCGCAACTGACGGATGAACTCGCGCCCGCTCATATGCGGCATGACGACATCGGTAATCACCAGATCAATGCGCCCGCCATGCTCTTCGCAAAGTTTGAGCGCCTCTTTGCCGTTGGCGGCATCAATCACCGTGTGGCCTTCCAGGTGGAAGATGCCGCGCATCAGTTGGCGCACCACATCTTCATTTTCAACCAGCAGGATCGTAGCGGCTTGCCCCGCCTGCGATGCCGCAGCCTTGTGCAGCGGCGGCGGCGGGGACGAGTCCGGCAGTTGAGGAAAGTAGATGCGAAAGACAGTGCCTTCGTTGAGTTGGCTCTCCACCTGAATATCGCCGCCGCTTTGATGGACAATGCCGTACACGGTTGACAGTCCGAGTCCTGTGCCTTTCCCTTCCTCTTTGGTCGTAAAGAAGGGTTCGAAAATCTGTGACATGGTCTCTTTATCCATGCCGCAACCGGTATCGCTGACCGCTAACATCGCATAGGTGCCTTCCTGGATACCGGCGTGCAGGCCGAAGCGTCTCAACTCGCTGACCTCAACGCGCGTCGTCTCGACCGTCACCTTGCCGCCTTGAGCTATAGCATCGCGCGCATTGATGACCAGATTCATAATCACTTGTTCGATCTGTCCGGGGTCGGCTTGAATATTGCCCAATTGCGCATCCAGGCGGACGCTGAATTCAATATCCTCGCCGATCAGATTCATGAGCATCGCCACCATGTCGGTCACTACCTGATTGAGGCTCATGACTTGCGGTTTGAGAATCTGTTTGCGGCTGAAGGCCAGCAACTGTCGGGTCAGAGAGGCCGCCCGGTTGCCTGCTTTATGAATCTCTTCGATATGTTGGCGTAGCGGGTCTTGCGCATCGAGTTTATGTAAGAGGAGATCGCTATAGATCAAGATCGCCGTCAGCAGGTTGTTAAAGTCGTGCGCCACGCCGCCTGCCAAGCGACCAATGGCCTCCATCTTTTGCGAGTGACGCAACTGCTCTTCGATAAAATCGGCACGCTGATTGGCGCTCTCGACCTTCTCAAAATAGGTGCGATAGAAGAGATAGACGAACATCATCGCGCCGACGGCGATCAGAAAACTGGAATAACCGAAGCGCCCGACCAGAAGATACACGCCCAGAGCCGACAACCCGCTTGCGCCATAGCTGATTGATGTCCATAACCCGTTCTCTTTCCATACTCGCCAGAAGGATTCGTTAGTGGAGATGGCTAGATAAGCCGCGATCAACGAGGTGGAGAGAATAAAGTAGCCGAGCGTCAGCAATCCCAACGCCCCGACCAACTGGGTCAGCGTCAGGTCGGTCGTGCGCTCGCCAAAGGGCGGAAAGAAGAGGGTCGCCAGCCAACAAGCTCCTTGCATGGCAACAATCAAAGTGGCGGTGTTGTATAAAACCTTGCGAACGCTGCGCGTCATGCGCAGCGAAGCGAAAGCGGCTTCCGCCATGGCGGTCAGAACCGCCGCCGCCGCTCCGAAAAATAGGGCGGTTGCGAAGGTGATGGTATCGCCGAGCGTAATTCTGGCCTTCACTCTCGGAATGGAGATGACGACGACGGGCGAAACGAGTACGACCAGCGCCACCATGGCGAGCCACCAGTAATTCGTCAAGGGCAGTTGCTTGAAGAGGGCGCGGGCAGCCAGGAAGATGCCGGTTGCAATGACAGCATAGCTCCAGATGGTCAGCTTCGGAACCGGCTCTTGTGCCATCTGTATGTGACCCGCAATAACCGTGTTTACCCTTTTCACGTTGACTCAGGAATGGGAAAGAATTGGGCGCTGACTCCTCTCCCGATCAGGAACAGAGTGCGTTAGGGCTCGTCTGGAACCGCCATCATACAAGCGGTATTCTCACCATAGCGAAGAACCGATTGAGATAAGGCCAATAAGCTAGTCGGAGAGACGGATGAAACAAGGAAATAATCAGATTTCAACACCCCATCGGACAGCAGCATGGCATCCGACAACAGCATCGCATCTGACAGCAACATCGCATCCAGGAAGAGAGTGCCGTCCGGGAAGGTGCCACCGTCAGAGAGCAACATCGCGTCCGACAGCAGCATCGCGTCCGACAGCAGCATCGCGTCGGGGACAAGTTGCCCATCTATGATGATTACGCCATCCGACAGCAGCATCGCCGTCCCATAGATCCCTTGGTAACGGGTAATCAGGCTGGTGCCTCGAATCTCGTTCCAACGCTGGATAATCAAACCGCTCCACGCAAAGGTTTCGCCGGCAATCGTCGTGGTCGGCTGTGGCGGTGCGTCCGTCAGAAGCAGGCTGCCGATTGGCAGCCCGACAAGGTCTTGCCGAATCAACCCGGCAAGGCGAGTTGCCCCTTCGACATTTACGCTTCCCGCGCCTTGCTCAAACCGGTTAAAGCCCGGAATCTCTTGTGCTGTGTACTGTAAAACCGCTTTGACGAGGTTAGGTGTAAGCGACGGATTGCGTTGCAAAAGGAGAGCGACGGCTCCGGCCACGGCAGGTGATGCGACCGAGGTACCGCTCAAATACATTTGTGCTCGATGGGTGTTGACCCCCATCGTCGCATCCAACTCTGGATAGTCAGTCACTAACTTATTGCCGGGCGCTTGCGCTTCGATCAACCGATTGCCGGGCGCGACCAACTCCGGTTTGATGAAGTTATCGTAGTGCCGCTGTCCGGCTTCATCCGTATAGAAGCCTCTGGTCGGGCCGCGCGAGCTGTAGGTCGCAATCGCATCATCCGAGCGCGCATCGGTCCCTTTGGTGTTGGTAGCTCCCACCGTGATGACGGACGGCTCAATGCCCGGAGAATGGATGGCTCCGTAAACTTTATTGCCCTGCGAATCTTTGCCAAGATTCCCGGCGGCTACACAAACCACTAATCCCATATCGAAAGCGCGTCGCGCCGCCCGGCACAACGGATCGTTGCGGTAGGAATCAATCGCCGTGGCTCCGAAACTCAGATTGAGAACCTTGATGTTATAAAGGGCTCGATTGCTGATACACCAATCAATGCCTGCGATGGCATTGGAGGCATACCCGATGCCCTGCGAATCGAGCACGCGAACATTGAGCAGGTTGGCTGCCGGAGCGATGCCCGTGTAGGCGCCGTGGGCAATTTGCGAATTACTGGCTGCCATCGCCGCTACGTGTGTGCCATGTCCGTAGGGGTCATCCACACGGCTTTCGCCCGTGAAGTCTATGCTGGCCAAAACGCGCGAGGTGAAATCCGATGCGCGAAACCCATGATGCGAGTCGTTGATCCCCGAATCCAGAATGGCGATGCCGATGCCTTTGCCATCGAGCGGGTTGACCGAGTTCGGGCTACTGACCGCTCGCGCCTGATCGCTGCCAGTTGTCGTTTCCAGATGCCCCGTAACCTGTATCGGTCGGTCAGCACAGATATAGGCGACATCCGACCGCGCGGCTAAAGCGGTGATGGCTTGCGGCGGCACTTCCAGACTGACTAGGTTGAGGTTCTGATACTGCTTTTTTACAATGCCGCCGCCGAGGCTGACGGCGCGTGACAGTTGATTGGTAAAATTGCTGCTCGGTTCAAGGATGATTCGAATGCGTCCGGACTGCGGATTTGTTGGGTTCAACAAGTCTGGGGAAATTTTTTGATTACGTGGCGGCGCGTCGGCAGCGACCGGTTGCGCAGGAAGGCCTGTCGGCAACAGCCCGCACGTGCAGCATAGGGCAATAACCAGTACCAAGAAGGTTCGACTGATGGGCTTGTCGTTTCTCATCTCAAGGGCGCAGCTTGCGGAAACGAAAGTTACGCAAAGCAAATTTTAGTGTTGGCAGAAGGGGCACACAAGCTCGCCCGATTATTATATGCATTTCTGGCAAATTACCAATACAATTTCTCTCTGCTTGCGTTGCCGCGATCTCTTGTTACAATCAGTCGGTGTCGGATGCCCTGACCAATCGGGTTGCAGGGCAGCGATTGAGTCTGGTCATTGGATATCTACAGCATAAGCAGACAGGTGTAAGCAGATGAGCAAACCCATTCGAATCGTTCTCATAGATGACCATCAAATTCTGCGCGCCGGTTTACGACTGGTTATCGAAAACGAGCCGGACATGGGAGTTGTCGGGGAAGCCGGTAATCGTACGGATGCGCTTCGACTCGTTCACCAAGAGAGTCCGGATGTCGTTCTGCTTGACCTCAATCTGGGCGGCACCAGTAGTTTGGATTGGCTGCAAGAGTTACTGGTTATCGCAGCGGATGCCAAAGTGCTGGTTGTGACCGGAGTGACCGACCCGGATCAATATCGCGCGGCGGTGCGCTGCGGGGCGCGCGGGCTGGTCTTTAAGGAGAAGGCAATTGAAGTCTTGATCGAAGCCATCCGCAAAGTGCATAGCGGTGAGTTATGGATTGAGCCGACCATTATGGCAGATGTCCTCGAAGACCTGATTCATTCTCCGAAACCCAAACCTTCCCTGAAAGAAGAGAAGGTTGCCCGCCTGACAGCCCGTGAACGCGAGATCGTTGATCTGGTGTGTGAGGGGTTGAAGAATAAACAGATCGGTGACCGGCTCTCCATCAGCGAAGCAACGGTGCGCAATCATCTGACTTCGATCCTCGATAAATTAGGGCTGTCCGACCGTCTCGAACTGGCTGTCTACTTTTATCGTCACGGATTGGCCAACCCGCCACCGCCGTCGGACTGAAGGCCGAGGGACAGGCCGCCAGGGCTAGTTTTTGTAGATCGTCGAACAATCCCCGCCCTGCAAGCGATTTTGCAGGCAGAGCAGCAACAGGTTTTCCATCTCCCCTTTTGACAGCATCGGTACCCATTCGCTGAGTCCGAGGCTCTCGCTCATTCCCTCGAATTTGGCATAGACGCCAACCTGCGCGCTGCTCGGCGAAGCCGGAGAAATCTGTATGCGAAGCACATAGCGCCCCTTCGACCAACTGCGAACTTTGGCGGCGGGGACTTCAGCGTAATGCTCCAATTGCGAGCGCGTCTGAATGCCTTTGATGAAGATGATGGGTTTACTGATGAGCGTGCACTCGCCATTGTTCGAATTGCAGTCTTCGCGTTCGATGGGAATTTCGCGGGTTTCAAGAACCTGTTTGGCAAGGGTCAGTAATTCGTCGCGTGGGGCGCTGAGAATCATCGGATTCGGCAGGCGCTGGGCGCTTTTCGGGCGATCCCATTGAATTTGGGCAACCGCCAATGTGGCCGCACACAAGAAGAATATGACAAGTAGTTGTAGAGATTGGATCATCCGTATTCGCATTCTGTATCGCAGTCCTTTGTTGAATCTCGCAACCAACGATAGCAATGCCCCTATCTTTATTCAAGCACTGGCCTCGGCGCATCATTTGCACAACGCCGCATTTCTGCATTAGGCTGTAAGGCGGTTGCTGAAAGGGGAACGCAATAGAATGGTTATGATGCGAAATTTTTCAACCCGACTTCGATATACGCTAGCGGCGCTGACGCTGGCTCTCCTGCTGCCTGCAACCCTGATGGCACAGACGGCGTCGCAGCCTGCCGCGCCCACTGCCTTTTTACCCTATACCAGTTTTGACTTCGGCACCGTCTACAAAGGCGAAATCATCAGCCATATCTTCGTCATTAAAAATCTCGGCAATGCCGATTTGGTGATTGAGAGCCTCTCCACCACCTGTGGCTGCACCGTCGCACACGCTGACGCGATTATTCCTCCCGGTCAGGAAGGCAAAGCGATTTTAGAGATCAATACGGCAACCTCCATTGGGGAATCTGCCAAAACAGCGATCCTCAACACCAACGACGCGCAACACCCGCGCATCAACCTTACCCTCTATGTAAACGTTTTGGCGGGAGCAACCGGCGGCGCGGTGGAGAATGTCACCTTGCGACCGGGCAAATATATCGGGCCGCTCTTTGTCGGCCCGCAAGCCGAATGGGGCGAGACCGTCTTAACCGGCCAAACAGTGACCAAAGAGTTTTTCGTCAGCGTCGAAAGGGGGTCGGTCAAACTGCTGCGCGTGGAAGATGCGGAACGCATTCGCGCGCGCATCGAAACGATTGAAGAGGGGAAACGGTACAAACTCATAGTCGAAAATGCACCGATAGATCAGCCCACCCTCTGCATCGAAACTCTGAAAGTCTTTACAGACAGCGACGTGTTACCGTATTTCTTGTTCGGGGTTCACTTGCAAATTCGCCAGCCCAAAGGTGCTGTGCCTGCGCCCAACAGCAAACCAAAGCCAGCGGCGGCGGAAAAGAAACCCTGACTCGTCTATGAGCGTCGTGAGCCGAATGAAGCGTTTCCTATCGCAATCCCTCATCGTTTTCTTCGTCGCCATCGCGGCGACGCTGTTGCTCTCTATCGGCAGCTCTGCGCCGCAAGCGAACGACTCATTGGCGCGGTTGCCAGACGCGCCAGCGATGGCCGAAGCGCGCACCCGGTCGCATTTGATTCTCTTTCGGCGCGGTCTGTTCGATACTCGCCTGCACGCCGACCGCGATACCTCCGAGCAAGATCGCCTCGCGTTATCTACCCTCCAACCGAACCGCGCATCTTCGGTTGCCAAACGTTTGCGCATCATTCAATTCACCGGCGTAACGAAGTCCGCATGGATAGAGGAACTCCGCTCTACGGGAGTTGAAATCATCGGCTACCTTCCCAACAACGCTTACATTCTGCGCGGAACCGCTGAACAGTTTGCCGAAATCGCCGCCTTACCGGCAGCGCACCCGACCGCTCGCGCAGGCGCGATTCAATGGATGGGACGCTTTGAGGCGATCAACAAAATCGCGCCGCAATACGATGATGAGCTACTTTCTGCGCCCGGCGATGCGCGCACAGATGTAGAGATCGAACTCCTTGATGCGCCCGAGACTGACGTTGCGATGGATCGCATTCAGGCAGCAGCCGAACGCGTCAATCGCGCGCCGCGCCGATTTTTGCACTACGTGGTGCTCTCTGTGCGCCTGCCGGTCGCTGAATTGCTCAACCTTGCGGAGATCGAAGAGGTGCTCTTCATCGCGCCCGACTCACCGGCTCGACCGAATGATGAACGCAGCGCACAGATCGTCGCCGGAAACTTGTTGGGTGATGGCGTGCAACCGATTGCGCCGGGTTATCGCACCTGGCTAGCGGCAAAAGGGTTGGACTTCGAATCGGACACGGTTGTTGATGTGACCGATTCGGGAATGGATCGCGGCTCAACGCTGGCAAGCCTCATTCATAGCGAATTCCGCGACGCGAATGAAGGCAGCCGCGTCATCTACAATACCAACTATAATCAAGGCGACAGCGGAGAAGATCGAGGCGGACACGGTACTCTTGTCGCTTCGATCATTGCCGGGCGCGGGACAACCAGTCCGCTCGATGACGATGACTATTTGTATGGCCTCGGCATTGATCCGAACGCAAAGGTCGGGGCATCGCGCATCTTCAACGATCAAGGCAGCCTGCCATTTCAATTGTCGCTGACAACCTTAGCGGCTACCGCCTATGCGAAAGGGGCGCGCATCTCGAATAACAGTTGGGGCTCGGCGGGCAACGCCTACACGACAACGGCACAAGAATACGATGCGCTGACGCGGGATGCGCAGCCCAACGTCCCCGGCAATCAGGAGATGCTCTTCGTCTTCGCAGCAGGCAATCAAGGAACGCTCGGAAAGATTGATTCGCCGGGCACAGCAAAGAATGTCATCACCGTCGCGGCGAGCGAAAACTACAGACCGGCAGGCATGGATTCGTGTAATCTGGATGGCGGCGGCGGCATCGGCCCCGATGGCGCCGATAGCGTTCACGACATCTTGCGATACTCATCCAGCGGGCCGACGGTTGATGGGCGGCGCAAACCCGACCTCACAGCCCCCGGCACTCACATCTTCGGAGCGGCGACGCGCGCTTCGATCTTTACAAGCACGAACCTCTGCCCCGGAGTTCCCAAAACGCAGCCGCCCGGTCAGCCCTACACTTGGTCGTCGGGCACCAGTTTGGCCACGCCGCACGTCACCGGCTCCGCTGCGCTCGTGAGAAAGTTTTTCACGGCTCGCCAATTGCTCGGCGCAGTGCCGCCGTCACCAGCCATGACGAAAGCCTTTCTCGTCAACTCCGCACGCTATTTGACGGGGGAAAATGCGGGGGGCAACCTGCCCGCCGAGCGACAAGGTTTCGGATTGGTCGATCTCGGAAGCGCATTCGATGACACGGCGCGCCGCGTGCTCGATCAATCGCGCCTCTTCACCGAGAGCGATCAGACCTTTGAGATGCACGGCTCGCTTGCCGACCGTTCGCAACCCTTGCGGGTGACGTTAGCGTGGACGGATGCGCCGGGCTCGCTCGCCGGTGCGGCCATCGTCAATGACCTCGATTTGGAGATCAAGATCGGCGAGGCGACGATCTATCGCGGCAATCACTTCGAAGGCGCTGAGTCGGTCGAAGGCGGCGCTCCCGACCGGCTCAACAGCGTCGAATCCATCATGATTCCAGCCGAGCAAATCCCTGAAGGGGCGGACGGCAATTTCACCATCTTCATTCGCGCCGCCAACATTGCAGGTGATGGCGTGCCCGGCAATGAGAGCCTGCTCGATCAAGACTTCGCCCTCGTCGTCTCCAATATCACCGACCCGTTGCCGCCGCTCCCTACGAAACCCGAAATCACGAATGCGACCTACATTCGCAAAATCTTGACCATTACGGGGCGCGGATTTTCGGCTGCCGCAATGATTGAAATCAATGGCGTCATCCTGACGCAAACCTTCAATTTCGATGCGGCAACCAACGCGCTGAGCCTCAAAAAGAAGAGCAAGAAGCTCAAGCTCAAAACCGACTTCGACAATCAAATCGTCATCATCGAAAATAACCGGCGTTCGCTGCCCTTCACTTTGCGGCTCTGATCTGCGCGCACCCCATTACAGGAGACGACACCATGAAATCAGGCGCCTGCTGTTTGACCGTTCTCTTGCTGT
This sequence comes from uncultured Clostridia bacterium, assembly GCA_964468725.1. GTDB lineage: Bacteria > Acidobacteriota > Blastocatellia > UBA7656 > UBA7656 > CAYXVU01. Next base: position 21,991 of record CAYXVU010000020.1, read on the forward strand.
TTGCTGGTTTAGCCTTTCCGACAACCGCCCAACAACGAAAACTGAAGCTCTACATCTCCGCCGATATGGAAGGCATTGTCGGCGTCGTCACGGGCGATCAACTCAGCCCCACTGGGTTCGAATACAATCGCTTCCGGGAGTTTATGACCGCCGAAGTTAATGCTGCTATTGAAGCTGCCTTCGCCGCCGGAGCGACCGAAATCGTCATCAGCGATTCGCACGGCAACGGGCAGAATCTGCTCATCGAAAAATTGCCTAAGAATGTCACTTTGATTCGGTCGTGGCCGCGCCCTTTGATGATGATGCAAGGCATCGATGAAACCTTTGACGGCGCCATCTTCATCGGCTATCACACCGGCACGCACAACGCGGAAGGCGTGCGCGCCCACACCATTTCGAGCGCGCGGCTTGCCGAAGTGCGGATCAACAACCTGCCGGTATCGGAAGGCGCAATCAACGCCGCCATCGCCGGTCAATTCAACGTTCCGGTTATTATGGTTTCGGGCGATGATGCCGTCGTGAAAGAGACACAAGGGTATCTCGGCAACATCGAAGGTGCAGCGGTGAAATATGCTTCGGGCTTTCATTCGGCGCGAACCCTGATGCCGGAAGCTGCTTATGCACTGATCCGCGAAAAGGTCGCCCGTGCCATCACTCGCATCAAAGAGTTCAAGCCTTACAAGCTCAAAACGCCTGTCCAACTCGATGTGCGCTTCAAAAACTATCGCCCGTCAGAGGTCTTGAGCTACCTCTCCATCGTCGAACGCACCGATTCGCACAGCATTCGGTTCATCGGCAAAGACATGACCGAAGTATCGAAGTTTTTAGAGTTCATCGTCACCTACGAACCGGCACTAGAACCTTGATGACGAGCGCGCGACACAATGCGGCCAATGCGAGTCCGCCCGCTACGTCCACCGCGTAATGCTGCTTCGTGGTGAGCGTCGAAATCGAAATCAATACCGCGCATACGGCGGCTAGCACACCGCGCTTGCGACTCTCTTCGCTAACTCCGATCATAGCCAACCAAGCCAGAGCCACATGCAAAGATGGAAAGCAGTTGGCTGCCGAATCCATTCCGTATAACAGGGCAAAGGCCATCGCCGTCATCCCTGTGCTCGGCGGCTGCGGGCGCAGCACGCTGGTCGGGTAGATGAAAAAGGTGATGAACGCCAGCAGCGATGCCAGCCCCATTGAGGAGAGCGTGCGCGTAATCGTGACGCTTCTTTTGAGCGCCGCACAACAAAAGAAAAGAAAGAAGAATTGCGCGTGATAAATCCATACCGTCCAACCCATGAACGGGATGAATTCATCTGCAAACGACGGAGGTAGAAGCGTCGGCGCGCGAAACGGCGACGCGCCTGCTACGGTGTAGAGCAGGCAAAAGGCAATGTAGCCAACCCCTGCGACAACCCATTTTTGGGTGCGCTCAATTGGCGGGAGTTCGATCTTCATCTGTAATTGGCGAGGTGATTTTCCACCTGGCTATCGGCGAATGAAACGAATCGCTGCGAACCTCCTCTTTCATTCATGGCGATTCGTTTGATTCCCGGATAAGAGATGGTTTTGTTGATACGCTCTCAATTGGTCATTTCGCTCCCGAATATCTTCGCCGTACTGGCCGGTCAGGATGCGCCAAAACATTCTATTGAGCGCCCGCGAGGCGCGCAGCGAAAAGACCGCATCTTGCCAATCAATATGGCTGTGTTCGAAGAAGTAATGTCCCAACAGCCCGACCGTTTGCGAAAGCGGCAGACCGAGTAACAACCAAGCGTTGCGAGTTGCCAACGCCGCCGCTAACAAGCCGTAAAAGATCACCACACCCAAAACGTGCAGCGCGATGTTATAGGCATTTTGATGTTTAAGCACGAACACATCCCAATAATCGGTGAACGGATGATCGGCAATCTGCGCGTTGATGCGGTTGCGATCTTGTCGTTGCGCTCGGTTTCGTTTCGCCTTCGCATCAGTAAGGTGCAGCACATCGCCGAGTTTTTCTCTTCCCAAGCGAGCCTGAACCTCGCCTCGGCGGATAACCAGTTGGCCGTTAATATAGACCGCTTCGACAATGCGCTCCGATTCGCGTTTGACGACGCGAATCGCGCCATCGAGCGTCGGGTCGGCGATTTCGATCTGCGGGCTGATGGGTTCGCTCAGATGCTCAGGGTTGAGCAACACCACATCGGCTCGCGCCCCTTCTTGCAAAACGCCGGTCGCTAAGCGAAACCACGCGGCAGGTTCGCCAGTCACTCGCGCAATGGCGCGTTGCGGCGTCATAAACCCGGTCGTATAGGCTTGCTTGAGCAGCGAAATCGCGCCGTCGTAATAACCCAGATTGCGAACGTGTGCGCCCGCATCGGTAAACCCCGGCAGCACATATTTCTGCTTCATCAACGCCAGACGCGGCGCTAAGCGATCATTTGCGCCGGTTCCCGACCAGCGAATGTCCGTGTCATGGGTCTCGATCAACTCCATGAAGAACTCGACTTCATCGCGTCCGCGTTCGCGCGCGGCTTGCGCGAAGCTCTTGCCCGAAAGCGTCACGTCCGGGCAATGAATGATCTCCATCAGATCAAGTTGACGGTGAAAAGTCTTGCGATAGCCCGATGTCCACTCCTCTCGAAACCGGCGGCGAAAGGCAGGGTCATGCCACAAGGCTTGCCGCTCGGCGCGCGTCTCGCAATCGTTGAGCTGGACGCCCGCAGGAAACTCTTCGAAGAGCGGCGTGATCGGCCCGTCGGAATAGATCGTGAAGGCTTCGGTGAGCGTTTGAAAGCGAATGTTCGATCCGAGCAGCGTGTTGAAGAAAAAGAGCAAGGGGCGAAAAATGCGCCACAACCGGCGGTCGCCTACGGCATCAAGCGCTGCCAGAATCGTCACCCGCAGAGGGCGTCGAATGATACCCAGACTCATTTTGAAGATGTCACGCACCGACGACATCATCTTCGGATTCGGCGTCACCTGAAACACCGCATCAAATTCGCGGCACACCTCGGCAAGCATTTTGTACTCGCGATAATCGGCGTGTTGCGAGGGAATGGTGTGGCCGCGATGCTCGCCGCTCATCATATGCCAAGGCACCATATCTACCGAGATGCCCGTCAACCCGGCTTCCAGAGCCTCTCTGGCCAATCGCCGCATCTCCTCCAACTCGTCGTCGGTCGCCGGTTCTTTCAAACTGCGCTCCAACCCCATGACGTGTGCGCGCAGGGCGCTGTGTCCGAAGAGCGCGGCGACATTCGGGCCAATCGGCAGTTGATGCAAATGCGCGACGTACTCGGCCAGCGTGCGCCAGGACATAGAACCGGCCAACCATTTTTGAATCAATACCGGCGGCAGCGTTTCGACGCGCTGAAAGATGTCGGCCAATGTCGCCGGTTCGCCAATCGCCAATGACAGGCTGCAATTGCCCATGACGATGCTGGTCACGCCATGCCGCACCGACTCCGCCAGACCGGGCGCGATCTCCAGTTCGACATCATAGTGAGTGTGAATGTCTACGAACCCCGGCGCTACCCATAGTCCGGTTGCGTCGCACACTTCGCTGGCTGCTTCACGGATGCGCGGCGCTATGACGACAACCCGGCCATCACGAATGCCGACATCACAACGTTTCGGCGGTGCACCGAGTCCGTCGAAGACCTGACCGTTTTGAATGAGCAGATCAAGCATAAGAAACAGCCGGTTGAACCCCGAATCCATCGGGGCTTCTCAACCTTTCATCTTATCGTTTTGGCAACGAACGGCTCAGCCTTTTCGGCTCTTGCCCTTTGGTTTAGGCCCTTCGGTCTTCCCTTGCGGCGGCTGCGTGCGCGCCGCGGCGGCATTGAAGGCAGCGCCAGTCGAACGCAGATAGGTCGTTTTGAAATCTTCTCCTGTACCGCTTGAGGCAAAGGTCGAAAATTGTTTCTCCAGCCTCTTGCTGTTGCACTGTGGGCACTGCGGCGACGCCGAGGCGCGCACCAACAGTTCGAATCGGTTGTCACACTTTTTACAGATGTATTCGAATATCGGCATACTTATGACCTCTTTGCTTGACGCTGATTGAAGAGCAGAGTCCGGTTTGCTTATGGATTATTGGCTTCCTGTCTCTCTTCCCACTCCACTGTATCGCCGACGCGGATTAGCCCGCCGTCCAGAATTTCTCCAAATACGCCGCCACCCCAATCGGGATAGAGGGCGGCGCGCAATCCAGCGTGCGCTTCGTCCATGCGCTCGCAGGGTTTGGTCTCGCCATAGATGCGAATGCGTGCCGCGCCGATGCGTAATACTTGCCCGCGCGTATTGGCCAAACGAATGCCGCTGACCATGAGGTTCGCGCGGCGCGCAGTCGGGTCGAACTTGCCGCCGGTCTGATGAATCAACCCTTCCCATACTTCTTGCTCGATGAGGGTGACTTGTCGTTTGCCGCCCTGATTGGCATTACCGACCAGCCCGCGTCCGGCAACGAGAGTGGCTGCCGGAGCGGTATCCATCAGCCCGCGCTTCATGCGTTTGATCCAAATTGCTTGTAGTTGCCCTGTGATTTTCACGGCCTACAGTTCCTCTATTTCGGTCTTTTGCCGCGCAGCAGCCAGGCGAGCAAAAAGCCCAAGACGAGGCCGCCCAGTCCTGCGCCGATGCCGACTTTATACACATAACTCTTCGCGGCTTCGGTGACCGGATTGTCGAGCAGATTCGTGCCGATGTGCAGGTTGAGAATCTTCCAGCGGCTGCCCTCTTTGATGAGGGTCGCCGTCCAGCGACTCTCCATGGTGCGAACATCGCCATCAGCAAAGGTGAAGGTGTCCCGCGAAATTCCATGACTGAGGCCGATATTGTCGCCGACAAATTCAGTCAAGGCATCGGCTTCCGGGTTGAAGACGATGCTTTTGACGGGCGCATTCGGGCCGTTGAGCAAGCCCTCATAATAGGCTTTGAAGTCGGCGAAGTTGGTGAAGAGTTTTTGATCTACGGTGGTGACCGAAAACTTCGAATGAAAGAGCGCGTCGAGCGTATCGAAGCTCTTTGCGTTCATTGCCTCAGTGGCGATGCGCAGCAGGGCGCGCAGTTCTTCGTGATCGGCGTCGCGGTTTTGCGCTCGCGTCGTTGCGGTCACAAGCAAACAAAACAGACCTGCGAGCCAAACCAATTTGGGCAGTCGTCGGTGCATAATCTCTCCTTGCGGTTATCGTCTCGGTTGAGAGGTGCAGATTATCACTTTCGCCCTATTTTTCAAACGCGCGAATCGGGTGAGCTAACTATCAGGATGATGCCTTCTTGCGAGGCGCTGGCCGTCTTCTTATAATCCACGCGGCTTGCGGCGTCAGAGGTCTTCGGATGAATAAAACGCTAGCACAACGCGACAAGACATCCCTGCTGGATGATGATAAGACGGTTCGCAAACTGGAACTCAACTACCGCAAAAACCGCGCGCAGGATAACACCCCTGCGATTGACCGATTGGCCGCTGAGTTTTGCTACCAAGATTGCGGCGATCAATACTGGAACCCCGAAAGATTTTCGCTGCTCTACGGGACACCCCTGTGGGATGGGGCAACCGCCGAGCAGCGCGTGCTGCTGAATCAGCTCTATTGGGTCGCCTACTATTCCCAAATCATCTCCGCCGAAATTGCTACCATCTTTTTCAATCAAACGAGCGCGGCAGGGCTTTACGCGCTCGAAGATTTTCGCCTCGTCTGTGACACGCTTGATCTGGAATCGGCGCAAGAACGGGCGCATATCAACGCTTTCAAAACGATTGGCGAACAGGTCGAGCAAACGCTGTTCGCCGAGCGACTCTTCACCTATCCCATGCGCAGTCCGTTCGGGGAAACCATGACGAAATCGCACAGCAATCGCGTGCAACGCTTCTGGCGCTGGTTACAAGTCAATGCTTTTACCTTGCTGTCATCCGGCAATGCGTTCATCGCCTGTCAGTATTTCGCTGTGCGCGGCGTGCGAACCCTTAATGGCAAACTCATCCAACATCAACTCAGTCGGTTTGATGCCTCGAACCCGGAACCGGAGAATGCTCCCATTCCGGCAAAGATCAGTTACTGCCATTTCCTTGACGAATCGTTTCACTTCAATAGTTCGACGGTGATCTCGCACGACGTGCTGCGGTCGCTGAAAGCGCCGACCGCTTTCGAGAAATGGGTGGCCAATCGCGCGCTGCACGGAACCCAGCAAGACCATTTCCATTTTTCGACCGCCGTCAACGGCCTCTTTTGGTACGACCCGGCGCTCTTTGCGACGGTCTACAAAATTCTGCGTTCGCCCTTCTTCAAGATGGACGACCACGACGCCAGAGAGATGCTCTGGCGCTGCTTTGGCGAAGAGAGTGAGGGCTTGCATCTGAGCGCACAGAGTCGTCAACTGGCGATGGAGTCGTATCGCCATTATCTGGCTGACCTTGACTACGTTGACGCGATCAACAAAGAGATGCGGATAATGAGCCGCAACTCGGTCGCCTTACATCTGAAGACCAATCGCCGCGCCTTGAAGCAATTTTTCTTGCGACTGAACAGCGCCTAAGACAGAGTGCTCGAGGGGAATGGAGAGATACACAGTCAGTTTTTCGCTCGCACAACACGCGCCTATCGCGCTGCCCGCCGGGGCGCGCTTGTCCGAGCATCTGACGGTTGCCAACTCGCCGGTATTGTTCGGCTGTCGCACAGGCATCTGCGGAACCTGCTTGATCGAAGTCCTCCGTGAAGCGAACGGCAGCTTGACGCCGCCCGATGAGGACGAACGGGAATTGCTCGACATCGTCGCGCCCGAAAACCCGCGTGCGCGGCTGGCTTGTCAGATCGCTCTGCGCGCCGATTTACAGATTCGTTACCTTGGGAAATGAACGAGAGAGACTTCTGGTATATCGCCGCTCGCTCGCACGAATTGCGCGGTAATCGAGTGATTGCCGCGCGCATTCTCGACCATTGGCTTGCTCTGTTTCGTGATGAACAAGGGCGCGCCGTGGCGCTCGAAGACCGTTGTCTGCACCGTGCCGCGCCGCTTTCGCAAGGTCGCCTTTGTGCCGGTCGTTTGCAATGCGCTTATCATGGCTGGACGTACGATGGCGAGGGGCGCGTCGTTGCCGTGCCCAGCGAAGGCGCGCACCTGAAACCTAAACCCGCAGCGCGACGCTTTCCAACCTGTGAACAGGACGAATATGTCTACGTGCGATTAGGCGAAACGACCGACGATAGCCCGCAACCGTTCCGTATTCCGTTTTATAAAGCCAAAGGATGGGCGGCGATTCGGCTGCGCAATCACTTTCAGAACACGGTGACCAACTGTGTCGAAAACTTCGTTGACATTCCGCATACGGCATTCGTGCATCCGAAAATTTTTCGCGTCCGGCGCAATGAAAGACTCCGGGCAACGGTTGAACGCAAAAACGGTTCGGTGACGGTGCGCTACCAAGGCGAACGCGCGAATTTCGGAATCTTCACAAAGTTTTTAAACCCGCGCGGGCGTGAGATTGAGCACACCGATGCTTTTCACCTGCCGAATGTGACCTGCGTCGAGTATCTTTTTGGCGAGCGGCGGCGCTTCATCATCACCTCGCAAGCGGTGGCCGTCAACGCGGAAGAGACTTGGGTCTACACCGACCTGACTTATAACTATGGCAGATGGAACGCGCTGGCCAACCCCATCATTCGCTGGCAGGCGCAGACGATCATCAACCAAGATCGCCGCATTCTCGGCCAGCAGATGCGAACCATCAAACAATTCGGCGCGCACTTCTCCAATAGCGAAGCCGATGTCATCCACCTGATGATCGAATCCATCCGCGAAGCCTTAGCACGCGGCGATGATCCGCGCAGTTTGCCGGACAAAACGCACGAAATCGAGTTTTGGGTGTGATTGCCTGCGGCGGAAAATTTCGTGTATAAGACCGTCTATGACAGAACAGCAGTGGGAACGTATCAAAGAGATTTGTCGGTCGGCGCTCGAACGCGAGGCCAGCGAGCGTGAGCCTTTCTTAGAGGCGGCCTGTGCTGGTGATGCCGAACTTCGACAAGGCGTTGAGGCGCTGATGGCCGAGCAGCTTCAGCGGGTCGCTTCGTCCGACGAACAAGAGACAACTCTCGAAGATGACCATCCGACAATCCGAAATACGACGACGCAAGTGATTGAGAGCGAGCCGCCGCCAAGCGACCGTTGGCGACGATTGCTCAGCATCGTCGAAGCGGCAAAGGAACTATCGGCTTCCGAACGCGCAGCGTTTCTCCATCAAGTCTGCGAGGGTGATGAGGAGTTGCGGCAAGAAGTGCAATCGCTGCTCGCCTATCGAACCGGCGCATCGCAAGCAACCTCTGGCGCAGCGCAATCTCCCGCTCCGGCGCCGCCACGCCGCCACGCGACCCCCTCCCCGTCAGCGATGAAGACGCAAGCCTTGTTTCTGCCCGGCGCGATGTTGGCCGACCGCTACCGCGTCATCGGCTTATTGGCGGCAGGCGGCATGGGTGAAGTCTATCGCGCCGACGATGTCAAGTTAGGGCAAAGCGTCGCCCTGAAATTTTTAACCGGCAAACTCGCCAACAATGCCGGTATGCTGGCGCGCTTTCATAACGAAGTGCGCGTGGCGCGACAAATCACCCACCCGAATGTCTGCCGTATCTACGACATTGGCGAAGTGATGACCGGATGGGGGGTGCAACATTTCATTTCGATGGAATTTATTGACGGCGAAGACTTAGGCTCTTTGCTGCGGCGCATCGGACGCGTGCCAGCCGAAAAAGCCAGCGAAATGGCGCGGCAAATCTGTTCGGGGCTGGCAGCTATTCATGAAAACAATGTGCTGCACAGAGACCTCAAACCTGCCAATGTAATGATTGACGGACGCGGGCGGGCGCGCATCACGGATTTTGGCATAGCGGCGCTCAGCGATGATCTGCACAACAGTAGCGAGATTGCCGGTACACCCGCTTATATGGCTCCCGAACAGATCACCGGAAAAGGCGTGACCATAAAAAGCGATCTCTATTCGCTCGGTCTGGTCTTGTATGAGCTCTTCACCGGCAAGCGCGCCTTTGCTGCCGACACGATTCCCGATCTTATCAAACAGCATCAGTTTGCGACGCCGACCAGCATTTCCGATTACATCAAAGAGGTGGATGCGAGCGCCGAGCGCGTGATTATGCGCTGTCTCGAAAAAGACCCGGCCAAGCGCCCGGAATCGGCTACGCAAGTCGGCGCGGTTTTTTCCGGCGGCGACCCGTTAGCGGCAGCTTTGGCGGCAGGCGAAACCCCTTCGCCGGAGATGGTCGCAGCCGCGCCCAAAGAGGGCACTCTCAAACCGGCTGTGGCGAGCGCCTGTTTGGCGGGCGTCGTTTTGGTACTCGCTTTCCTTCTGTTTTTTGCGCCGCGCGTCATGCTGTTCAATCAAGTGCCGCTCGATAAATCGCCCGAAGTGATGGATGAACGCGCGCACAATCTTCTGGCGCGGCTCGGTTACCCCGACGCGGGGCTGCATACAGCCTCGGGCTACGAGTTGGACACTGCCTATTTGGAACACCCTCTCAGTCAGGAAGCCTCCCGAACCGGTTGGCAACGCTTTGGCAAAGGGCAGCCGCTGACTTTTTACTTCTGGCATCGGCAAAGCCCGCGCTATATGCAACCTTTCGGCTTCAACATCCCGCTCGTAACGGTTGATGACCCGCCGATGAGCATTGCCGGGATGACAGCTTTGAAACTCGACCCGCGTGGTCGGTTGGTAGAGTTTCAAGCGGTTCCGCCGCAACTTGCCCCGACAACAGCCGCCGCCACCGTACCGGATTGGTCTGTGCTGTTTGCGGAAGCCGGATTGAGTTTTGCTGATTTTCAGCCGAGCCCATCGCAATGGGTTCCGCCGACCGCTTACGACCAGCGCGCAGCCTGGGAAGGTGCGATGGCGGATAACCCGGATATTGCGATTCGTGTTGAAGCGGCGAGTTTTGGCAGCACACCAGTCTACTTCCAAATCGTCGCCCCCTGGACGAAGCCATTGCGACAAGAAGAGGTGTCATTGAGCGGAAAAGCATGGACGGGAATTTTCCTACTCGGCGTGGTGATTGCCGCCATCTTGACGGGTATGTTGTTTTTAGCCTATCGGAATTTGCGCGCCGGACGAGGCGACCGCAGCGGGGCTTTCAAAGTCGCGGTTGCTTCATTTGCTGCGGTGGGAGCGGGCGCTTTTCTGTTGGCTGACCACATGGCTGTGCTGTCGCAAGAACTCTACATTTCTTATCGCGCCGTGCAAACCGCCATGATGTATGCGGCGCTCACCTGGCTCGCCTACATTGCGTTGGAGCCCTACGTGCGACGGTATTGGCCGCATTTGATTGTATCGTGGTCGCGTCTGTTAGCAGGCGACTTTCGCAATCCGATGGTCGGGCGCGACATTTTGGTTGGCGGACTGTTAGGCCTCTTTCATACGGTCGGCATTTACTTCGGAACCCTGCTATCGCAATGGCTCGGCGCGCCGATCAATCCGAATGCCAGCGGGAGGGTGTTCAGCAGCACCCGCAAGCTGGTTGGCAGCTTGTTGTACGACAATTTGGGGGGGAGCTTCACTAGCGCCTTTCTGGTCTTGACCTTTTTGTTATTGCTCTACATTTTGTGTCGGCGCAAAGGGCTTGCGGTGGCCATACTGTGGATTTTGTATGTCTCGTTGGCGGGACTGCTCTTCTTAAACTGGTGGCCGCAATATAGCACGTCAATCATTATCGCTACCTCCATAGCGATTACGGCCTCGCGGTTCGGCTTGCTGGCATTGACCGTCTGGCAACTCTTTTTCACGTTGAGTTTTCATCACCCCATAACGACCAGCTTTTCCGTCTGGCATGGGAGCAGCACACTGTTGACCCTAGTCTTCATGATGGGGCTTGCGCTCTATGGTTTTTTCACCGCCCTTGGCGGCGAGCCTGCCTTCAAAATGAAATTGCCGGAAAGCTGACGAGGCGAGCGATGCTGGTCTTCATCGTATTTCTGCTGCTTACGCTCTTGACCCTGATGGTCACAGAGTCGCGGCGCGCGCTGCTGCGGCGCAAGGGCGCGGAATGGGTACTCGACGGCTTGGGTTTGCTCGTTCAAGGCGTGCTGATTCCGCTGCTGCAAACGACCGTGATCTACACGCTGCTTGGATGGCTTGTGCCGCAAGCCAAAGGCGTAGTGGATGCGCCTCCGGCAGTGGCTTTCTTGCTCAACTTTGTCGCGGTTGATTATCTCTACTATTGGAATCATCGTCTGCTGCACGGCAAGCGACTGTGGGACACGCATGCGGTGCATCACACGGCTGAACGCATGGACGTGCTCATCACCTCGCGCAATACACTTTGGTCATCGCTGCTGATCGTCTATGTGTGGATCAATGGGTTGCTGATCTTTTTACTGAAAGACCCGACGGCCTACATCTTTTCGGCGGCGTTGACGGCAAGCCTTGATCTATGGCGGCACGCGGGTTTTCTGCTCGACCCCGGCTCGCGGTTATATCGCTTGCTGGCAGGATGGCTGATTACCCCGAACCAACACGCTTGGCATCACAGCCGCACGCGCGCCGACAAAAATTTCGGCGCCAACTTGGCGCTGTGGGACAGATGGCACGGAACCGATTTCAACCCTGCCGCGCTGCCACAAACCTTCGGCATTCCATCAACCCTGAATTTGGCGCGCAAGTTGTGGTTTCCCTTCACAGCGAGAAAGGCTGCCGCAAGCAAATGACCTTTGCTGGTCGCATCATCTCTCTTTACCCGAGTTCGATTTTGCTACTCGTGTTGGCAGACTTCTTATGGTTCGGCTATCGCCCGTCGCTCATTCAGCCGCTTCTGTTATTGGTGATTTTGTACCTTGTGCCACCGCTCTCTCTTCGTCTGCATCAGCTCTTTTTCCCGATACCGGAGCGCCCGTGCAATCTGTCCGAACGGCGTTATTCTGCCTGGTGGGGGGCGCATCAGATTCAAGTCATCTACACAGCCGTACCGCAACTGGAAGCGATCTTGCGGCTCGTGCCGGGACTCTACAGCGCGTGGCTCAGACTCTGCGGCAGTCGCGTCGGGCGCAAAGTCTACTGGACGCCGAATGTCGAAATCACCGACCGCTCGATGCTCATCATCGGCGATGCGGTGGTCTTCGGCCACCGTTCGAAATTGCTCGGCCATGCCATCAAGCCGAAAGGCGAGCAGATGATTCTTTACGCGCGCAAAATCACGATTGGCCACCGTGTCTTCATTGGCGCAGGCAGTCGCATCGGCACAGGCGCGCAGATTGCCGATGATGTCTACTTACCGATTCTCACGGACGTTTACATCAATCAGCGGGTCACCGTTTCACCGATGCGCGCAAATCCGCAATGATCGTTTTGTTGGCTTTCGGAAAAGCGTATTCATCCAACTCATCGAGCGTCACCCAGCGAACCGTTTGACTCGATTTCGGCGTCGCGCGACCGCCCGCGTAGCGACAATGGAAGGCATGCAAAGTAGTGCGAAAGTGCGTATAAGAGTGATGCACGGTGGAAAATTGTTCGCCGACCGTGACCGCTAATCCGACCTCTTCAAGAATCTCTCTGCGGCAACATTCGGCTAGTGACTCGTCGCTCTTTTGCTTGCCGCCGGGAAACTCCCAGAGATTGCCGAGCAGCCCTTCTGACGGGCGCAAAGCGATTAAGACTTTTTTGCCTTTATGAATCACGCCGATGGCGATGTGATGATGCGGGATTTCGTTCTTTGGCGAGCGCGCGGGAAACTCGCGCACGCGGCCTTCGCGATAGGCGCGACAGTGAAGACGAATCGGGCATGACAGGCAAGCCGGATTGCGGGGCTTGCAGATCGTCGCGCCGAGTTCCATCAACGCTTCGTTAAAGGCGGCGGCTTGCCCGCGCAGCAACAGCCCATCGGCGATGCGTTGAAACTCGCGTTTGGCCGCAGGTTTGCGCGTGTCCGAAGCGATGACGAACAGACGCGACAAGACGCGCATCACATTGCCATCAACCGCTGCCGCGTCTTCGCCGAATGCCAAACTGGCCACACTGGCCGCCGTGTATAAGCCGAACCCCGGCAAGCGCAACAACGCATCGCGCGAAGCCGGTAGCTTGCCATTGTGCTGCGTGACGATGATGCGCGCCGCTTCGCGCAGATGCCGCGCTCTGGCGTAGTACCCCAACCCTTCCCAAGCTTTCATCAACACGTTATCGTTGGCGGCAGCAAGCGCCTGCACAGTGGGGAAGCGTTCGAGAAAGCGCCGGTAGTACGGGATGACCGTCGTCGCCCGCGTTTGTTGCAGCATCACTTCGGAGACCCAGATGCAATACGGGTCGCGGGTTTCGCGCCACGGAAGTTGGCGGCGATTGGCGGCAAACCAAGCGAGCAAGTCGGCTACCCATCTGTTTTGTGTGGGCGGACGCGCACTCGGCAAAGGCTTTCGTCGGACTCTTTTCATGAATTTGTTCGGTGTGAAAGAATGCAGTCTAGCGAACGCTGGCAACCGAAACAATCATGATCGAAAGAGAGCCTGATGCCCGAACTACCGGAAGTCGAAACCGTCTGTCGTAGCCTTGCCAAACAGTTGTCCCGCCGCACGCTGCTCGCCGTTGACGTTCGCCAGCCGCGTTTGCGGCAATGGGTGGACGAAGATCAATTACGCGAACGCATCGGCGGGCAAAAGATTGTGCGCCTCTCGCGCCGCGCGAAATATCTGCTCGCCCATTGTTCAAACCGCAGCGTGTTGATTCTGCACCTCGGCATGACCGGGCAACTGCTTGTCTTGCCTGCGACTGTGCCGCTCGACAAACACGATCACGTCACCTTCACCCTCGATAATGGCAAACAGTTGCGCTTTCGTGACCCGCGCCGTTTCGGTTGCGTCGCCGCCGCAACCGAAGATGAATTGCCGACCCATAGGCTGCTGGCGCGGCTCGGCGTCGAACCGCTTGCAGAGGAATGCACGGCTGAGTACTTATTCGAGCGTTCGCGCAGGTCCAAAAAGCCTGTGAAGAACTTTCTGATGGATCAACAGGTGATTGTCGGCGTCGGCAACATCTATGCTAGCGAAGCATTGTTTCTGGCAGGCGTCCATCCACTACGCGCCGCCGGGCGCATTAGCCTGCCGCGTTGGCGGAAGCTCACAGTTGCCGTCAAAGAGATTTTGCAGGCGGCGATTCAACAAGGCGGCACAACGGTGAGCGACTTTCGGGACAGCGACGGCAGCCGGGGTTACTTTCAAGTCGAACTGCGCGTTTACGGACGAGCCGGTGCAGCCTGTATGACCTGTGCTGCGCCAATTCAAAGAAAGGTGTTGGCCGGACGTTCGACATTTTACTGTCCGACCTGTCAGACCTGATTTTGTATCCATTGCTGCGTGATGATGTTGAAGCTGCTTCGTCCTTTGGTTCTGCCGCTGTTGCGCTCCGTGCGCGATGAGTTCCTGCGCTCGCTGGCTCGCCCCGCAGAGGCGCAAACGCGCCTGCTGAAGGCCATTACACGCAACCTTGCGGCTACCGAGTACGGGCAGTCCTTCAACCTCAAGGCGATGGATGATTATGAAGACTTCGCTGCCAAGACGCCCGTCGTCAGCTATGAAGACATGGCGGAGTGGATCGCGCGACAACAGCGGTTCGAAACACATCAGGTGGTCGCTGAACCCGTATTGTTTTACGAAAAGACATCAGGCAGCAGCGGCGCAGCCAAACTGATCCCTTACACCCAGTCGCTGAAAGGTTCCTTCAATCGCATGGCGCTCGTCTGGCTCGGTGATTGTCTCCTGCATTTGCCTGCGCTTGAAACCGGCAAGACCTTCATCAGCATCTCGCCCGCTTTTCAACGCCCAGAGACGACCGAACGCGGCGTGCCGGTCGGACTCACAGATGACGCAGAGTACCTCAGCGGCTGGGCGCGCCTGCTGCTCAAACCCTTTCTCTTTTTGCCTGCGCAAATCAAACGATTGCAAGACCCGGCAAATTTCAAACGCGTGCTTGCGACCCTGCTGGTTGCCGAAGCCCGATTGGAGATCATCTCCGTCTGGAATCCCTCTTTACTACTCCTGCTCCTCGAATTTATGCAGACCAACCGCGCGCAACTCAGTGAAGACTGGCGACGCGGGCATATCATCAGCGAAGGTTTGCGATTCGAATATCAAAAGCCGCAGGCGGACAGACTGGCTCTATTAGAAGCGGAGACGATTGACTGGCCGCGCTTGTGGCCGCACTTGAAACTGCTCTCGGTGTGGACGAGCGCGCATGCGGCGCGTGCTGCCACTCGTCTTCGCGCGCAATTTTCTGATGTCTTTCTGCAAGGCAAGGGGCTGCTCGCCACCGAAGCGCCGATGACCGTGCCGCTGATCGCGGCAAACGGTTACGTGCCGCTGCCTGCTGAGGTCTTTTATGAATTCGTTGATGCGGCGGGCAACATTCGTCGTCTGCATGAGCTTGCGAAGGGCGACGATTACGACCTCATCATCACACCGCAAGGTGGACTCTATCGCTATCGCATCGGAGACCGCGTGCGGGTGACCGGATTTTACAAAGATGCTCCGTGCCTCGAATTCATGGGGCGCAGCGATGCCGTGTGCGATTTGGTCGGCGAGAAACTCAATGAAAATTTTGTGCGCGCTTGTTTGAATCGGTTGCTTGATGATGAAACGCTGTTTCGCTGCTTGCTTCCGGTGATGAAGGATGAGGAACCGAGCTTTTATCTCTTGCTGGTTGATCGTCTCAGCCCGACAACCGCATCACTGGAAGCGCGACTCGATGCCGCACTAGGTGAAGCCTTTCACTATCGCACGGCTCGCTTGCTCGGTCAGCTTGCGCCCGCACGCGTGTGCGTCAACGCGCAGGCGCAAGAGGTCTTCTTTCGCATCTTTGCTGAACGCGGCATGAAATGGGGCAATATCAAACACAGAGATTTACTGACCGACCCCGGCGCAGCCGAGCGATTTCTTGAATTGATCTCTTCACTTCAGCGGGGCTGATGCCGAGGTGTGCAATTCGCAGCTACTCTATTTTTTTTCGATTCTGTAGAATCGAACTCCTGAACCGCAGATGAGAAATGATATGAAGGCCAACCACCCGACGAACTCGATCTCGATGTATCTCCTCACGCTCGCGCTGCTCGCGTCGCCGTTTGCGATGATAACGACCGCAGAAGTGCAACAAGAGTCAAAAGCGAAGCGTCAGGAGCGCGCGCTGGAAATCAAATCCCGCGACCGCCAAGCAACCGACGCGGCAACCGCTTCGCCCTCAGCATTGGCTGATGATACGAAGCCGCAGCTTGTCGTCCAACTCGGCCATTCGAGCGGCATCACGGCCATTGCTATTTCGCACGATGGCCGCTACGCGCTCACCGGCAGCAACGATAGCTCGGCTCTGCTGTGGGAAGTCGCCAGCGGCAGAGAGGTGCGGCGCTTTCTCGGTCATGGCACCTGGCTCACCGATGCTGCCTTTTCGCCTGATGATCGTTATGTTTTGACCGGCTGCATGGATCAGACTGCGCGATTGTGGGAGGTTGATACCGGCAAAGAAGTGCGTAAGTTTGAAGAAGATGCCGAAGTCTGGGCGGTCGCCTTTTCACCCGATGGCAAGTCGGTGTTGACGGCGGGCAGCAAGTCGGGCACAGCGCGATTGTGGAACATCGAAACCGGCAAACCGACCGTCGTCTTCAAAGGCGATGGCGAGACGATTGGCGACGTTGCGTTCTCGCCCGATGGCCGCTTTGTGTTGACGCGCTCCAGCAAAGTCGCGCGCTTGTGGGATGCGACGACGGGCGCGGAAGTGCGCGCCTTCGCGGGTCATACAGACAGCCTCCACACGGTGGCTTTTTCGCCCGACGGCAAATCCGTACTGACAGCCAGTCAGGATAAGACAGCGCGCCTGTGGGATGCGGAGACTGGAACAGTGCGGTTCAAGATCGAAGGTCATACAGGTTGGGTTCGGCTGGCCAACTTTTCGCCCGATGGCAAACAGATCATGACTTCGGGCCAAGATTCGACGCTGCGCTTTTGGGATGCTCGCTCCGGTCAATTCATCAGAGGGTATCAAACGCGCGGGATGACGGCGGCTGCCGCTTTCGCGCCGAACAACAAAGAGGTGTTGATCGAGATCGGCTATCGCGTCGGGTTGATGGACATTGAGAGCGGCGCGTTGGTGCGCGTCTTTACGGGGCAGGCGATTGCCGTTGAACAAATCGCGCGCTCGGCGGACGGAAGGTTTCTGGCGACGGCGAACGAATTCGGCATGGTCGCCGTGTGGGATGTTGAGATCGGCAAACAGACGAAGCAGATTATGACCCAAGCCGATGCCGTCTTCGGGTTGGCCTTTTCGCCCGACTCGAGATACGTGTTGACTGGCAGTCGGGACAAGACCGTGCGCCTATTCGATGTGGAGAACGGCGCTGAGGTGCGGCGCTTCGTCGGCCATGAGCACACGGTAAAGACGGTGGCCTATTCGCCCGATGGCAAGACCGTCTTGAGCGGCGCAGGCGATGGCACGGCGCGGCTATGGGATATCGAAACCGGAAAACAGATCAAACAATTCGAAGGCGGCGTGCAATCGGTCAATGCCGTCGCCTATTCGCCCGAAGGCCGTTATGTCCTGACGGCGGGCAACAAAGGCTATGCACGCATTTGGGAGATTGAAAGCGGGGAAGAAGTGCGCCGCTTCTATGATGGAGGCGAGGAGATTAACGCCGCGCTGTTTTCGCCGGATCGCAAATATGTGCTCACCGGCGACGATGACCAGGTGGCGCGGTTGTGGGAGGTGGAAAGCAACAAGCTGGTCAGGAAATTCAACGGTCATGAATTTCAAGTCTCGTCTGTCGCCTTCTCGCCCGATGGCAAATACGCCGTGACCGGCAGTTTTGACCGAACGGCGCGGTTATGGGAAGTCGAAACCGGCAAGGCGATTAAAACGTTCTCCGGGCATACGAACCTTGTGCAGACGGCAATCTTCTCCTCCGACGGCAAGTACATCATCAGCGGCGGCGACGATTGCACAACGCGGTTATGGGATACGGCGAGCGGCTCGGAACTCTGCCGCTTGGTGTCCTTCATAGACGGCGCATGGGCGGTCGTAGATTCGGAAGGCCGCTTCGATGCCGACAATCTGGAAGAGATAACCGGCCTGCATTGGGTCGTGCCTGACAATCCGCGCACGCCGCTATCAGTCGAAATTTTTATGCGCGATTACTATGAGCCGCGACTGCTGACGCGCAAATTGGCAGGCGACGCGCTCGGACAGCCGCGCAAACTCGCAGACCTCAATCGGGTGCAACCGCAGGTCAACATCACAGCCATCGAACGGCAAGGCAACAGCGACCGCGTGAGTGTTACGGTCGAAGTGGCAACCTCTGCCGCCGAATTCAAACTGGGCGGACAGACCGTTCGCCGCGAAACCGGCGTGTATGATTTGCGACTCTTTCGCGATGGCCAACTCGTCGGGCAACGCGCTGATGGCGCAGCCGTCAAGCTGCGCCCCTCGGCAAATGAGCGGGAACGCTTGCTGGCGTGGCGCAAAGAGTCCGAACTGAAGACCGATACGAGCGGCAAACGCACGGTCAAGTTTGAAAACGTGCGCCTGCCGCGCCAAGCCGATAGCAAAGAGGTTGTGTTCTCCGCCTATGCCTTTAACGAAGACCGCGTGAAGAGCAAGACGGACAGAAAGACCTTCGCCCGACCTGCCGACCTGGCTCCGGCGCGAGGCCGCGCCTATATCGTTTCGGTCGGCGTCAACGCCTATGAAAATGCCGATTTCGATTTGGGCTTCGCCGCCAACGATGCACGGCGCATGCAAAAACTCATTCCCGAAGCTCTCATCCAGTCCGGGCGCTATGAAGAGGTCGTATCCGTGCCGCTCATTTCCGATTACGTCGGCGAAGGCAAACAGCGACGGGTGACTCAACGCGCGGCGACCAAGAGCAATGTCAAAGCGGTGCTGGAGATGTTGGCGGGTCGAACGGTGGCGCAAGAGATTCGCAAGCAGATTCCCAACGGCGACAGAGTGCAAGCGGCGCGGCCTGAAGATTTCTTGCTGCTTTCATTTTCCAGCCATGGCGTTGCTGATGATGACGGCACATTTTTCTTCATCACCTATGACACGGGTAAAGGCGCGGGCAAAGAGATTAGCGAAGCGATGCTGGCGCGCGCGATTTCGAGCGACGAACTGTCGGCATGGCTCAAAGAGATTGACGCGGGTGATATGGTGATGATTGTTGACGCTTGCCATTCGGCGGCGACGGTCAACGCGCAGGGCTTTAAGCCCGCTCCGATGGGCAGTCGCGGGTTGGGTCAGTTGGCTTATGACAAAGGCATGAAGATTTTGGCTTCGACACAGGCCGATGATGTGGCGTTGGAGTTTGAGAAGCTGGAGCAAGGGTTGATGACCTATGCCTTGACGCGCGACGGATTGGAGGCGCGGCAGGCTGATTTCGCGCCGCCGGATCGCGCCATCACTTTGTCCGAATGGCTCGCGTATGGAGCCAAGCGCGTCGGCGAATTACACGCCGAACTGCGGCAGGGCGAATTGCAGAGCTTCGGATTGGGCGTTGAGAAACGCGCCTTGATCGTCAGAAAGAACGGCGCGGCCAATGCGCCAAAGGAGAAGGCGAGCGCACAGCGCCCGTCGCTCTTCGACTTTTCACGAAGACGGTATGATGTGAGGCTGATCGAATTGAAGTGAACACCGCTAGCAGGTTGATTGCGGAATTCGGTTTCGCTAGTGAAAGAAGACGCTAAGGAAGATGCTTATGCCCGATCAAAATTTGTCGCTGATTCATCTGGTGCGCGAACCGGAACGCGTGCCGGGAGCCAAGCCGCCGATGCTTCTCTTGTTGCATGGGTATGGCAGCAACGAAGCCGACCTCTTCAGCATGTCGCCCTATTTGGACGCGCGCTTTTTCATCGTCAGCGCGCGTGCGCCGGTGACCCTGATGCCGGGAATGCATGCATGGTTTAACCTTGAATTCACCGCGCAAGGCATCATTCCCGACCTGCGGCAAGCCGAGGCCAGCCAACATCTGCTGCTGCGTTTTCTTGATGAGTTGGTCAGCGTCTACCCTGTGGACGAGCAGCGTGTATATCTGATGGGCTTCAGTCAGGGCGCGATGATGAGTTTGACGCTGGCGCTGGTGCGACCGCAGCGATTCGCAGGCGTGGTGGCCATGAGCGGGCGGCTGCCGGAATCGGCGCGCGCGCAGATGGCCGAAGCGAAAGCCTTGACCGGGCTGCCGATCTTCGTCACGCATGGCCTCTATGACGATCTGTTGCCGGTTCAGCATGGGCGCGAAACGCGCGCCATTTTGGAAACCCTCCCTGTTGATCTGAGCTATAAAGAGTACCCGATGGGGCACGAAGTCAATCCTGAAAGCTTCCGCGACATTCGCGCCTGGTTGAGCCGTCTGCTTGACGCCCGACCGGCGCAGCCGAACGCGGCAACCGAGTGATGCGCTCCTTCAGGCAAGCAGGTTTCGCCGCCGTAGGTTTCATACCTTGATGATCGGCGTCGGCTCCGGCTTGCCCCACTGGTTGATCTGATA
>CAYXVU010000021.1:0-10646 GCA_964468725.1 uncultured Clostridia bacterium
CAACCAGATGGAATTTACCAAGCGTGCGGTTTTGCGTCGCCATCGGGCGTTCGCCTTGCAGCACATGGACTTCGACGGAGGTTTGATTATCCGTAGCCGTCGAGAAGGTCTCGGATTTACGGGTCGGAATCGTCGTGTTGCGCTCAATCAGTTTGGTGAAGACACCACCGAGCGTTTCAATGCCGAGGCTGAGCGGCGTCACATCAAGCAAAAGTAAATCCTTGACTTCGCCGCCGAGAACACCGGCTTGAATGGCTGCGCCGACCGCTACGACCTCATCGGGGTTGACGCCTTTGTGCGGTTCGCGCCCGAAAAACTCCTTCACCATCTGCTGTATCTTCGGAATGCGCGTTGAACCGCCAACCAAAACCACTTCATCAATCTGGCTCGCTTTCAGTCCAGCATCCTCCAAGGCGGCGCGACACGGAGCCAAAGTGCGTTGCAGAATGTTATCAACCAGTTGTTCGAATTTGGCGCGCGTCAGTTTCATGACCAGATGCTTCGGGCCACTTTGGTCGGCAGTAATGAAGGGCAGATTGATCTCCGTCTCCATGGTTGAAGAGAGTTCGATCTTGGCCTTCTCTGCGGCTTCCTTCAACCGTTGCAGCGCCATCTTGTCGCTCGACAAATCAATGCCCTGATCCTTCTTAAACTCTTCGATGATCCAATCAATCACTTTCTGGTCAACGTTGTCGCCACCCAGATGGGTGTCGCCGTTGGTGGACTTCACCTCGACCACCCCTTCGCCGACTTCAAGCACTGAGATGTCGAAGGTTCCGCCGCCGAAGTCGAAGACGGCTATGGTCTGATCTTTCTTCCTGTCCAACCCATAAGCGAGCGCCGCCGCCGTCGGCTCATTGATGATACGCAAGACCTCCAGACCGGCAATCCTGCCCGCGTCTTTCGTCGCTTGCCGTTGCGCGTCGTTGAAGTATGCGGGCACCGTGATGACCGCTTTGGTAACCTTCTCACCGAGATAGTCTTCGGCTGACTGTTTCAGCTTTTGCAGAATCATCGCCGAAATCTCCGGCGGTGACCACTCTTTTCCCCCTGCCTGAATGCGAACATCATTGTTCGAGGCCGGAGTCACTTTGTAGGGCACCATCTTCATCTCTTCGCTCACTTCATCAAAGCGCCTGCCCATAAAACGCTTGATCGAATAGACAGTATTTTCGGGATTGGTGACCGCCTGCCGCTTGGCCACTTGTCCGACCAGCCGGTTGCCATCTTTGGCAAACCCGACCACCGACGGCGTCGTCCTGCCGCCCTCCGAATTGGTGATTACCGTAGGCTCTCCTCCCTCCATTACCGCGACTACGGAGTTTGTCGTTCCCAAGTCAATTCCGATTATTTTGCTCATTACTTCGCCTCCAATAGTTAAAAAGGTCGCCTCCATACTAATATCTGAGTCTATTACTGTCAAGTTTTTTGCTAGGAGTCTGCGAAAATTTATCTATTCGGACGTCTGCTTGAAAGAGTTTGAGAGGTTAGCAGAAAGGTTGCGATCATCAGGCTGATTTTTTTTGGTGTTGACGAAGGATTTTCGCGCCCTGTATCAGATACTCGCCACTCGTTAGCAGTATCGAGGCGAGAACGACGAAGTAGAGATAGGGCAGCAGTCCAGTCCAGAAGTTCGCCGCGTGAAAGACCAGAAACCAGAAGATCAAGCCCATTTCCAGAAAGGTGTTGAGCCGTCCGAGCGCCGTAGGCTTGAAATCCTTATACCGGGTCATCCGATAAACAATCAGCGAACCGATGAGGATCAGGACATCACGACCTACAACCGCAAAGGTCAACCAGAAAGGTAAGTGCGGGATTCTGTCGTTAGGAATCGCTAATACGACATAGGAGGCCGTGGTCAGCAGTTTGTCCGCCGCCGGGTCGAGGAACTGGCCAAGCCGTGATTGTTGACCGTAGTTGCGCGCCAGATACCCGTCAATAAAATCGGTGATGCTGGCGATAAAAAAGATAGTCAGGGCAACTCCGAAACGACCTGAATAAATGTAGTAGAGGAAGGGCAGGATGAGCAGGATTCGGGCGCTGGTAAAGAGATTCGCCAGCGTCCAATTCGACCCTTTGGTTTCGGGGGTTGACTCTGTCATTGTCTGCCTGTCTGATCTGCCGTCTTGATTGGGCGACTGCACCCGGCGAGCAATTATATGAAGAGC
Organism: uncultured Clostridia bacterium; assembly: GCA_964468725.1. Lineage (GTDB taxonomy): Bacteria > Acidobacteriota > Blastocatellia > UBA7656 > UBA7656 > CAYXVU01. Next base: position 2,169 of record CAYXVU010000021.1, read on the forward strand.
GGTTTCGCCAAGCAATTCATTGTGGACTTAGTTCGAGCGCCGGAAGTTGAAGCGCACGGGAGCGCGAATGCTTACGGGTTGCCCTTCACGCAAAGCGGGTTTGAACTTTAGTTGCCGGACTGCCTGCACCGCCGCGTCATCCAATCCGAAACCTGCCCAACGCACAATCTCTACTGCGCCCACTGCGCCGCTGGCCTGAAAGACGACCATCGCTTCAACCGTTGCGATGATGTCTGCGAGATCGGCTTCGCTGGTGTATTCGGGTTTCACGCGATTGAGAAACTCCGGCGGTTTGAACCCCTCAGCAAGCAGGGAACCTTCTTCTGGCAGTTCTTCGATCTCCTCCGGCAACTCCTTCGTGTTTCGCGCGGGCGTCAAATGCAAACGTTGGCTCTGCCACAGGCTCAGCCGTTCAATCCACTGAGGCAATTGGGCTGCCAGTTTGGCGTTCAACTGCGCGAGCGATTGGCCTGCCGTCGCGGCTTTCTCGTGAAGAAAATCAAAGACGACGAGTTGGCCACTGCGACCGTCAACGCTCATCACCCCGATGAACGATTCAAAGTGGGATTCGCCTGCGCGCTCGCTGCGCGCAAAAGTTCCGGCTTTGCCGGTAATGAAGAAGTCGCAGCCAACTGCCGCGCCAAGCCGCTTGGCTTCGTCACGGCTCAAATTGACAGCCCCCTGATAGCCGAGGCCGGTCAGCGCAGGTTGAAATAATTCTCGCTCAACAAGTCTCACGCGAGCATCCAGTTTGAGCAAGTTGGTGAGCAACGCTTCAGCCTGTCGGCTCGCTTGGCCATCGTCTTTGATCGGCTCATAGATAAACCCGATAATCGCAACCCTGAAGGCGACCGGCTCGCGGATTCCAGTGAGAGGCAGCGCCGAGGAAACCAGATTGACCGAAAGAAGCAAGGCTCCCGCGATCATCTGTACTGGTTTTCGAAACCGAAATATCTCACCCATAACATTGACTGGGTCTACTTATCAGCCAAGCAGAAAGTGAATGCGTCAGCGAAATCGACCGAGCCGACTAGCGGAACGAGCTTCGAAAAAGATGGCTCGTAAACATCCCTCACAGAACTTACTATCTCCAGAAGATTTCTGAAAGCTTCACAGAGCCAGCACGGCGAATTTTATCCGATTGAAAACTACCGGCGCTTACGAAGCGAGAGCGCTAATTCGTCAATTCATGATCGTCAGACCAATCTCGCAAAGTTTTTCAGCAATGTTTTCACATTCCATCCACCGACGGAAATCGGCTTCCCCCTATCAGACAGTTGCGACTATAATCCCCGACCTCAACAATTCAAAGTGCAAATGAGGGACAGCCGATATGAAAGCCTGGATAGTCAAAGAGTGGTGCGAGCCGGAACAGATGGCGCTCGCCGACATCTCTATGCCGGAGCCTGCCGCTGGTCAACTGCGAATCCGCGTGCAGGCTGCGGCGCTGAACTTTTTCGACATCTTACAAATTCAAGGCAAATATCAATTCAAACCGCCCTTCCCTTTCACCCCTGGTAGTGAAGTTGCCGGAGTCGTTGAGGCTATCGGAGAAGGGGTCAACGACTTCGCTATCGGAGATCGGGTGCAAGCCATGACCTCGCTCGGCGGCTTCGCCGAATATGCGCTGGCTGCGACGCCGCGCACCTTTCGTATCCCTGACGGGATGAACTTCGCCGAGGGCGCAGCGATGCCGATTGTCTATCAGACTTCCTACCTCGCGCTCACCAAACGCGGCGCGTTGCAAGCGGGAGAGTGGCTGCTCGTCCATTCCGGCGCGGGCGGTGTCGGCATGGCCGCCATTCAAATTGGCAAAGCGATGGGCGCGAAGATCATTGCGACGGCGGGCAGCGATGAAAAGCTGCAATTCTGTTTGGAGCAAGGAGCCGACCAGGCCTTGAGCTACCGCGACGAATCATGGGTTGAGCAAGTCAAACAGATAACCGGCGGGCGCGGCGCAGATGTGATTTACGACCCGGTCGGCGGCGATGTCTTCGATCTGTCAACCAAATGCATCGCACCGGAAGGCCGACTACTGGTCATCGGATTTGTCAGCGGGCGCATTCCATCGCTGGCGGCCAATCGGGTTTTGCTAAAAAGCATCTCTGTAGTCGGCGTATTTTGGGGCAACTATGCCGAACGCCACCCAGCCTATGTCGCCGAGTCGCAAACCGAAATGCTCAAGATGTGCGAAGCCGGGAAGCTCAAACCGGCAGTGACCAAAGCCTATCCGTTCAGCGATGCGCCGCGCGCATTGCGTGATATGGCAGAGCGCAAAACTTATGGCAAAGTCGTTTTAGCAATTGACTGAATGCAGGGTTTCGGATTGGGAAACGAGTAAAGGGAAGAAGATCAGCGAATCATCTGAGCCGACGCCCTATATTGGCAAGCATTCAAGCAGGTTTGCAGCCAAATCGCTCCCTTGGGCTGACAATCGCCCTCTTCACTGAATCGGAAAGCTCTATTCTCAGACTCAACGAGGCAACGATGACCGCACTCAAACCAAAACCCGAATGGCTCAGGCCGCTCTTTCCATTTGAGCAACGTGCCCTCACGGTGAATGGGCGCACGATGGCTTACCTTGACGAAGGCGACAAACGCGGGCGACCTGTACTCTTGCTCTCTGGCAATCCGACTTGGGGGTTTCTCTATCGTGACTTCATCAAACCGCTCATCGAAGCGGGCTATCGCGCCATCGCTCCCGATTGGGTCGGTGCGGGCTATTCCGACCATCCACGCATGGATAGCGCGTTGACATTGGCACATCACATCGCCGATTTGGTTGCGCTCATTGACCAACTCGAACTGCGCGGATTTGTCATCGTCGGTCAAGACTGGGGCGGCCCACAGGGCACGGGCGCGGCTTTGCAACGCCCGGAAAGGCTCGCCGCTTTGGTGCTCATGAATACCTGGCTCTTTACGGGCATGGTCAGCAAATTTCACGCATCGCCCAAACCCTGGACAACTTGGCACGCGCCGATCATCGGACAGTTTTTCATGAAGCGCCATAAAGTTCTCTCCCATCATGGCCCTTCGGCAACCTCAGCGCGCGAAATGAGCGCAACGGAAGCGCGCGCCTACCATCACGTTTTTGATGAAGCCGATTCCGATCACGTCGTGCTGACCTGGCCCCGCACCATCCCAACGCGAGAGGGTGATAGAGGATGGGCGGACATGAAAGCGATTGAAAATCGCCTGCCTGAACTTGCCGAAACGCCGACTCTGTTGCTGTGGGCGCCCGAAGACGAAGTCTTCCCCATCGAGTTCGCCAATCGTTTGAAAGAGCTTCTGCCCCATGCCGAAGGGCCGATCTCTTTTGATCGGGCGCGCCATTTTCTGCAAGACGACCGAGGGGCTGATCTCGCACAGGCCATCGTCGAATTCCTCAATCGCACCTGTGGAGGTACGCGATGAACTTCATCACTCCAACGGTCGAAGAGCTTTCTTATTTGCGCCCCGATCCGCTGCTATGGGAACAAGAACTCGACGTGCGCCCCGACCTAGCGCCCGCTATCGAACGAGCCATCGGGAAACGCGCAGGCAGAGTCTATTGGCGCTCTGCCCACGACCATCTCTACGCGCTCGAACTGGGCGATTTCGGTAAAGGCCATCCTTCGATGGCAATCGTTTATGGCCATTGGGACAGGTTTGAACCTCGCCCGCCGGAGCATGAAATTGACTGCGACTTATTAACCTTCTCTTTATGGGTCGCAGAAATTGCGGAGAGCCTCACCCCCTCTGACATCGCCAAAGTTGCGCAGTTCGCAGGCGTTCAAACCACCTGGCCGGAGGGTTCGGTATTTCGCACGCCGGACGAACGGTTCGCCGATCTGCCGGATTTCAGTTACACACCGCATTACGAAGAGATCGAAGATTTGCGAATGGCCTACGTTGAGAAAGGTGGGGGCAACCCGATTCTTTGTCTGCACGGCGAACCGACATGGAGCTATCTCTATCGCCGGATGATCGAGCCGCTGGCTACAGTTGGTAGAGTGATTGCACCCGACTTGATCGGATTCGGACGTTCCGACAAACCGATATTGACGAACGCTTACACCTACAAATCGCATGCTCGTTGGCTAAGAAAATTTATCGAATCGCTCGACCTGCAAAACATTACGCTGGTCTGTCAGGATTGGGGCGGCATGTTAGGGTTGCGCGTCCTCGCGCAAATCCCCGAACGCTTCACGCGGCTGGTGGCGATGAATACCGGCATCGCCGACGGGCGCGGCGCAACGCCAGCCTTCTTCAAGTGGCGGCGCTTTTCGCAACGCGTCGAGATGCTCGATATTCCCGCGATGATGCGAAATACCTTAACCCAACGCACACTCACCGAAGCGGAAGCAGCGGCCTATGCCGCGCCGTATCCGACAAAAGAATCGCAAACGGCGGCGCTCATCTTTCCTCGTCTTGTGCCCGTGCGGCTAGACCACCCCGGCGCATACGATAATCGCGTTGCCATCGAGAGATTGAAGAGTCTCGACCTACCGGTGCTGCTGCCATGGGGAGAAAAGGATGCGATTACAGCTCCGGCGGAAAAGGTTCTGCGTTCAATCTTCAAAAATATCGCTCCGCCAGTCATTATCAAAGGGGCAGGCCACTTCATTCAGGAGGATGCGGGCGAAGAGGTTGCCCAAGCGATCATCAACTGGATGAGGTCTTGAGCTAACACCTGCTCGACACAACAAACGAAATGGATGGTTTTGTCATGAACGATCAACCGACTATTCTCATCATCATCGGCAGCATTCGTGAAGGTCGCAATAGTTTGCGCGTCGCAAATTATTTGGAACGCTTTATCGTCGAGAACCAATTGGCACAGGTCGAAGTGGCGGACTTGAAAGCCTTGAACTTCCCGCTGTTCTTTGAGCGGTTGCAATACCTAACCGCTCCGCCTGCCGACCTCATCGCCTTCAGCCAGCAAGTCAAATCAGCCGATGCGGTGTTGATCGTCACCCCGGAATATAACGGCGGCTATCCGGCAGCTCTCAAAAACGCGCTCGATGCCTTATATGACGAGTGGCAACACAAGCCTGTGGGCTTAGCAACGGTCTCCTCCGGTTCGTTTGGTGGCGCGAAAGTCAGTACGCAGGTGCAAAGCGTGTTGATGAGCGTCGGAGCCATGCCCATCGCCAAGTCGTTTCCGGTTCCGCAGGCGCAGAGCAATTTCGATGAATCGGGCAATCCAAAAGATCAAGCGGCGACAGATAAACGCGCAGGCAGTTTTCTGAAGGAGTTGCTGCGCGCCATCGCGGCGAATCGTTCTCTTCAAAGCTAATACCCGGTCGCTCATCAATCTGAGCAGGTTGAGAGGCGGTCTTTGACCGCCGCCTCGGAGTGGGAAGCGATTGTGGCGTTAGGGAAAACCAAGAGGCGAGCGATCACTTCACAATCCGCGTCGCATTCAATGAGATTCTCTCGTGCAGCCGACTGGCCAGCTCTAAACCGCTCGAAGCCCCCGCACCGAACATCAAACCTTCCAGTGCGCCAAAGACAATCTGAGTGGTTCTACCGAAATGGCCTTCGCCGAAATATGAGGCGATGCGATCCATACGCAATTGCGAATCGGCAAACAGGCGCGCGATGATTTCCAGACTGCCGCTAAACAGATTGCTGCCAATCATCAGTAAGATCATTCCGGCCAGTAACGACCCGACACTCGCTCCGACGATGCGTTGCCAAGCCCGTGCTTCTTTGAAGAGGGTGGTCACCAGAACAATACCGATGGCGACACCAGCTCCAATGACTGAACCTTCCAGAGCGCCTGCTAATCCGACGGGGGTTTGACCCGATAAGGTTCTCAAGGCGTCTACGCCAAGCAGATTCGAACTGCCCCCAACGATGGCTCCGCCTGCGGCTCCGCCGATGACCGACCACCAGCGACTATGGCGATAGGTAATCAACTGCGCAGCGGCTCGACCAAAGCTCACCCCCAACCCGCCTAATGCGCCGGTAAACGTGCCCATACTGACAAGCGCCAGCGTCAATTGTAAGGATTCAAAGAAAGCGGCTTGGCGCGAAACGGATAACCCAATGCCGAGCATCAATCCGCCGAGCAGACCAGAGACAGCTCCCCCAAAGGTTCCGCCGCTCGCTTGCCATACGATCTCTTCCCACCCTCTGCGAACCCGCACCCACATCAACCCACAAAAGACCAGCAAGGCAACAGGAGGAGATTGATTCGAAAAGCGCACACAGCGTTTATCATAATCGCGCACCATCGCCAGACTGACAGCGCGGCGAATCGCCCCCACCTGCTTGGTTGCCGAAGAATCAGAGAGGATGCGCTCGGATTCTTCTCCCGTCCATTCCGCCAAAGCAACGCTTGCAGCTTTTCGCACGAGTAAGTCTCTGTCCCACAATGCCGCATCGCGCAGCAGACTTTTCAGCCGTTCGCTGCGGATGACGAGAGCGGCTTCGATTGCGCGCAAGCGCACGGCGGATTCGGGGCTTTTCATCGCTTCCCTTACAGCATCTTCGAAGGAAGGCGCAGCCTCTGCTAACCATCGCGGCACTTCGAGTGAGCGATTGAGCAGGCTCGCTGCCAGTAAGTCGCCCTCTCCTCCTGAAAGTCCGAGTTGCGCGCCGAAAGGGAGAATGACATCGAGAGCGTCTGCATCCACCATCAACCCATGAGCGCGGAAATTTTCCGATGCCCTCTCAATGACCGCGCGGGCGCGCTTGAGTTCGACATCTTCGGCGCTGAGCCAACGCGAGACTTCCGCCGTCAAAAAATCGTGTGCCAACTCAATCCACGACTCCCCTTCCTGACTGCGCCAACGCGCAACACGCGCCGCTACCAACTCTTCCAACACCTGCGGCAGACGGTGGCGTATCGCCGCATCCCCGCCTCCTGCCCGTGCCAGCAAATCCGCAAGGCGCAAAACGATGCGTTGCCCATCTTCCGTAATCAATGCTGTCAGAATCTTCCGCGCCGCTTGCAAGTCGCCTGCGTTAAAGCGCCGCATGACTCGTTCAAGATAATAGGCGAGCATTTGCTCTGCTCCTCCCATCTGTTCATAGAGAGCAAGCGACAATCGGCCATTCGCCTCTCTGGCGTCGTATAGGTTGTCACAAACGATTTGCAACTGCGGCGGGTCTACGCCATTGGCATTGCCGAGATCAACAAGCAAGCGCGCGATCAAATCTTCATCGAAGCGGCAACCGGCCTGTGCAGCGGGTTCCGTGATGGCGCGCGCGGCTTGTTGGCGCGTCAGTTTGTTGAGCCGGTATTCATGATGAAAAATTTCCGGGATGGCAGTTTTGAACTCGCTCATCTCGGCCAGCAAGTCTTCGCGCACCGCGAAGACAAACCGCACAGGCAGCGCGGCATCAGCATAGAGATTGCCAATCTCCGTGACGAAATGCCCTTTGATCTCCGGCGGTAAGGTTAAAAAGAACTCCTCGAATTGATCGAAGATGAAGACAACCAGCTTTCCTTCATGCTGGCGGCTGGTTCTCTCAATGGCCGATCTCAGCGCCTCTCGGACGGCATCACCAGTGTTGTCTGTGACGGCGATGGCCATCTGATGCAGGGGGTCTGTAAAACTGCGAACCACATAAGCGAGGTGAGCTTCCGCCTTTAAGCGCGGCATCACACCGGCGCGCAGAATCGAGCTTTTGCCAACGCCCGAACGGCCATGCAATACAAAAGCGCGATGCGACAGAATTTGCGAGCAGAGGAGAGTGATTTCGGCTTCTCGCCCGAAAAACAGGCGGGCGTCCTGCTCGCCGAAGTAATCAAGAAACTTGAACGGCCTCTGAGCCGTTGTGGGGATTTCGGTCACAGTTTCGGAATCGTTGCCATTGGGGGAGGCATCGGTGACGGCTCCGATGAAGAGATACCCGTGTTTCGGAACGGTTTTGATGTAGCGCGGATTCGAAGCATCATCGCCAAGCTGCTTGCGAATGTCTTTGATGCACTGCGTCAAGGCTGCATCGGTCACAAAGACGCCGTCCCACACTCGCTCAAAGATGGTCTGCTTTTCGACCAACTGGCCGCCATGCTTAATCAATAAAAGCAAGACATCGAAGTATTTCGAGTTGAGGGCGACAAGTTCGCCGCTGCGCCGCAACTCGCGGTTGTCGGCGTCGAGATAAAATTCATCGAAATGGTAACCCGCTGCTTGTGCCTTCGCTTGACTCATAATCGAATTGAAATTGCGAGATGCCAAGGGTCGAAGAAGAAGCACCCCACGAGCCGCCCTCCTCGCGGTTCTTTTTCAGCTCTCAGCCTGCTCGTTAGCCCGTCACTCCGTAAAGCCTCACAACTTTCTCACACGCGGCTCATTTTTCTCAATGACGAATGCAGCATAGTGACCTTGCTTCAGTTGTCGGTTTGCGGTCGTCGGTTGTCCGCGTTCAGGCAGCCATCTCACTTTTTTTGAGGCGACCCCTGGGGTGCGCCGGTTGCCTTGCCCGACAGAGATTGAGCCCCCGTCGCTGAAGCAGAGGAGGACGAGAATGTTCAAACCTGGG
>CAYXVU010000021.1:10656-40841 GCA_964468725.1 uncultured Clostridia bacterium
GCGACCCCTTCGGCGTGGCGTTTGCCTAGCCTGACACAGGTTGAGACACCATCCGTTACTGAAAGCAGAGGAGGCCGAGAATGTTCAAACCTGGACTGGCGGTTGATAGCCTTTCAACCGTGAAATTTCATACCGACGAATTGCATTTCTTTACCGTTGAGTGTTTGCAGTTTATCGAAATCACCGACTCGATTGCAGAGATCGTCGCGGCATCCGGCGTCGAATTTGGCATGGTCAATATCCAAACTCGACACACGACGACGGCCATCATCATCAATGAAAACGAGTCTCTGTTGTTGGATGATATGCGGCGCACGCTTGAACGAGTGGCGCCGCGTTACGAGGCCTATCGCCATGACGACTTCAGCGTTCGCACAGAGAATATGACCTCTGATGAAAACCCCAACGGCCACGCGCATTGCAAAGCCTTGTTTTTACGTTCATCCGAAAGCGTCAACATCGTAGACGGACAATTACAACTCGGTCGGTGGCAACGGATTTTTCTGCTCGAACTCGATTGCGCGCGCCCCCGCACCGTCTCGGTGATGGTGATCGGTCAGTGAGGCACTCTGTTGAAACCCTTGGATTTTAGGATTTTCTCACGGAGGCCTCATTTTTCTCAGGCTTCAAGCGGGTAAGCTTGAGAATCGAATGAGGTGACAGCCAAGTACACGCACAAGTAACGGGGGCACGATGAAGACTCTCTTACTCTCAGGTTTCCTTATACTTTCAAGCTTATGTACAGGCTGCCTGGATGATCTTTGCGGTAACGACCTCATCCGTGAATCCCTATCGCCCGGTCAAAAGCATAAGGTCGTGGTCTTTCAACGCGATTGCGGAGCAACTACAGGGTTTAGTACGCAAATCTCCATCTTGCCCCCAACCAAACGGTTGCCTAATGAGAGCGGTAACATCTTCATCTGTGACTCGGATCATGGACGCGCACCCTCCGGCCCCGGAGGCGGGCCTCCGGTCAAGATCGAATGGCAATCCGCAAATTCAATCGTGATTACCTATGATCCGCGTGCAAGAGTTTTTCGAAACGAGTCGTCCTTTGAAGAAGTCGCCATTACCTACGCAACCCAGACGTTTTCACCGGAAGAGATCAGGAGGTAAAAGGTGATAATTTTGTTCGCAGCGATTTTAGTATGGCTTTTTCTGGCAGCAGTCTGCGCCCTGTTTTTACTGGCCACGCGTGAACACGACGCCTAAAGGGAACGAGGGATATGCGAAACGCTGAAGACTTGCGCAATCAACTCTTACTCAGTCAACTCGACCCGGAACGGCTTCCCCGTCATGTTGCCATTATTATGGATGGTAATGGGCGATGGGCGGCTAACCGCAGCTTGCCTCGGGTCGCCGGACATCGGGCAGGAGCATCGGCCGTTCGCCGCGCAGTAGAAACCGCAGCGCGGCTTGGACTCGATCATCTGACTCTGTTTGCCTTCTCGACGGAGAACTGGAGACGCCCACGCCTCGAAGTCGAAGCTCTGATGAAACTGCTGAAAGAGTTTCTCCGAAAAGAACTGGCCAATCTGCAAGAGAACAACATCCGCTTCCAGATGCTCGGTCGTCCGGCTGAGTTGAACAACTCTGTGTTGGAAGCGATTCGCTTTGCGGAGCGCGAGACGGCCAACAACACCGGGCTGACGCTCAACATTGCCCTCAACTATGGCGGGCGAGCCGAGTTGGTAGACGCCTTTCAACGGCTGGCGCGTGAGGTAGCGGCAGGTCGCTTGCAAGCCGAAGCGATCAGCGACGAGTTAATCTCGCAGCAACTATACACTGGCGCAATGCCCGACCCGGATTTGCTGATTCGCACAAGCGGCGAGATGCGGATTAGCAATTTCCTGATCTGGCAAATCGCCTATGCGGAGATCTACGTCACCGAAACCTTGTGGCCGGATTTTGACGAGAAGGCTTTTCTTTTGGCGCTCGTGGATTACCAAAAACGTGACCGCAGATTTGGAGGCATCAAACAGTTACACCTTTTGCCTTCCCCCTAACAACGAGCCGCCCTGTACAAATCGCTATTGAGGTTTTTTAGCCTCTTCTTTTACGGGCAATCGGAGATCGGTCGCCCTCTTTTGCTGCGGGTTGCAGTCTTCCACCGGGTCGTCGCAACATTTGCCGCGACATCGCAACACAAATGAGCCAATCACCAGCAAGAGAGTCACGGATGCGGCTATCGCTATTGCCAATGAGGTAAATTGGCCTCCAGCACCCAACAACGCAAGGATAACTAGCCCCACTAATGCCGCCGCAGAGCCGAGCGTGAGATAGTCGAACACAGCGCATCGGTTACGCCCGCAACAGCCTCTTACCCAATATGCGATCAAGACGACCAGCAGCACGATGCCGATAACCAACACAACAGCCAGCATCGTAGGGGTGGCCGAAAGCCCGACGAGCAATAAAGTGAGCGCGAGCACAATGCTGGCTGTCCACCCTTGCCAACAAGCGCGTTGGTCGGCAGGCGCAGGCAACGGCAGATAAGGCCTCCCTGACCCGTCCGGGTTGGGATGAACCGCGCTCGCATCGCCGCCCAATGCGTCAACCTTTACGCCGATGTGATGCACATACCGTTGCATGATCGGATACCAGCGATTTTCTGTCGGTATCTTCGTCAGAATGTGCTTAAAGACTGAAAGCGTGCGGATCTCCTCATCAAGAATCAGTTCGGCTTTCGATACGATGATGCGGAACTCGCAAGAGCCGATGATTTGATTGGTTGTGCCCGACACCTGATGGATGCTGGCGTGAAACTCTTGCCCTTCGGTCACAGTATCGGGGAGCTTGATCGAGAGCAACGCCGGGATATTCAGCGTGCGCCCGCCGGGAATTGGAATCCAGGTCGCTCCGGCAACTTTGAATTTCAGCGTGCGTTGATTGATGACTTCGCATGCCAGCGGACTCCTGCGAAAAGCGGCTAACTGCTGAATCTCGGCGGTGTCAATATCCGAGAAGTAGACGGTCACTTCGCTGTCCGGCGGCAGGTTATACCAACGGAAGATCAACTCATCCAACCGGAGACGTTGGTGGCTGCTGCTAGCGGCGCTGAGAGCATCAGGGCTCAATCCGGCGGCAAGAAAATTTTTGGTAAACAGTCCCGAAGACGGTTTGATCTCGAAGGTGTGCATAACCGTGTGCGAATCCGGCCCGCCCGGATTATCCGAATGCAGGATGGTCAGATTGCGCTGCGCCAGATTGTCGCTTGTTCCCGGCGTCTCACCGGGGTCGGTCAAATCCTGATCGAAGAAGATTTCCGAGACGATACATTGGTGACGCCCGCGCGCTAGCTCTTGAATGGATTGGCAAGAGGCTTCTGACCATGGGCCGTTTGACCCGCCCGGATTGATCGGAAACCGCTTGCGAGTCTGATTGATGTCGAGCCAGCAACCGAAATAGACGCTCACCTCCGCACCGGACGGATTGGGCGCAATGTCGCGGAAATCGTAGTTTGCGGTCAGCGGCTGCGTCTCCATGCTCGCAGCGCCTGGTTGGCCGCTAACCGTTTCGACGCGCCCCGTTGCAAAGAAGGGGATGGAGGCAACTTCACCGCCCGCCGTGCCGAGCAGCGGGACGGTGTTGGCTCCCACTGCCGTACGGTTATAGGTTGTCGTCGCGCTGAACTCCAGTCCGGTCGCCGCGACATTGAACATGCGGAAAAAGCATTTCACCCGTTGCGCTGTCGTGGTGGTCGCGCGATAGCGAACGCGCGCGATGGCATAGTTGAAGATTGGCAGCGGCGCGCCGGGCGAAAGGGCTGCCAAATCCAAACTCGCCGAGGTCGAAAGGGCTTCAAACAGGGCGTTGGGATTATTGGCCGGATTATTGAGCTTATCCAGACACTGACGGACAAACTGTATGGGGTCAGCCCCCTGTACAAGGTCTCCGAATTTCGGCTGCCCCATCGGTATGGAGAAGACGCGAACATCGGTTGATAACCACACCGGGTTATTCTCCGCCGCATTGATGTCGGTCATATAGGGATTGGGAGCGTGTGTCAAATCGAGCGTCTCTGTACAGGTGTGATGGCCGAGCGTAAAGGTTAAGCGGATTTGCCGCCTGTCCGGGAAAGTCGAAAAGGTGTTGAGGTTGAGAAAGCGCACATGAAACGGGAAAGTAATCCGTTGCGGAATATCAGGAAAGCCGGGGTTGACTTCCTGCAACCGCCCTGCGGGAATGAGCGTGAAGTCCGTGTTTGAGATGGCAGCATTGGTATCCGCCCAACGCGCCGTAAACGAGGGGGCTCCAGTAAGCTCGGTGTGAATAAACCCGTCGTACTGAACAAAGACGGCGTTGTTGAAGGTCGCTTGCCCGCCTCCTCCTAATGCTTCTACTTCTTCGCTCGAAAAGGTCGAGCGGTCAGTCACGACGGTGCAACTGAGATGAGCGAGGCGCACGAACTTCGCCAATTGGCAGGGCTGATCGCTATTATCCACCACCCACAGCATGTAAAAACCGGGAGGCGCAACATTACCGCTCGGCGGTGATGTCAGATCGAGCGTGTTGCCGTTGCGCGCATTGATCGTTAGGACGACAAAGCGTTGGTCATTGTTCGTCGAGTGGGTCACCGAGCCTGCGCGGATGAGCGCCACATACTTCACATTGGTCGCCGCTCGATCAATCTCCACCGAAAACGGTTCGCCATAGGTCAGAACTGTCGGTGAACTGGTAATCTGAATGCGGTTCGCGGTCGCAATATAATCGGGTTCGTAGAGTTCAATCTGCTTGATGCCGCGTTTTTTTGTGACGCCGTTGGATAGCGTAAGGTCATCATTCGGATTACCCGAAAGGGCATGCGTATTGCCACCGGCAACCAACACCTTTCCATTTGGCAATAGAAGCGCAGTCGAATGGTAGTTGCGCGTGTGAATGGCTGCCTCTTTCACCGACCAGGCATCCGCGTTAGAGTAGTCTCCGGCTGCCCAGTTGATACCGGGACGATAAATCTCGGCTTCCAAAACCGGGTCTTCAGGCGGAGGGTCGGAGGGATTCGAGCTTCCGGTTTCATGAACTCCGCCGACCACACAGACCTCCCCCGTCGGCAGTAAAACGGCGTTTGCAAATCGGCGGTCACGCCCGGCAACAGCGGCTGCCCGCCCTGCTGTCGCTGACCACGCGGGCGTTCCTGCACCTAAATCGAGCCGTCGCGGATTGACACCGCCGACGAAGAGTAAGCGAACTCTGTAATCTTCAGTGGGCAACAAGGGCAGCATCACTGCCGGACGATCCCAGCCATGATAAGCCCCTTCGGGTTCGCCAATTTTGGGGTTGAGATAATCGCCGGAGAAGGGGTCGTAAGCTGTCGAGAAATGTGTGCCTTCCGTACTGCCCGAAAAATTTGCGGGCATTGGCGTCGCAAAGAAGAGCCGCCCATTTGGAAGTTGGTACACCCGAGCAAAAAAGAGGAACCGCCGCCCGTCTTCATTGGGTTCCCCATCAGTCCCCATCACTTTCGGCATATTGACCCAGAAATTGCCATTCTGGTTGTAGCGTTCCGGCAGCGTATTGCGATGGCGAAAATCCTGCTGATCGAGGTGGCCGAAGAAGGCAGCCACTTCACCGTTTCCGAGCGTCACACACCCCGGATACCAACGTCCGCCCGAATGCGGTTCGTCCGGCAAATCCGGGTTGGTGTTCAACCTCGTCACTTCCGCCCAAGTGCGTTGCTTGTAATTGTAGACCCAGCAACGTCGGTGACCGATAAAATCCAGACCGTGTTCGTGTGCGTCGCTTTCCGGCCATTTCTGTGTGCCGCCTGCGATTAACAACCGCCCGTCTCTGGCAAATGCATGATGCGAGCAAAAGACATCGCTATCCGGCGAAGGAATCATTGCGCCGATTAGCGAGTGTGTCTGCACATCGTAAACACGCGTCTTACGAAAGTCGCCGCCCGGCTCTTGTTGCGCCCCCCAATGTTCGTCGCCGCCGAAGAGCACGACCTCTCCTTGATTGCCGTTGGGGACTAACGCTGCGTGAACGGCCAGAATTTGAGAGTCAATAATGGTGGGATTCCATGGCATGGTGTGAACCTCCTCAAAGCGATTCCTTGCGAATCTTGATCTGTGTGGATGGAGAGGGTAAGTCTCTCCAAGCTAACCGAAGAGATGAAGAACAATGGCGCGCGTTATGGCACTCCGCGACGCCTTACACTTTTGAAAGACGGAAACCGGAGAGAAAGCTCTGCATAAAAAGATAATTTTTTTTGCTACGGTTGAGCCTGATCCGGCGCAGCGTTTTCCTGAAAGGCTATCCGCTTCTCGGTTCCGCGATTCGTGACGAAATCGCTTCGAGCCTTTATAATCCCTCTTCCTTCACAAAAACTTTCATACAAGGAGAAGCCCATGAGCGCGACTGCCAAATCTGAAATCAAAATTTACGACAAGCTGTACATCAAGGGTGAGTGGATACCATCAGCCTCTACCGACTTGATTGACGTCATCAATTCGACAACCGAAGAGGTGATGGCGCGCGTGCCCGAAGGCACTGCCGAAGATGTCAATCAAGCGGTCGCGGCTGCTAAAGCCGCGTTTCCACAATGGTCGGCACTCGCGGTTAGCGAGCGCG
Source organism: uncultured Clostridia bacterium (assembly GCA_964468725.1). Lineage (GTDB taxonomy): Bacteria > Acidobacteriota > Blastocatellia > UBA7656 > UBA7656 > CAYXVU01. The sequence goes on from CAYXVU010000021.1 coordinate 17,230, forward strand.
CCGCCTACCTGAGACAGATTTCCGAAAGGCTTGCCGCACGGATGCCGGAAATCGCCGAGGTCATTGCCAACGAAGTCGGCATGCCGCTGCCGCTGGCTACGGCTGTGCAAGCCGGATTGCCGACTAAAGTAATGGGCATGTATGCCGAACTCGTCGGGCAGTTCGCCTTTGAGGAGAAGGTCGGCAACTCGCTGGTCGTCAAAGAACCAGTCGGCGTCGTCGCCTGCATCACTCCTTGGAATTACCCGCTCCATCAGGTCGTCGCCAAAGTGGCTCCCGCGCTCGCCGCCGGTTGCACAGTTGTCTTGAAGCCCAGCGAAGTCGCACCCATTACCGCCTTCATCCTCGCCGAGATCATTCATGAAGTCGGAATGCCCGCAGGCGTCTTTAATCTGGTTAGCGGCTATGGGGCGGTCGTTGGCGAAGCGATGGCCGCGCACCGGGATGTGGATATGGTTTCGTTTACGGGTTCGACGCGCGCCGGTCGGCGGGTCGGTGAACTGGCTTCACAGACCGTTAAGCGCGTCGCCCTCGAACTCGGCGGCAAATCCGCTAACCTTATTCTCGACGATGCAGACTTCGCCAAAGCGGTCAGTAGCGGTGTCGGCAACTGCTATTTCAATTCCGGACAGACCTGCTCAGCGCACACGCGCATGCTCGTACCGGCCAGTCGTCATGATGAAGCCGTCCAAATTGCTAAAGCGACCGCCGAGAAATTCACGGTTGGCGACCCGCGCGAAGGCAAAGCGAAACTTGGCCCGCTGGTCTCTGCAACCCAACAAGCGCGGGTTCGCTCTTACATTCAAAAAGGCATTGAAGAAGGCGCAACCCTGGTGACCGGCGGCGTTGAGCAGCCCGCCGATACGCCGACCGGATTTTTCGTCCAACCAACGATATTTGCCAACGTTAAAAACGACATGACCATCGCACAGGAAGAGATTTTCGGCCCGGTGCTTTCGATCATCCCTTACGAAGATGAAGCCGATGCCATTCGCATCGCCAACGATACGATCTATGGATTGGCCGGAGGCGTATGGTCAGGAGATGAAGAACGCGCCAAACGGGTTGCGCGGCAACTGCGAACTGGACAGGTTGACATCAATGGCGCAGGGTTTAACCCGATGGCGCCATTTGGCGGCTATAAACAGTCGGGCAAGGGCCGCGAGTTGGGCAAGTACGGGTTAGAAGAATTTCTCGAAGTAAAAGCTATTCAGCTTTGATGGCTGAAGGGACATAATACCGAATTGCTCAACAAAATGAGAAAACGCCGTTGAGAGGCGGTCTTGGACCACCGTTGCCCAATGCCAGGGAGGCGGTCAGAGACCGCTGTTCAACCTTCTCAGATTGATTCGCAACTCGGTATAACAGCCCTTCTCATTGGCTTACGCTGGGTTAGTCCAAGGGCAAGTCAAGATTTATTGATGCCGTATGCAATTTCAAAAATCGGCGTTGCAGCCGTCGCTCAGCGCCGATTTTTTTGTGCCGCGCGGTCAGCCCTTTGCAGGCTCTCCAATAAGTCCGCTGCCACCTGAGCGGCGCTCTGCTCTACCGAATCAATTTTGGCTGACCTCGCTTGCGGGTTCCAAATCACCAGCCCGCTTGCATCCAGTAACATCACTTGCATAGAAGATTGCTGACCTTCTTGAGTGAGGTTCAAGCGTAACATGGCATCGGCAGTCTCTCGATCACGGGTAACGCTGACACGACGACTCGATTGCAATCGGGCGGTGATGGCCGCCAGCAATTGATTGCCAAGTCGTTCATCCCCGCGCACGCTCAAGCAAATCGTTCTCACCTCGTGCAATGAAAGGGTGTCGAGTCTGGCGCGATTGCCGCGCAAGTCACTGACAATCACCGCATCCGTTTCGTCAGAGAGAATTCCTCCCTCGCTCACCGCCTCTTTGTGACGCGCCAACTGAGCATCGCGCCGATTCTTTATCCTCTTGGGGGTCGCTCGCGGTTGAGGGGAAGACGCTCCTGTGCCGCTCTGTTGCGGCAGCGCCGGGAGGGTGTCAGTTTGCGGATTCATAATGATCGGTTTGTCCGTTTCGCCCGAAGGCGCGTGCGCTTGTAAAGGGATTTCAGGCTCAAGCTTTGTGGGAGAAGAGGGAAGAAAAATCCACATACCGACCAGCGCCACTGCCAACGCAATTCCGGCCAGCAAGGGTTTGAACGCGCGTTGATGCGTCAAAGCCGATGGCCATCGCGCCGTCATCGCCTTGGCCTGTTGTTGTATGAAAAACGCCGCTGCTCTTGCCCAATATGTTTCGCTGTAAGAGACCGCTACGATGACCTCGCCGCCATCAGATTGCGCGCCCTGCGGCTTATCAATGTCAAAGACAATCCGTTGACCGGCTTCGAGGGTTATCGAACGATGTATAGCTCCGCTCTCTTCGGCTAAGAGATGGGTAGCCAATAAGACTTCGCCTCGTTCGCCTTCCCCGTACACCTCGATCAATTCGGCGCGATCATCCAGATGAAGTTGTGCTCGGCTTGTCGTGCGCAGATTCATAACAACTTGCTCGCGGCCATCAACGACGATACGCAACAGACCGGCGCGAGCCGAACGACGTTGCGCGGACTGTTCAGCCAAAACGCCTTTAATGAAGTCAAGCTGCCGATCATCAAGCGGGTCGGGAGGTCGCCGATTTGGGGGCGGTTCATGGCCGCTCGCAGAAATTGCGAATTTCGGCACTTCGAGCCGTGAGCCAGGAGGTTCATATTGTAATGCCATTGCCAGCCTCTCAAAACAGTCAGGGTGAAGAATGCTGTGAATGCGCCGCACTTCGACGCAATGTTCGCCATCGGGATCGGAATCTGCAAAGGTCAAAGCCGGGATGTCCTGATCCAGCGGGGTAAAATTTTGCGGCACGACGCACTTCGTCATCCAGGGGGTGAAATGTTGCAAGCTGTCCCGAATCAATTCGGTAAAGGGTGAAGCATTCTCTTGCGATAGAAATCGCTCTTCGCCACGCTGCCCGCGCGCGATGGTGAGCCATGTGCCAAAACGTTCTTTGACTTCCTGCATCACACGACCTTTGGCAGCACGATAATAGGATTCTTCTCCGATGCGATCAGGGTCTTGCATGACGAGGTTATAGAACTCCATCGTCTCTGAGGTTGAATAGTTGTGCAACACGCGGCTCACGCCTAAGGTGACGTAAAACGAGTTGCGACGCACCGTGATCTTCACCAGATGTTTGATAAAGAAGATAAGCAGATCGGTTTCACAAAGCGTTTCGCGTTGTTCTTCTTTCTCTCTTTCAAACGGTTCGGACTCGATATAGACCAAGCGTTGTAATAGATGGGGTTCATCGAATGACACTTTGTTACGGGCTTTACGAGCCTGTGCGCGTCCGGTCGGCGTGTAATAGAGGCGCTTGTCTTGCGCGGCGCTGGCGACGGCGAGTTTGGCAAGGGCGGCAACCGTTATGCGAGCCGCCGTATCGGCATCGCCGTGCAGATAAAAAGCGAGAGCGTATGCTTGACGGATGAACTCGTCCATTGCATTGGAAACCTTTCAGAAGGTGGCGCAGCGCGTCCGTTCTCTACGCCCATTGCGGCTTCATTATAGTATCTCCGCCGGTTTTCAGCGTGTGAGTTTCGGAATTCTGAAACGCGTACGCTGCTTGTCCCAATTCGCTGCTATAGTCCCGCTCGTACCGACGGACGCTCAAACCAATTCGGCTACATTGTAGGACGAAGCTGTTTGAGCTAACTCGCCGCTCTTCCTGCAATCCGAAAATCCAGTTCAAAGATTTCATTCTTCGATCAACCGTCACGGATGACGAAAGACGAACCGTTCAAGGAGAAAATTATGAAACGTTATGTACTCACTGTCACTATGTTGTGTGCCATCGCCATCGCGGCTCTACCGAGCGCTGACGCGCAAAGCTGCCAAATTCCTTCGGTCATTACCGACCTTGTCAAAAAGCTGAAAGAGGAGTGCAAGAAGGTTGACCCGACAGCAGAAAATACCAGCAAATGCACGGAGAATCGCCAAAAATTCCTGCAACTCGTTGAGAAGTGGAATACGTTGGTCGGCAACAGCTCGCTGCGCCTCGGCCCGCGCGATATGGAATGGAACACCGATCAAAATGGTACTCTCGTAGCGCCGGGGGATCGCCGCTTCGTTAGCCAACTCATCGAGAAGGGCAAAGGCGTGACCATCACGGTCACCAAGAAAGAGCCGGTCGTTGGCCCGAAAGATACCAAAGGCGGTTGCGTCGTCAGCATCTGCGCCGTTGATTTGGATACCGGAGCCGAAACCAATCTGGCCACTCACACCTTCGAGAACGGCGCGAAAGCCGGAACCAGCATGACGAAGACCTTTTCGGCTTCGCAAGCAGGCAACAAAATCCTCGTCGTCAAATTGGACGGCAAAGGCAGCGTCGGCGACCGCTTCCCTTACACCTTCCGACCCACAAAGAACTAATCGCAAACTTCTCGACCCCCTAGCTTATACCGAATTGCAGAACAAACTGAGAAACCTTGGTTGAGAGGCGGTCTCTGGCCGCCGCTCTTGCACCAAAGGACGGCGGTCAGAGACCACCTCTCAACCGCCTCAGATTGAAGGGCAACTTGGTATCACTGCCCTACGAGTGCGACGACGGAGCCTCTATACGTCTCTCTCGTGGGGTAGTGCAAAACCATTGCGGCAACCAAGCCAATATCAAAATTTGGAGCGATGAATATGAAAAAGAAAGCTTTCGTCATTGCCAGCTTATTGATCCTTCTCTTTCACACCTCTGTAGCGCCGAGCGCGCAGGCGCAACGTTGCGAATCGTTGGCGCAAATCTTTACGGACGTGTGGAAGAAGTGGGGAGACACCATCATCAAAGTCGGTTGCGTCATTAAAAGCGCCAGTGAAACTTCCGCTGCCGCTCCCGCAACCGCCGGAGCCTCGCTGGCCGCCACCGCAGCCCTATCAGCCAAATGCATCAAGAACGCCACAAAGTATAAAGTAGCTGCCGAAGAGATGGTGCGCCTCTTCAACCAGTTGGCAGATAACGGGCAAGCGACGCTCGGCCCGCGCCGCATCGAATTTGGCACCAATCAATTTGGTACCCTCATCGGCCCCAGCAATCGCACCTTCGTCAGCGTCTATCCGATGGATAAAAACAGCATCACCTTTAAGGTGAAGAAGCTCGAAGGCGAATCGAAAGCCGAAGTCGTCATCTGCAAAATTGATGCTGATAATAAGATCACCAACCTTGCGGTCTTCAACTTCACCGGAGATGAGAAAGACGGCACGGAAATCGTCAAGACCGTCACCGGAGTTGAAAACCATCTGGTGCAGATTCGCTTGAACGGACAGACCGCCGTCAAGAAGTTACGCTTCCAACTCAATGTCACAAAATAACCTCCACGCGTAAGGGGCAGGGTCGTAGGCTAGCGGCCAATACATCTTGAATGAGCAAGCGGTATTGGCCGCGCCCGACAAACCGCCAAGCGCATTCGATGACCAAACGACTGCACTCCTCGTTTCAGCTAATTTGTCGAGGTGAGCCGAAATGCAAAGACCAACCAAGCATAGAATCAAGAAATTCCCGTTCAGACCCGCCTGTTTGCTCGCCATCGGGGCGCTGCTCTCGCTGGCTGTGATGAATCTCTCTTTTCTGAAGAGTGCGCGCGCGCAGATTGCAGCATCTTCTGCGCAGGAAAAGACCTCTGGGCCGCTGACCGTCACGGCGAACTTTTCGGAGGCTCAGTCGGTCAAGCCGGATACGGCGATTGCTCTGCAATTGAGCCGAGCTATGGAAAAATCGGACGGCAGGTTGGCCATCTTTATCAACGCTCTTGATGTCACCAGCCTCTTCAAAGCGAGCGAAACCCGGCTGATCTACCAAGCCCAAATTCTACCGCTGTCGCCGGGCGATTCCGTCGTGACCGTCTATCGCATCGCGGCGCGTGATGAGTGGCAAGAGGTCGCACACTTCCCCCTCAAAGTGGTAAACGAAATTACCGTCACCTCCGCATCATCACCTACGCCGAACACAGACGCGTCCCCATCTGTGCCGGATAAGCAGAATGGCGAAGCGACCGCAGCAGCAAAACCCGAAGCATCGCCTGCCCAATCGTCCGAAAAGAATGTTGCTCCTCCCGCTAGTCAAGAGACAGGGAAAGCCGATGAGCCCAAACCGATTCAAGCTGAAGCGGCAACTGCGGGAACAAAGGCCGAAACCGAAACCAATAAAGTTCAAGAGAAATCGGCGACCACCGAACCTGTGCCGACAGCCTCAGCCGATAGTCAACCGGCACAGGAGACGGGCGCGCAACCTCAAGCCACAGAAGCCGCCGCCGAGCCGTCGCCAAAGAAAAGGTTCGGTTTTGAAAAACTCGACTTCATCCCTTCGATCTCGCTCACCATCAAATCGCAGCCCGCACAATCAAGTTTTCCAGCCGATAACGCCCCGGCGCGACCAACCTTTACCGACCTTAATACGACCAGCAGCTATCGCACGGAGATGCTACGCGGTCGCTTCGCCGCGCAGACGCAATTCGATTTCGCGGGATCGAGTTTTCAACAAGAAGCCTTGCGCTTTGGCGAACTCGGCGAAGATGCGCTGCCTGTTGACCTCGCCTCCTATTTGACGCAGTACCAATTTGGCAACGTGAAGTATCTGCTCGGCCACACCTCATACGGCACAAGCCGTCACCTGATCAACAGCTTTTCCAGTCGTGGAATGACGCTGACGCTGCCCTTCTCTTCGCAATTCGACTTTTCGGTGGCTGCGATGAATGGCTCGAGCGTGGTCGGCTTCAACAATTTTTTCGGACTGGCTAATCGCCGACACCAACTGGTTTCGGGCACACTCGGCGCTGAACTGTTACCCAAACGACCCGGCGGTTTGCGCGTCGAAACCGCCGTCATGCAAGGTTGGTTACAACCAGTCAGCGGCTTTAATCAAGGGATTGTCAACGACGCGGAACGCAGCAAAGGCATCGGCTTTCGCGTGCTGGCTTCCGATGCCAATCAACGCCTGCGCATCGAAGGCGGGTTTTCGCGCAGCGAGTTTTTTAATCCTGCCGATGCCGAACTGAACCAGAATCAAGATGCGCTCGTCGAAATTGCTCCCATCTGGAAAAACGCGCAATACCTCGATGCGGCATACGATCTCTTCAAAGATTTTGCCCTTAGCCAAACCAAAAAGCTCAACTTGACGATCAACTTCAAACACGAGCGCGTTGACCCGCTCTACCGCAGTCTCGGCGCCTCCACGCAAGCCGACAAGCTGAGCAATGAATTCTTAGTTACGGGTTCGCTCGGCGAGATAACAGCGCAATACGCGCATCAACGATTTCGAGACAATCTAGCCAATGTGCCTTCGATTTTGACTTCGAATACAAGGGTTCACACGCTGACGATTGCCATCCCTATGGCATCGTTATTCGGCAACCCCGAAGCCCCTTCGAAACTGTTGCCGCGCACCGCCTATAATTTCAACCGCACCTTCCAATTCGGTGCTGCAATCCCGGTAAATGGCGGCTTCGAAGTTGACCTCGCAACGATTCCCGATCAAGTCAGCACCAATCAGGGGATAACTGCTGACTGGCAATTTACCAAATGGCGGTTCGGCTACCGACTGAATCATTCATTTCAAAACAATCGCCAAATCGGCAATGAACTGGCCGATCTGCGAAACTTCACGCAGGGCTTCAGCGTCGGCATCAATCCGCATGTCGCTGTTGATCTCAATTTGGATGTCAACGCCGAAAGCGCCCTCGATAAACTGAATCGCGCCATCAATCGCAATGTCACGGTCGGGCCGAATGTAACTTGGCGCATAACACAAGCGATGAATCTGGTTTCGACCGTCTCTTACAACTTTGCGGGCGATGCCGCCGCAACCAAAAATAATCGCAATATCAATTTCGATTTGCAGTATTCCTATCAGTTCGCGCGGGAAAAGGATCGCTGGCGCAAACTGAGCGGGCAATTCTCCATCAAATACTCGAACACCTTCGCCCGCACGAGTGATTTGGTCTTTACCCTCAATGATCTGCGAAAGCAACAGACCTTGTTTGTACAAATGAGCTTTACCTTTTTTTAGGAGAACATCGTGAAAAGAATCCTTATTCTTATCCTCTTCATATTTTCCTTCATCATCACCGCTGATGCTCAAGTGCGCGTCACCCCTTCGAGCGTGACTGCCTATTCGCAAGGCGCAACAACTGTCTACCTTACCTTCAGCGGCGTGATTAACAAACGCCCCGCCGATGCCTGTTGGTGCGGCGATCTGATACCGGCGACACCGAATCTCGGTATGATGTGCAATCCGGCGACCGTATTTGGATGCCTTCCGGTGCGTTACGATCAATCACGGCTTAACGCCAGCGGCATCTACACAGACATTATGTCCATTCCGCCATCGGTGGCGCGCAAAGCCTATCAAGATGCGGCGAATGGCAACGATGCCACCTTCTTTTATGTGCGCCGTTTTATCAGTACAGTTGGCGGCCCCGATGAATTTGTGCCGGTGACGATTCGCTTGAGCGGTAATGGCGCAGCCGTTCCCTTCTCGCTGACAGAAGTGAAGCTGTCATGGGCAAGCGATAAACCGGTCGTCTTAATCAATGCCGATCAGAAATTGCCCGGCATCAAAGCGGAGATCAAATACACCGGCACGGGACGATTGAAAGGTCGGTGGGAAATCGTCAAGCCCGGTGAAGAGTTGCCTTCACAATTCGATCTGTTGACCGAAGCGACTTTGCCCGTTGAGTTGCGTGGCAGACAGCGTCGCTATACATTGCTGAGCCGCTTTAACACGTTCTTGCCGCCAACGGGAAAATTCATCTTGCCCGGCCCCGAATGGTGGCGCGTACCCTCTCATATGGAGGGTCTTTATCTGGTACTGTTGCGAATCGAAGCCGTCGAAGACCTCGCGGGCAATTCACGGCTTGGTGAAATCGGAGCCGGTCCGGCAACCATTCCAACCGGCGGCGTCGCGGGGTTTGCTTTGCCGACTCTGCGCTACTACGTCGGCGGCAGCACAGGCAATCTTGATAGCGATCAACGGACGAATAAACTGACGGCGTTGACGCCGGATGACAATGCAATCCTATCGTCCAATGAACCAATTGAATTTCGCTGGTCATCCATCGAAGGCGTGAGCCTCTACCGCATTGAAGTCGAAGACGAAAACCGCACACTGATTATGGCTGCGGTTCTCTTGCCCATTTCAGCAACCTATCGCGCGCCATCGTGGTTGAAAGAGAAGGTAAATGGTGGGACGGTGCAATGGCGCGTTTTGGCGCTCGATGCGGCGGGCAATCCCATCAGCGAAACCCCGCGCCGCCGTTTGCAATTGCAATAAGCCGTCCGATGATGCGATTGTAGAAATCGAATCATCGAGTTGATGGGCAGAGCGATCAATTCACTTGTCGCTCTCTGCCTTCCCAATAGGGGGCGCGCAGTTCACGCTTTAATATCTTGCCCGATGGGTTGCGCGGCAGAGCGGCGATGAAATCCACCGTCTTCGGGCATTTGTAATGGGCGATGCGCTCACGGGTGAATTCGATGATCGCTTCGTCTGTAACCTCTGCACCCGCTTTCTTCACAACGATGGCTTTGACAGCCTCGCCCCATTTGTCATCCGGCACGCCAATCACGGCAACATCGGCAACTGCCGGATGGGAAAAGATCGCGCTTTCAACTTCCGCAGGATAGATGTTTTCACCGCCGCTGATAATCAAGTCCTTAATGCGGTCGTGAATATGCAAGTATCCGTCTTCATCAAAGTAGCCCGCATCGCCCGTGTACAACCATTCGCCGCGAATCGCGCGCGCTGTCGCGTCGGGCAGATTCCAATAGCCTTTCATGTTCTGCGGCGAGCGCAGAATGATTTCGCCCACTTCACCAACAGCAACGTCCCGATCTTCTGCATCAACAATGCGAATTTCGATGCCGCTAAGCGGTTTGCCGCATGAACGCATCTTCGCATTGCCCGCCGGGTCATGATCTTCGGGCGGCAACCAAGTAAACGCGCCGGTTGTTTCGGTCAACCCATAGACTTGCGCAAAGCCGCAGCGGAAGACTTGCAAAGCAACGCGCAATAGATCAAGCGGTATCGGCGATGCGCCATAGACCAATAATTTGAGCGATGACAAATCAGTATCTTTGATCTCCGGCGATTGCAGCATAAACAGAATCAAGGCCGGAACAAAGAAGGCTTTGGTAACGCGATGCTGCGCGATGTTCTGAAGAATTTCCACAGGCAACGTCTCGCGGGTGATGACGGTCTTCGCACCGGCGTAAAAACCGATGGCAGCCCAACCGGCTCCGCCAATGTGAAACAGCGGCATGCAGACGAGGTTCACGTCATCTTCCGTCCACACGCCCCACTCACGAATGGCCATCGGGACAAGCGTGAGCAGGTTGCCATTGGTGATTTGCGCGCCTTTCGGATGTCCGGTTGTGCCGCTGGTATAGAGTTGAATGGCAACATCCGAACCGGCAATTAACACTTTCGGGTCGTCGTCGTTTTGCCGGTCGCGCCAGGACTCGTAAGTCGGCCATTCGGGATGGCTGCCGCTGAGCGTCATCACCTGTTTCACGGTCTTCAATTCACCGAGTATTTGTTCGACGATGGCGAAATACTCTTCGCCAACAAAGAGGATTTCTGCCATCGAATCGTTGATGATGTAAGCGACTTCAGGCGCGGCCAATCGCCAATTGACCGACACCAACACATTGTTCGACTTCGCCGCCCCAAAGAAGATTTCAAAGAATGACGCCGAGTTTTTATCAAGCAAAGCAATGCGCCTTTGCGGCGCGCTATGACTGACAAGAAAGCCGTTGGCCGACTGATTGGCACGACGATCCAGCTCGGCGAAGGTCAATTCTTGCCTGCCGAAGACGATGGCGGTCTTGTCCGGCAGAAGTGTCGCGTTATACCGAGTGATGTCGGCAACAACCTGAATCCCCTCTTCTCGGCTCATCTATGATCTCCCGTTGAAAGAAGGCTCAAACCCTTTGACGAAGTAGCGCGGCGATTCGCCCCTTCCCCTTTCTTCCATCTGCCCGCTTGAGTCGTCGTAGTCGTCAACCCTATTGCGGCAAGGTTATCGGCTTACCGGCAACCAATGTCGGCGCGTTGTGTTTCCTGAGCGTGTCATTCATCTGCGCGACGCGCTCGCTGAGGAACTTGTTGACTTCATTCAGGCGCGGCGGAAATTCGCTGCGCAACTTGTTGAAATACTCGCGCATGGGCGGTGTCGGCGCAGCATTCCCGCCATCAATCGTAAAGAAGAGGCCGCCAACTCGATCAGCCAGTTTCGGGATGCCGGATAGTCCCAATGTCGGTTCCGGCTTGTTACCCAACTTGTCTTGTTCGGCTTCAACCTGTTTGATGAAATCGCCAAGCGCTTTGGTTAAATCGGCGGAAGCATCGGGCAGGCGATCTTTCACCGTCTTTTCGATCTGTTGCAACTGCTCCTTCAAGCTATCGAGCGAGCGCAAGGCTTCGTTGACGGCTGAGGTCATATCGCGCAGCTTCATCGCATAATCGAATTGCATGCGCAAATCGGCCAACTCTACCTTCACAGTTGGGTCCATCTGCACTTCTACTTTTTTCTCCAGCGAGCGGTCGCCAATTTTCAATCGCACGGTGTAGGTTCCCGGCAAGACTTGCGGGCCGCGCGGTTGACCGACAAAAGCGAGTTGTTCTTCGGTCGGCGGGGTGCGCAACTTCGCGCCTTCATAGCTGAGATTCCAAGTGGCGCGATTGATCCCTTTCTCCGCAGGCACATTGCGAATCTCGTTTACCATCTTGCCGCTGTCGTCAAGAATCTGCATGGTTACTTTGGTCTTCTCATCCGGCTTCTCTTTGAGGTAATACGTAATCAACGCGCCGCCCGGCGGATTCGGCCCTTGAAACACCTTGTCGCCGATGCCGTAACGCGTAAATCGCATGGTGAAGCGCAACGCCGGTCGAATGTCGAACAGATGCGCGTCGCTGGCAGCAATCTGCTCGTTCATCTGTTGAATGGGGGTCGCGTCATCGAAAATCCAGATGCTGCGCCCGTGCGTTCCGAGTATCAGGTCGTTTTGACGCGGATGAATTTTGATGTCGTGAATCGAAACATTCGGCAAGTTCTTCAAACCAAGCGATACCCAATTGCCGCCCCCATTGTAAGAAGCAAATAAGCCGATCTCCGTACCCGCATAGAGCAGATTCGGATTCTTCGGGTCTTCCCGCACAACTTGCACATAGGCTTTCGCGGGCAGGTTGCCGCTGATATTCATCCAACTGCGCCCGCCATCAGAAGTCTTGAAGATGTACGGGCGAAAATCGTCAAACATATGACGTTCGAACGAAACATAGGCCACCTCTGCGCTGCGCGCGGAAAGCTCAACGTGCGAGACGGGCGAATTGGCAGCGATGCCGGAAACATTTTTGATGATGTTGTTCCAGGTCTTACCGCCATCTTGAGTGACTTGCAGGTTGCCATCGTCCGTTCCTGCCCAAATCAGTCCCTTTTTGACGGGCGATTCGGCCAGACTGATGATCGTGCAGTAATACTCTGCCGTCGAATTTTCAATCGCGATGGGGCCGCCTGCGTCTTTCAATTTCTCCGGGTCGTTGGTCGTTAAATCATGGCTGATCTTCTGCCAGGTTTTGCCGAAGTCGGTTGATTGGAAGAGCACGTTGCCGCCGATAAAGACGGCATTTTTATCATGCGGCGAAACGTGAATGGGTGCGTTCCAATTGAAGCGATAGGTGACGGTGTTGGCCGCGCTGCCGTCTTCGACCGAGGGCGCGACCAATTGCTGTTCGCGGGTTCGCATATCGGTGCGCACGACGTTGCCGCCTTGCGATTCAGAGAGGTAGAGATCAATATCATCAGCGTGATTGATGGTGTGAAAGCCATCGCCGAAACTCACCATTCGCCAGTCATCATTCATAATGCCTGCCGGTTCGCGGGTACGACTCGGCCCCGTCCAACTGCCATTATCCTGCAAGCCGCCGCTCACATAGTAAAACGGCAAGCGATCATCGGCGTGAACATGATAGAACTGCCCCATCGGAATGTTGTTGACATATTCCCAGGTCTCGCCTTGATCGTAGGTGACAGCGATGCCTCCGTCTTGCCCTTGCCACATCCGTTTCGGGTCTTTCGGGTCAATCCACAGCGCGTGGTAATCAATGTGCGTGCGTCCGGTGATCGAACGAAACGAGCGCCCCCCGTCTATCGAAACGAACAATGTCGAAGCGACGGCATAGATACGATTCTCATTGGTCGGATCAACGCGCATATCGGTGTAGTAAAATCCGCGCGAGACGATGGCAGGATTCTTTGACACTTGCCGGAAGGTTTCGCCACGATTATCCGAACGATAAAGCGTACCCTCTTTCGATTCGACGATGACATAGACGACTTGCGGATTGCTCGGCGCAACCTTGACGCCGATGCGTCCCATCAATTTCGGCAATCCTTCGGTCAGTTTCTTCCACGTCCGGCCACCGTCAATGGATTTGAAGACCCCGCCTTTCTCGCCTCCGCTGCGATGCGTCCACGGTTTGCGTTCAAAGCTCCACATCCCTGCATACAAGATATTTGGATTGGTCGGGTCTATATCGAGGTCGGCAACGCCGTGCTCGTTGTCAAGGTAGAGCGTCTTTTGCCAACTCTTGCCGCCATCGGTGGTCATAAAAACGCCGCGTTCTTCGTTCGGGCCAAAGGCATGACCGAGCGCACCAACGTAGACAATATCGGGGTTTTGCGGATGAATGACGATGCGCGAAATGCGTTCGCTATCACGCAGCCCCATGTGTTGCCAGGTCTTGCCCCCGTCATTCGATTTATAGACGCCATCTCCGAACGACACGCTGTTGCGCGTATTCGATTCGCCTGTGCCTGCCCAGATGACATCCGGATTGTTCGGTTCGAGCGCGAGATCGCCGATGGAGATCGTACCTTGTCGCTCGAAGATCGGCGTCCAGGTCGTGCCGCCGTTGGTGGTTTTGAAGATGCCGCCGGAAGCCGAGCCGACATAGACCAGATTCGGATTACCCGCAACACCTTCGATATCGGCATTGCGCCCGCCCATATTGCAAGGGCCGATGCTGCGCCATTGCAGTTGGTCAAAAGCCTTTATATCGAAAGCCGTTTGATTGCCTTGCGCGAATACTCGCAGGTGAGAGGGCATTAACAGCATCACGCAAAAAAACATCCATATTAAAGTCGAACCGTCCCGTTTGCTCACGGCGAACCTCCTGAAGGAATCCACTGGCTAGATGATTGGCTTGGCAAGGATAAAACAAGAACCCGCGACCCGTCTATTCAGAACTCGTCGAGTGCAGTTGATTTTCAAGCGCCCTTGTTTTTTTGTTTGAGCATAGACAAAACATCATCTGATACATTCATTCGGGCTAAACTGCATAGCCAATATTCCTCAAAACTATGCCCTTATAATTTTCCTAAGATTTCATAATATATTTTCCCTGCTGTCCAGAAAAAACTAATTAGGCAAATTCGCGTTTTTGTGATTCTATTACCCAGACATTGAGCCTTTCCAAAATAACATTTTGAACTCACTCCTCTTATTGGAAAGGGCTGGAACGATATGCCAAAACCATTTGCTCTTCTGCTTTGTCTTCTCTTGTGGTTGCCTGTCGTCAGGCTTCCTCTTCCTCTCATTGCAGCAAAGCCCTTGGCCTTCGCTGAGCGGATGTCGAACGCCGAAGTACCAGACCCCGGAATGACGGGCCCGCTTGCGGTTTCACATGCCGAATACGATTATGGGGATACGGCTTTCGCGCCGCCTTCAACGGGTAAGCTTATTGAATTGCGTGGCAATGTTCATTATCCAACAGCCTTATTGGAAGGGCCGTTTCCGCTCGTCGTCATTATGCATGGCGTACACACGATTTGTTATAAAAAACGGAAAGCTACGGTAGATGTTTGGCCATGCAAAAAGAAGTTTCGCCCTTTTCCTAACTATCAAGGATATAATTACCTCGCAGAAAAGCTAGCTAGCCATGGCTTCATCGTCGCTTCCATCAGTGCCAACGGACTATTAGCGCCGGGAAATAGCGATGAGAATGACCGCGCATGGGCGGAACTGGTTCATCAACACCTCGCCTTATGGCAGGAATTCAACACCGCTGGAAAAGCCCCCTTCGATCAACTCTTTGTCGGTCATGTGGATATGAGCCGGATTGGCACGATGGGGCACTCATTCGGCGGCGAAAACGCGATCAAGCATGCTTTGTTTAATAAAGAACTTGGCTCTCCCTACAATATCAAAGCGGTATTGGCTCTCGCCCCTTCGAATCGTGTCCGCCAGGTACTCAATCATATTCCCCTCGCCGTACTGCTCGCTTATTGCGATGGCGATACCGGGTTGATCGGGGTGCAATACTTCGATGATGCGCGCTATAGCCTGCCCGCCGACCCGGCGCCCAAACATACGGTCTTGATCCATGGCGGCAATCACGGGAGTTTCAATACGGTCTGGACGCCGGGGCTGTTTCCAGTAGCAACGCTCAATGATGGGGCAGATTGCGATCAGTCCAACGAGAGCCGTCGCCTGCTGCCGGAGCAACAACGCGCCGCGACCATTGCCTATACCGTAGCGTTCTTTCGCCTCTATCTGAAAAATGAGACACAATTTTTACCTCTCCTGAGCGGAGCCGCGCCGCCTCCAACTTCGGCGCTCACCGACAAAATCTTCGTCACCTATCACCCGCCCGACGATCCGAACTTGAGACTGGATGTGAACCGGCTGGCTACGGAATCGAGCCTCGTCGCCAATACGCTTGGCGGCGCAGTCACCCATTCAGAACTCAGTGATTACGGCATTTGCGGCGGAGAAGGCCATTGTTTACCCGGCAACCCGTTTTATCAAGAGCCGCACACCTTACTCTTGCCGATATCGCCAGTCAAACCGAGACTCACTCAGTTGCGTTTGGCTTGGTCGTCACTGTCGGCGTTTTACCAAAATGATTTACCCAACGATTACCGCGATGTCTCTCGGTTTGAAGCTCTTCAATTTCGCGTCGGCGTCAATTTTTCAGATAATCGAAATCTTGCTCAACAAGCGCAGGATTTCACGGTAGAACTAACCGATGGCAGGGGAATCAGTGCTTCTGTGCGAGTCAGCGAAGTCTCCAAATCGCTCTACTACCCGCCGGGGCTACATCTGAGTGATTCGCTGCCACGCCTCACCCTCAACGGGGTTCGCATTCCGTTATCTGTTTTTACAGGAGTAGCTTTGCAGGACATTCGTAGCGTTCGTTTCAAATTTGATCAGACGCAGAGCGGTGCATTACTTCTCGCCGATTTGGCGTTTGTCGCAACGCCGAAAAGCTGATTCGTAGCGACCGAGGCGCTTCCTTCACGACGTAATCATCGTGCCCGCGCCTTCGTCGGTGAAAACTTCGTAGAGCAAGGCGTTGCGCTTCGAACCGTTGATGATGTGGGCGCTGCGAACACCACGACGAATCAGGTGTGCAATGGCGGCAATCTTCGGCAACATCCCGGAGGAAACAACCCTTTCGGCAACCAGTCTCTCGGCCTCTTCGACCGTGAGCCGGGAAATCCTTGAACTCACATCCGCACGATCCCGCAAGATGCCATCTACATCACTCATCAAGATCAACTTTTCAGCTTGCAAATGGACGGCAATCTCTGCAGCAATCGTGTCAGCATTGATGTTGTAGACGTTTCCCTGTTCGTCTGCACCGAGTGAAGAGATGACCGGAATGTAATCGTTGTCCAACAACAGACGCAGCAAGCGAACATTGATTTCAACAATGTCGCCGACGTGCCCGAAGTCAACGGTTTCGACTTCGCCAGTCTCTTGATTGAGAACTTTTTGAATCTCGCGCCGTCGCGCATGCAAAATGTCGCCGTCAATTCCTGAAAGACCGACCGCCTGCGCCCCCGACTTTCTGAGCGCCGCCAAAATATCCATATTGATCTGCCCTGCAAAGACCATCTTGGCAATCTCTAACGTCTGATCATCGGTGACGCGGCGACCATTGACAATCTTCTGGGCAATGCCCAGTCGTTCAGCGATGTGCGTAAGCTGCTTGCCGCCGCCGTGAATCACCGCAATGTGAATACCGACTTGCTCGCATAGCGTGATCTCTTCAGCAAGCGAGTTGAGTTTTTCTTGATTCTCGGTGATCTTGCCCGATAGCTTGACGACGAAAATCTTATTTTTGAATCGCTGAATGTAGGGCAGCGCTTCGCGCAGTAAATCGAGTCGTTCGTTTATCATCTTCACTCTTACCGAGTGACGACTGGCAAGTGGCTAGCTGTCCGGCTCGTCACTTGTCACTTGTCACTCCAAAAGAGAGGCGAGCACTGCTTTCTGCACATGCAATCGGTTCTCGGCCTCATCAATCGCCGCGCACTGCTCGCCATCCAATACGCCATCGGTGACGACAACATTGCGACGCACCGGCAGGCAATGCATGAACCAGCCGCCGTCTGTCGAACTCATAATAGTCTCGTCAATGCGCCAATCTTTGTACGCCTGACGAGTTTGGACATCAGCTTCGGCACGGCCATAAAACGATTTGCCCCCCCAACTTTTGGCGTAAATGATGCGCGCTCCGGCGCAAGCCTCCCGCTGATTGCGAGCCATCTGCACCCGCCCGCCGTTCGCTTCCGATGCAGAATAAATCTCGGCCATCGCTTCATCGCCGAGATCGTATTCGGGCGGGCAAGCAATCGTCAGGTCGAGCCCGAACTGTGCGGCGATGAGGGCAAAGGAATTGGGTACTGCCATCGGCAATGGTTTCGGATGATAAGCCCACGACAAGACAACGCGCTCGCCGTTCAAGGCTCCCAACTTCTCACGAATCGTCAGGATGTCGGCGAGAGCTTGAAAGGGATGGTGCCGAGAGGATTCCAAATTGACCACCGGCACATTGCTATGCTCTGCAAACCCGCGCACGACGCGGTCTGCCGTGTCGAAGTCATAATCGAGCATTTCAGGAAAAGCGCGCACCCCGATGGCGACGACATAACGGGACAACACGCGCGCTGCTTCTTTGATGTGTTCGGTCTTATCGCCGTCCATCACCACTCCCTCGCGGTGTTCCAGACTCCATGTCCCTTTGCCAACATCGAGGGTGACGGCATTGCCGCCCAACTCGTAAACCGCGATTTCCATCGAAGCCCGCGTGCGCAGCGACGGATTGAAAAAGACCAGCGCGACACTACGACCGGCAAGCGGACGGTCGTGGTAATCGCCCGCTTTCATACGCGCTGCCAAATCAATCAGCCCGGTCAGTTCCAACCGCGTGAAATCACCCGTGCTTAAAAAATCTCTGCCCTGCAAGTTCATGACTATCTCACTTCTGCAAATGCAAATTCGAAAGGGTTTCGATAAATCGGTCAATCTCCGGCTTACGCAGCGTCAGCGGCGGCAACAAGCGCAACACCTGCGGATCATCTGCCAACCCGGTGATGATTTTGTGATCGAGCAACCCCTGCTGATAGAGCTTTGCTGCACTCTCTTTGAACCGGATGCCGATCAGATACCCCATGCCGCCGAAGGCTTCGACGCACGGCACTGCGCGCAATCGAGCAAAGAGGTACTCCGAACTCTCGCGCACGTTTTCAAGAAGTTCCTCTTCGCGGATCACATCAAGCGTGGCTTCGAGAGCCGCGCACGCCAACGGCCCGCCGCCGAAGGTCGTTCCCAAATCGCCGGTTTTGATCTCTGCGGCAATCTCATCAGTCATCAACACTGCACCCATCGGCACGCCACTGGCAATCGCCTTCGCCAACGTCACCATATCCGGCACAACATCGTAGTAACCCGCGAAGAAGTATTCGCCCGTGCGCCCGATGCCGGTCTGCACTTCGTCATAGATCAACATGGCTCCTCGTTCATCGCACAACTGCCGCAACGCACGAAAGAACTCCGGGGGTGCCATGCGAACTCCGCCCATAGATTGAATCGGCTCCAAAATCACGCCTGCCGTGTCTTCGTCAATCATCGTCTCGATCATATCGAGGTCGCCGAACGGCGCATACACATGCCCTTCCAGAAGCGGCGCAACCCCGGCGCGATATTTTTCCAACCCGGTCGCCGAAAGCGAACCAGGCGTGCGCCCATGAAAGCCGCCCTCAAACGAAACCATCTTCGCCCGCCCGGTCAATTTGCGAGCGATCTTCATCGCGTTTTCGTTGGCCTCTGTGCCCGAATTGACGAAGAAGACTTTGCCAAGCGGCGGCGGCGCAACCTCGATGAGGCGCGCCGCCGCGCGGGCGCGCACATCGTTATAGACCAGATTGGAATAGAAGATCAGCCGTCCCGCCTGTTCGGCGATAGCCTTGACGATGCGCGGGTGCGAATGTCCAGTGGCAACGACAGCGTGACCGCCATACAGATCAAGGTAACGTTCGCCCTCACTCGTATAAACCCAAACGTCTTCGCCACGTTCAATGACGAACGGAAATTTTTTATAGGTTGCGACCTGATACTGCTCTTCGATGTCAATCAAGTTCATAGTTGTCAGGATGTCAGTTGATGGTTGTCGGCGGTCAGTTGCCGGTTAATCCATCTCTTCGATTGTCACTTCCAAAAACAACTTGCCAAATGACAATCGGAAACCGACAACTGACAACCGACAACCCTTCTTAGGGATTGGTTCCGGCGATCACGAGTCCGGTGCGTTCCTCAATGCCGAACATGAGATTCATATTTTGAACTGCCTGACCCGCTGCGCCTTTAACTAAGTTATCAAGAGCGACGAAGAGAACGACGGTGTCGCCATTCGCCGCCCATCCGAGGTCTACGAAATTGGTGTTCTTCACCCAATTGATGTCGGGCGACCCGTCAACCAATCGAATGAAAAACTCGCTGCCGTAATACTCGTCAAGCAGGTTGCCGACTTCCTCGCGGCCCATCGGTTTGCGCGTCGTCAGGTAGATCGAGCCGAAGATGCCGCGAACGGCTGGCAACGAATGCGTCTGCATGACAAGGCTGCTGTCTGCTTGCCATTCGGGATTGATTGCCGTGAGCATCTGTTCAATCTCCGGCTGATGCTGATGGTCTAACAGTTTGTAAGCATAAAAACTATTGGCACGTTTCGGATGGTGCGTACCGGCGGCGGCTTTCGCGCCGGAACCCGATGAGCCGGTCTTCATATCGGCGACGATCTTTCCGGTCACCAACTCCGCAGCAATGAACGGATATAGCCCCAATTCAAGCGCCGTTGCGAAACAGCCGGGGTTGGCAATCCGCGAAGCCCTCCGAATCGCGTTGCGATTGACTTCAGTGAGGCCATAAACAAACTCGCATTGTGCGCTCATTGCCGCGTGCTCGCGCCCATAAGCCCGTTTGAAGATGTCGGCGTCGCGCAAGCGAAAGTCGCCCGACAAATCAATCACCTTTGTCGGCTGTGGCACTTGCGGCACAACCTCCATCGCCTGTCCATGTGGCAAAGCGAGAAAGACGCAATCCACCGCGCCGAAATCCTGTGCTTCGTTACTTGCCGAAAAGATCAAATCCGTCAGCTTCGCCAGATTCGGATGCACCGCATCAACCCGCTTGCCTGCGTGTTCATTGGCTGTCACCCATTCGATTTGCGCGTTCGGATGAAAGAGCAAGAGTCGAAGCAACTCGCTGCCGCCGTACCCGGAACCGCCGAGAATGCCTACTTTGACCACTGCTCTACCCTCTCTTTGACGAGCATCGCCAGTTGCTCGCTTTCGCGCAGTGCATTGGCAGCAGGGATGCCAAACTCTTGTTGAATATAGTCTGCGCCCATTTGCGAATCGGTGACGGCTCCCGAAATCACATCAATGTGCACGCCGCGTTTGGCCAGTAATTCGCGTCCGCCCCAGGCGCCGACAAAATCGCTTGCACAAAATACCAATGCGGCAGTTGCGTGCATCAACTCATCATCGTGGAAGATGCTATCAACACCATAGCCGCCTAAAATGCCGTCACCCAATTCGATGACGATGCAGTCCGGCATCGTCTCTGCCAACTTCGAAATGATGCCTTTTGCCATCGGCGCAAGGTCATCGAGTTTGACCGTCGAAGGCAAACCGCAATCGAGAAAACTCATCGTTTGCGTCGCCCCGTGATCTTTCATATTCAAGGTGTCGCGCAGACAAGCAACGCCGGATAGCTTCGCCGCCGCAACCTCTAGTCCGGCGCGCGTCAGATGCTTGATAATCTCCGTTGCCGCGTAAGTCTTACCGGAGTTCATACAGGTTCCCGCAACCAACACCAGCGGCACAGCCGTTGTCAGCCTGCTTTGCGCCGCCACTGCACCCTCGGCGATATTGAGGATGCGACCATCCCGCACCGGCTGGCCGATGACTTCGACTTCGATGGCATTGCTGAAGCTGTGATGATGGCCTAAACATTTACCGACCAAACCGCCCAGATTGAGCAAGTGCAGGCGGTCGCCAGGGTTGATCGTCTCCGGCACATCGCCGACGAACCCTTTGAGCGCGCGCCGATAGCCGAGCACTCCGGCTATAACATCGCCGGGGTTGACCTTTGCCATACGCCCGGTCTCCAGCTCCAACGTGTTGTAGGTCGCGTTATCGGTCAACGCGCGCACGATGACGACATGGCCTTCGCGGGCTTCGCAAGCAGTGGTAATCGCCAATTCGTGCGACAGCCCGAGGTTGATAGTTGCCGAAGCAATCTTATCTACACGCGCGAGGCGTATGGTCTCTTCGGGGATCGTAAAACTCTGCGGTGCTGCCTTCATCTCTTTTGCCATTTCCATCATCATCCTTCTCCTTCCGTTCAACCCAATCTTGTCGGCCAAACTCACTGCCCTCTGCGAAGGTGCAATGATCGCCTCATCCGCTGACAGTCAATCGGTCACCGCCAGTCGTCGCAAGCGCAACCGTAACGCATTTAACTTGATGAAGCCTTCGGCGTCGCGTTGGTTATAAACAGCGTCGCGTTCAAAGGTAGCAAAGGCTTCGGAGTAGAGGGAGTAGGGCGACCGGCGACCAACAACCGTGCAGTTCCCTTTATACAGTTTCAGTCGCGCAGTGCCGGTTACGGTCTTCTGCGTCTCGTCGAGCAAGGCGCGAATGGCTTCGAATTCCGGCGAATACCAAAATCCGTAATAGATCATCTCGGAAATTTTCGGAATGAGCGAATCTCTGAGATGCATCACTTCGCGGTCTATGGTCAACGACTCGACGGCGCGATGTGCCGCCTGCAAGATCGTTACGCCCGGCGTTTCGTACACGCCGCGAGATTTCATGCCGACAAACCGATTTTCCACCAGATCAATGCGCCCAATACCATGATTGCCGCCGATCTGATTCAGCCGCGCGATCAGGTTGGCCGGTGAAAGCAGTTCGCCATCAATGGCAACGGGTACGCCGGATTCGAAATCAACTTCGATATAGACCGGCTGGTTCGGAGCATCTTCGGGGTCGCGGGTGAGAATAAATATCTCTTTCGGCGGCTCAGCCCAGGGGTCTTCGAGGATGCCGCCTTCATAGCTGATGTGCATCAAGTTGCGATCCATCGAATAGGGCTTCTCTTTGGTTGCTGTGATGGGAATCTGTTGCTCGTCTGCATAAGCGATCAAGTCGGAGCGCGAAGCAAATGTCCATTCGCGCCAAGGAGCGATCACGCGGATGTTCGGTTCGAGAGCGTAGTAGGTCAGCTCGAAACGCACCTGATCGTTCCCTTTTCCGGTCGCACCATGCGCGACGGCCTGCGCTCTCTCTTTGTGAGCGATTTCAATCTGCTTTTTGGCGATGAGCGGGCGGGCAAGCGATGTCCCCATCAAATAAATGCCCTCATAGACGGCATTGGCTTTCAAAGCCGTAAAGACGAAGTCGCGGGCAAACTCTTCGCGCAAGTCTTCGACATAGAGTTTCGATGCGCCAGTGGCCAGCGCCTTCTCTTCCAAACCGCTGAGTTCTTCGGCTTGTCCCACATCAGCAGCAAAGCAGACGACTTCGCAGCCGTAGGTCTCTTTGAGCCAGCGTAAAATAACCGAGGTGTCGAGTCCGCCAGAATAGGCAAGAACGACTTTTTCAATCTTCTCCATTCGCTAATCCGCCTCCACTATCAACTTAAAAAAGGGTAAAAGCCCGAACCTTTGCGGATGTCGCCCGCGCCGGTTTACGAGCCGATTTGCGGCTTGCACGGGTGAATAAGGCGATGATCTTTTTCATCGCCAGTCGTTGAGCAGCACGATTTTTCACGGCAACCAGAATCGTGTCATCCCCAGCAACTGTGCCGACAATCTCCGTGATATTGGCATTATCAATAGCCAGAGCAACAGGCTGAGCCTGCCCGACAATAGTCATCACGACGATGAGGTTATCGCCTGCCGTGTCCACTTTCACCAGCGGCCCCTGCGCGGATAATGCATGGGTTGCCGCCGCGTAATAGCCGTTGATCTTCGTCAGTTCCAATTCAACAATGTCACGCGACACGCTTGACTGCGTCGCTTCAACGCCGCGTCGAGCCAACTCTTCGGCAAGCTCCTGTTGTGTAGCAATGCGCTTGCTGCTGATGACCTCTAAAATTTTCTGTTGGCGGCGTTTCTTCATATTGTTTATGCAAAATAAAATTCAATATGCATTTTTTATGCAAAGAAGATGCATAAACTAGCACGTCGCTTTGTCCGCTGTCAAAATTATATTTC
>CAYXVU010000022.1:0-371 GCA_964468725.1 uncultured Clostridia bacterium
CAGGCAAAAAACAGGTCACCGCGCGCTCCGCCAATCAGCGCCGCTATATCGAAGCCATTGACAAACACGATGTCGTCTTCGGCATCGGGGTTGCTGGAACAGGGAAGACCTACCTCGCGGTGGCGATGGCGATTCAAGCGTTGATGCAGAAGCGCGTCAATCGCATCGTGTTGGCGCGACCGGCAGTCGAAGCGGGCGAAAAGCTCGGCTTTTTGCCGGGCGATCTGCAAGACAAAGTGGATCCCTATTTGCGCCCGCTCTATGACGCGCTCTTCGATTTAGTGGATTACGAACGGGTGACGCGGCTGCTGGAAAAGCGCGTCATCGAAGTCGCGCCGCTCGCCTTCATGCGCGGTCGCACGCTCCCGGAT
>CAYXVU010000022.1:381-40513 GCA_964468725.1 uncultured Clostridia bacterium
CGCAGAACACCACCACCGAGCAGATGAAGATGTTTTTGACGCGCATCGGCTTCGGCTCGAAAGCGGTCATCACCGGCGATGTTACGCAGATTGATTTGCCGACCGGCAAACGCTCCGGCCTCATCGAAGCGCAGCGCGTGCTCAACGGCGTTAAAGGCATTGAGTTCACCTACTTCACCGATAAAGATGTCGTGCGGCATCATCTGGTGCAGTTGATCATTCAGGCATACGAACACGATACGAAGACGAAGATCGAAGAGAAGCTATAACGAAGCAACTGGAATGGTGAGTACAGAAGGAATCCGCGCCTCAGATTCATTCTTCGTGACTCATCATTCATGATCGGTCATCATGGCGGATAAGCCTGCTGAAAAAACTCGGAAACGTTCCCTCGCGGGAGTCTTCAAGGGCGCGAAGGGCGTGGCCGCCCCCTTCTCCGATCAAGCGGTCATTGATGCCGGTGTCGGCCTCTTCATCATCATTCTGCTTTCGATGCTTTTGCTGCGGAGCTATCAAAGGCCGCAGATCCCTACCCTTCCCGTCGGCGCAGTCGCTTCGACAGACATCCTTGCGCCTGAAGACCTCAAGATCGAAGATGTGGAAGAGACGGCACGCTTGCGCGCACAAGTCGCACAATCCGCGCTGCCGGTCTTCGATTATTCGCCGAAAGCGATGCGCGAAGTTCGCAATCTCATCGAGAAGATGTTCACCACCGCACGCGCCAACCCGGAGGCGAACGACGAACAGATCATTGAGCGCGTGCAGGCTGAGAGCGGCATCATCCTCGACCCTGAACAACTGGCGACGCTCAAGCGCCATCGCTTCAACAATGAACTTGAAAAGTTGATGATCGATCAGATCGAATCGCTCATGTCGTCCGGCATCACAGAGCGTCGCAGCCAACTGGTTAAACTCGGAACCAACGGCATCCATCGCCGCGACCTGCGCAGTAAAGAAGAACTTACCATCACCGATCTCGATTCGATTCACGATCAAATTACGGCGCGCGCCGCTTTACGCTCAGACAAGATGCTGTGGCCGATAGATTACACGCCGACAGAACGCAAACTGATCGGCGAAATTCTCGGCTCCCTCATCATCCCAAATCTCTCCTACAACGAAGCGGAAACCGAAGCCCGTAAAGAGGCGGCGCGCAGAGCCGTTGTGCCGATCATTGTCGAAATTGAACGCGGCAACCCGATTGTGGTGACAGGCGAAACCGTCACCTCTGCCAAAGCCGCCCTGCTCAAAACCGCCTCTTCGCGCCGCCCCATCGGTCAGCGTGCCATCGAGTTTGCCGGTACGTTGGTCATCGTGATGATGCTGGTGCTGGTCTTGTGGCAATATCTGCTGCGCTATCAACGCCGTCACCTGCGGGTGCGCCGCCACTTCTTGTTGGAGATCGCCTGCTTCGTCATCACCTTGGGATTGGCGCGCCTCTTCTTCACATTGGCGCTGGCCATGAGTCAATGGGCGACGGTCGCGCCGCTCAATTCGGAGATGGCCTACAAATACCTTGCGCCGTTGGCCGTCGGCGCGGCGTTGGTCACTTTGTTGACAGACGCGCATGCCGCTTTCGTGTTTGCGGCGATTCTGACCGTCTTCATCGGCGTGCTATCAGGCAACATCTATTTGGCGACTTATACGCTCACGGCCAGCGTCGGCGCGATTTATTACCTGCAAAACTGCCGCGACCGTACCGCGATGGTGCGGGCGGGGGTGTGGATCGGCTTGGTTAATGCAGCCTCGGCGCTGGCGCTCGATCTGCTCGGCGCAAACGAACCGCAACTGTGGATCGTCTTTTTTGACGCCTTCTGCGGCTTGATGAGCGGGTTGATCGCCGCGATGGTGGCCTCGCTCTTATTACCCCTGTTCGAGTGGTTGTTTGAAATTACGACCAATATCAAACTGCTTGAGCTTTCGAACCTCAATCTGCCCTTGTTGCGGCAACTGGCTGAACGCGCGCCGGGCACCTATCACCATTCGATCATGGTCGGCCTGCTGGCGGAATCGGCCACCGAAGCCATCGGCGGCGATGCCCTCTTTGCCCGCGTCGCCTGTTACTACCACGACATCGGCAAAGCGGTGCGCCCGCAATACTTCGTCGAGAATCAAATGGGCAGCGAAAACCGGCACGATAAACTCAGCCCCAAAATGTCTTCTATCGTGCTGGTCAATCACGTCAAACAAGGCATCGAAATCGCCAAAGAGCATAACCTGCCTTCGCGCATCGTCGGCATCATTCCGCAACATCATGGAACGGGGTTGATGAAGTATTTTTATTACAAAGCGCGCACGTCATCCGATGGCTCGGAGTCGAATGCGCTCGAACAGGAGTTCCGCTACCCCGGCCCGAAGCCGCAAAGCAAAGAGGCCGCCATTATTATGATTGCCGATTCGGTTGAAGCCGCCGCGCGCACCGTGGAAGAGCCGACGCCGACGAAACTCAAAAACATGATCGAAACCATCACCTCGCGCATCCGTGATGACGGGCAGTTCGATGAGTGTGACATCACAGTGCGTGATTTGAAGATGGTGTCCGACAGTTTCGTTAAGACCTTGATCGGCATTCATCATCATCGCATCGCGTATCCCGGATACGATTTCAATCGCCCCAACGGCGGAACCAAAGCTGACGACATCAAAACCGACAGCGGCGCGGCCACCATCGCTGCGGCGGCGAGCCGCGAGGCGACCGCCGCCGACACCAGAGACGGGCGCAGTGATTGATCTCATCAATAAACAACGGCTGGTGCGCCTAAACCGCGCGCGCTTGTGCCAACTGGCTGACGCCACCTTACAAACTGTGGGATGCGCGGAGGCGGCAGTGACCCTTGCTTTCGTGCGCGACGCCGCCATGCGCCGCTTGAATCGCCAATATCGAGGGCATGATCGCGCCACCGATGTGCTGGCATTTCCGGCCACAGAGGCGGCCCCGCTTGCGGCAGGCGAAGCTCCGATTTTTCTCGGCGACATCGTGATTGCGACAGATACCGCCAGCCGCCAAGCTGCCGCTTCGGGTCTCACCCTCGAGCGTGAACTGAGCGAATTAGTGATTCACGGGGTGCTGCACTTGTGCGGCTACGATCACGAAACCGATAACGGCGAGATGGTTCGCCTCGAACGACGCGTGCGGCGAAGACTACTGGATGCGAAGTCGAAGGCTCGCGCACAGAGCGGCCAACGCCTTCCAGTTCGCCACAAGCTTATGAAAGGTTCCTGACCTTCGACTTTCGATCTTCAAACCTTTAGCCTTTGACCTATGACGATAGAGCTTGCATTGATCGGCGTGGCGTTGCTGACGTTGATCTTTCTCTCCATCATCGAAAGCGCCTATGAAGCGCTCGGCGAAGTCTCGTTGCGCGTGTTGGCAGAGGCACGTGAAACCTCGTCGCGCGCCCGGTTCTACCGCGAGTTGCTCGAACATCGCCAACGTTTCGAGTTGATGCTCATCCTCGGCACCCAACTTTCGATCGTCGCCATCGCCATTTTGCTTGCCGATACGCTTAGCAAATTCGCCGTCCGTTATCATTTGCTGCTTACCCTCGTCCTTGTCTTTTTCGTCATCGTGCTGTTTCGCCAACTCTTGCCGCGGTTGATCGCGCAGAATCGCCCGGAAACGGTCTTTTGGGGATTGTTGCCGATCTTCAAAATTTTCTATCGCGTCTTTAGCATCTTCGTCGCTCCGGTCAGCCGCTCGCTCAAAAAGCGCCGCCGCTCGGAGAGCGACGCCGAAAGCGAAGAGGACTTGGACGAAACCATGCACGAGGTGCAAGCCTTCATTGATGTTGCCGAAGAAGAGGGCATCATCGAAGAGTCCGAAGGTGAGCTGATTCAATCCATCATCGAATTCAGCGATACCATCGTCAGCGAGATCATGCGCCCGCGCCCGCAGATCGTCGCCCTCGAAGCCGATGCTACCGTCTCTGATGCCCGTCGTTTGATGATGGAGTCGAAATACTCGCGCCTGCCCGTCTACCGCGACCAGATTGATAACATCGAAGGCATCATCTATGTGCGCGACCTTCTCGCCTTTCTCGAAGCCGAGAAGAGAGAGATGCCGGTCACGGCCTGCATGCGCCCGGCCTACTCAGTGCCCGAAAGCAAACGCATTTCCGATCTCTTCAAGGAGATGCAAAAGGCTAAAATTCAGATGGCCATCGTCATTGATGAATACGGCGGCGTCGCCGGATTGGTAACCATCGAAGACATCATTGAAGAGATTCTCGGCGAGATCGAAGATGAAGACCGCGCCACCGGCAATCTCCTCATCGAACGCGCCGAAGATGGCTCCTACGTCGTCGAGGGCAGCGCCGAAATCCGCAAAGTCGAATTGCTCTATGACCGCGAAGTCGAAGACGATGATTTCACCACCGTCGCCGGTTTGATTATCAACGAACTGGGTCACGTTCCAGCCATTGGCGAACGGTTGGAATTCAAAGGCATTCAATTCGAAGTCATTGACGCTGACAATCAGCGTGTCAACCGTGTGCGCTTGCGTCCGCTCGTCGAGACCGATGCCGAATAAATACGGACAGTCCGATGAAAGGGAGAAGGAGTGACAGGATGAAGGGGTGTGAGAGCGGAGAGGAGAAAGGGAGAAAGGAAGAAGGGGAAAAGGGCGCTGACAGCAATAGCGACGCCCTTGAACAGTCAACCTTCGGCTTTCAGCCGACAGCCGACAACCGACAACCGATGATCTTCGGCCTTCGACCTTCGACTGGCAAAGTCGGCATGGTTGCGCTCATCGGCAGACCCAACGCGGGCAAATCTACGCTGCTCAATTATCTGGTGGGTGAAAAGATCGCTATCGTTTCTGACAAACCGCAGACTACGCGCACGCGCATCAGCGGAATTTTGACGCGCCCCGCCGGGCAGATCGTCTTTCTCGATACCCCTGGCATTCATAAACCCGGTTATCAGCTCAATCGCCGCATGATGGGCATTGTCACAGACACGCTGGCCAGTGTGGATTTGATCTTCTTATTGGTGGATGCGAGCGAACCGATGGGCGCGGGTGACCGCTTCGTTCTCGATTTGCTCAAGCGCGTCGAGACGCCGGTATTCTTATTGCTCAATAAAACGGATCGTTTACGCGACAAGAGTCGCTTGCTGCCGCGCATTGCGGCCTACACTACCGAACGCCCATTTGCTGAAGTCATTCCGATTTCAGCGCGCACTGGCGACGGCGCAGAGTTGCTCATTGAGAAAGCATTCGAATATCTGCCTGTGGGTGAACCCCTCTACGACGCGGATGAGTTGACCGATCAGCCGGAGCGCGTCTTGGTTGCCGAGATGGTGCGCGAAAAGATTTTGCAAATGACCGGCGACGAAATTCCTTATGTGACGGCGGTCATCACCGAAAAATGGGAAGAGACAGAAGGCCTGACGCGCATTCATTGTGTGATCTATGTCGAACGCACTTCGCATAAAGCCATCGTAATCGGCAGAAACGGCGCGCGCTTGAAAGAGGTTGGCACAGCAGCGCGTGCCGAGGTTGAAAAACTGCTCGGTCGCCATATCTTTCTGGGCCTGTTCGTCAAAGTACGCGAACATTGGCGCAACGACGAGCGCACACTGGACGAGCTCGGCATCAGGAAGAAGTAACCAGTGACAAGCCGCGCGCGGTCGGTAGCGATGACTCGTCACCTGAAAACCATGAAACCCAAATCGTGGCATCTGATTAGCGTTCGGATCACACGCGAGGCCGAAGAGTTGGCCAGCAACTTACTCTTCGACCTCGGCACAACGGGCGTAGTGACGTTAGAAGAAGACGCTGAGACGGTCAAACTTGGCGCTTATTTCAGCCAGACGCTGAACGCGACCAAACTGACGCAACACATCGAAACCGAATGGCAACGCGCAGGGCGAGGCGAAGTTCTGCTCGGCATCGAAGTGGCTGACGTTCTCGATCAAGACTGGATGCAGAAATGGAAAGAGGGATTCCATCCGATTACCGTTGGCAAGCGTATTCTCATCGCGCCATCGTGGCAATTGCCGGAAACCTCCGACGGTCGCATCGTGATTCGCATTGATCCGGGCATGGCGTTTGGCACAGGTACTCATGAAACGACGCGCTTGTGTCTGGAAGCGATAGAAAGGCATTGGCGCGGCGGCACTCTGCTCGATGTCGGAACCGGCACAAGCATCTTAGCGATTGCGGCAGCAAAACTCGCGCCGGAAGCGCAGATCACGGCGATTGATATTGACCCGCTTGCCGTCGAAGTCGGACGCGAAAACATTTCGGTCAACGGCGTGCCCGCAAACATTGCTATCCGTGAGGGTCAACCGCGCGACTGTGCCGGGCAAACTTTTGACCTTGTCGTTGCCAATCTGACCGCTGAAGTCATCATTGAATTATTCGACGATCTACTGGCGTGTTTGGCTCAGGAAGGGGTGTTGATTCTATCGGGAATTCTCACGACGCTGGTGGCAGATGTCGAACAGCGCGCCGGTGCCGAGCCGATGGCGATCATCGAAAGACGCGAAGCGGGCGAATGGTCGCTGCTCGTTGCGCAGAGGGGCAACGCCTGATGTCGCGCCGCCGATTTTATGCCCCTCCCGAACAAATCAGTGGCCAGATGATCGAATTAGCTGCTGACGAAAGCCATCATCTGGTGCGCGTGTTGCGCTTGCGGATTGGGGATCGGGCTTTCGTTTTCGACGGCTGCGGCAATGAATACGAATGTACAGTCAGAGCGATAGAAGGTCATCACGCGCGCCTGACCATCGTTCGTCAACTTGCGGACACCATTGAGCCGACTCGGCGTATCGTCTTAGCACAGGCGCTAGCCAAAGGCGAGAAATTCGATTTCATCGTACAGAAAGCCACAGAGCTCGGTGCGCATACAATTCTTCCGCTGGTTACGCAGAACGCGGATATCAAACTCCGTGACCAACGCTCCGATAAAAAGCGCGAACGCTGGCAACGCATCGCGCTAGCCGCACTCAAGCAGTGCGGCGGTCGTCGCTTCGTCAACATCCTTGCGCCGATGACGACGGAGGAGTTGGCGCGCGCCATCGCGGAGAAGTCTTTGCCCTTGCCTTCTCCGGCAAGCCTTGTGTTGGTTTGTAGTGAACGCGGCGGCGTTACGATGAGCGCCGCGCTCCGAGACGTCGCCGACGAAACCACCATTCTGGTGCTCATCGGCCCTGAAGGGGGTTGGAGCGATGACGAGATGGGGTTATTCGAGCGACAAGGGTTTCGGTTTATCACTCTGGGCGCACGCATCTTGAGAACCGAAACCGCTGCCATCGCTGCACTGGCACTACTGACTCAGTACCCTGCTTGATTCCAGTCAGCGATACGAAATCGTTTGGTTCGGCTGCCTGATCTACCATCCAGAAATGCGCTTGCAACGAGATGACACCTGCACAAAAGCAAAACCGCAAGGGCGTGACCCCTTGCGGTGAAAGAGCGGAGAAGGAGGGATTCGAACCCTCGATAGGCCTTTACAGCCTATAGCGGTTTAGCAAACCGCCGCCCTCAGCCACTAGGCGACTTCTCCAACAACGATTCCGCAGTATAGCCGATGGCCGCGCGATCAAGCAATGGCTGTTTTCGTCGCCACGACCGATGGTAAAACTGCGATTCCTGAGCCATTGGCGCCGCACAGTTAAGGCGACAGTTCACTCATAATGAGATTTTCAACCTCTCGCTAACTCCACCCGTCTAGCGGCGCACGGCTGGCGGCTCTCCTCTACACGTCGCCCAAAATCAACTTGGCGATGGTCTGCAATTGCATATTCGAAGTGCCTTCGTAGATTTTGCCGATCTTGGCGTCGCGGTAATACTTCTCCGCCGGGTAATCTTTTGTGTAGCCGTAGCCGCCATACAATTCGACGACTTGCGATGTCACGTGCTCGGCCACTTGCGAAGTGAAAAGTTTTCCCATTGCTGCTTGTTTGACGAAATCTTCGCCCGCATCTTTGAGGCGCGCGGCGTTGTAGACCATCAAACGCGCGGCTTCGAGTTCGGTGGCAATCTGCGCAATTTGAAATTGCACGCCTTGAAACTTGGCAATCTGTTGCCCGAATTGCTGGCGCTCTTTGATGTAGTTGAGTCCGCAATCGAGCGCGCCTTGTGACAGGCCAACCATCTGCGAACCGATGCCGATGCGCCCTTCGTTGAGCGTCTCAATCGCAATCTTGTAGCCTTTGCCAACCTCGCCAAGCACATTCTCTTTTTTGACGATGCAATCTTCTAAAATCAACTCACAGGTGGAGCTGGCGCGAATGCCCAGCTTGTTCTCTTTTTTGCCGACAGTGAAGCCCGCAAAATCTCTTTCGACTAAAAAAGCTGTGATGCCGCGATAGCCTTTGTCGGGCGCAACGTTGGCAAAGACGATGAACAGCCCGGCTTCATTACCGTTGGTGATCCACAACTTGCGCCCGTTAAGCAAGTACGCATCACCTTTGTCTTCCGCTTTGGTCGTCAACGCAAAGGCATCACTGCCCGAACCGGCTTCGGAAAGCGCATACGCGCCGACGGTGTCGGTGGCAAGTCGTGGGAAGTAGCGTTTCTTCTGATCGTCGCTGCCCCAGCGAATCAAGGCGTTGTTGACTAACGTATTTTGCACGTCAACGATGACGCCCGCCGACGGGTCAACCCGCGACAACTCTTCGACGGCGAGGATGGAATTGAAAAAGGCGCCGCCTTGCCCGCCATATTCTTCGGGAATTTCGATGCCCATAAGACCGAGTTCGAAAAATTGCGCCAAAAGTTCAGGCGAAAATTTGCCGTGTTCGTCCATCTCGGCGGCGAGCGGGCGCACCTGTTGTTCGGCGAATTCGCGCACCGATTGACGGAACAGATTCTCTTCGTCATTGAGCGAAGTCAGCGGTCGCGCCAGGCTTTCGGAAGCTTTTGCAGTTGATGACATTGGATACCCTCCTGCTCTGAATTTACCAGTAATGAAAGAAGCTCAATCTAACACGCAGCTAGGGTCGTCGCAAGTTTCGCTCAAGTTGTGAAGCCTCGCTCGACGCATTACACTGTGATAGCGATTTCGGAGGATGACATGACAACGACGAGACAGATGACACAGGCGGAAATAGATCAAACCATCGCTGCCGAATTCGGCGTCAATGCCGATTACGTATTAGAGTTATTGCGCCAATTTCAGAGCCACCCCGCATCGGTCGGCGAGGAGTGGAGCACCTACTTCACAGGCCTCATCGGCGACCCGAAGGCTCTCAACTTCGCCGTTGAACCGGCTGTAACCACTGCCCTTGCGCCGCAGCCGATGCCAATCGCGCCTACCTCTCAACCGGCAACGACCACTCCGCCAAGTCATGTTGCAACAACAGCTCCGACGACCGCTCCGACACCACCTACGCAGACGCAACCCAACAGCCCGCCCGCTGCCGCAACTCCGCAAAGCGACACGGTCGAGCGCCTGCCTTTGCGCGGTCCGGCGCTCCGCATCGCGGAAAACATGGAGACGAGCCTGACCGTTCCGACAGCAACTTCGCAACGCCAACTGCCCATCAAGTTGCTCGACGAAAATCGCCGCCTCATCAATCAACATCTCGCCGCCCACAATCGCAAAGTCTCGTTTACGCACCTCATCGCCCGCGCCGTTCTGAACGCGCTCAAAAAATTTCCCGCGCTCAACGACGCCTACGAAGAACGCGATGGCACGGCCTATCGCCTGCGCCAAACGGATGTCAATCTCGGCATCGCCATTGACGTGGCGCGCAAAGATGGCACGCGCTCCTTACTGGTTCCGAATATCAAAGGCGCGCAGAGGCTCGATTTCAACGGGCTGCTCAGTGCTTACGATGACATCGTCAAACGCGCACGCGAGGGCAAATTGCAACTCGCCGATTTTCAAGCCACGACTATCAGTATCACCAATCCCGGAACCATCGGTACGACCGCTTCGAATCCGCGACTGATGGCCGGACAAGGTGCGATTATCGCCACTGGTTCTATCGAACACCCGCCCGAATATCACGCTATGTCGCCCGAAGCGTTGTCACATCTCGGCATCAGCAAAGTCATGACGATCACCAGCACCTATGATCACCGCATCATTCAGGGCGCAGAATCGGGCGCTTTTCTTGCGTTGCTGGCAGAGTTGCTGCGCGGCGAGCATAGCTTTTATGACGACATCTTCGCAGAGCTGGGCATTCCGTTTCGCCCCTACCGATGGGCGATTGATATTAACCCCGCAATCTTCGGCGAAGAGCGACGCCGCGACCAGATTCGCAAACAAGCGCGCGTCTTTGAACTCATCAATGCCTACCGCGTGCGCGGTCACTTGATTGCCGACCTTGACCCGCTCGGTTGGAAAGAGGTGCAGTATCATCCCGAACTCGACATCGAAACTTACGATCTGACGATTTGGGACTTAGATCGTCAATTCGTCACTTCGGGGCTGAGCAAAAAAGAGACGGAGACGTTGCGCGAGATCGTCGCGTTGCTGCGTCGCTACTATTGCGGAAAGGTCGGCATCGAGTATCGCCACATTCAAGGGCCGGAAGAAAAAGAGTGGATTCGCGGTCGCGTCGAAACCGCTGCGCCCCAACTTTCGGCGGACACCAAGAATCAGATTTTATGGAAGCTCATCTCCGCCGAACTTTTCGAACGATTTTTGGGCACCAAGTACCTCGGTCAAAAACGCTTCTCCATCGAAGGCAATGAAACGGTCGTCGCCTTCCTCGATCAACTGATCGAAAGCGCCGCTCGTCGCGGGGTCAGCGACATCACCATCGGTATGTCGCATCGCGGGCGGTTGAATGTCATCGCCAATGTCATCGGCAAATTCTGTGAGCGCATCTTCACCAGCTTCGAAGGTTCTGTGCATCCGCGTTTTCCGCACGATCACGGCGATGTGAAATATCATCAAGGGGCTAGCGGCATCCGCGAAACGGCGGATGGTCATCAGGTCGCGCTCACAGTTGCCTCCAACCCTTCGCACCTTGAATTCGTTGACCCGGTCGTCGAAGGTATCGTGCGCGCCAAACAAGACCGCAACGCCGACCCGATGACGTTGCTGGCGGTGTTGCTGCATGGCGATGCGGCCTTCGCGGGCGAAGGCGTCGTGCCGGAAACGTTGAACTTTTCGCAACTGCCCGGCTACACGACGGGCGGCACGATTCACGTCATCGTCAACAATCAACTCGGATTCACTACGCCGCCGGAAGAAGGCCGCTCGTCAACCTACAGCACAGACATTGCCAAGATGATTCAAGCGCCCATCTTTCACATCAACAGCGACGACCCAGAAGCGGCCTACAACATCATTCAAATCGCGCTCGATTATCGAGCCAAATTTCGCCGAGACGTGGTAATTGATGTAATCGGCTACCGGCGTCTCGGCCACAACGAAGGCGACGAACCGACCTACACGCAGCCCGTTATGTATCAGCGCATTCGCGAACATGCGGGGGTGCGCGCTCTCTATGCCGCGAAACTGATCGGCGAAGGCGTGCTGACCGAAGAACGAGTCAATGAATTGATGAGCGAACGCAACCGCCGCTACGAAAACGCGCAACTCGGAGCGAAAGAGATCGTCGCCAAACAAGGCAAAGAGGTGGCCATCCCCGCGCCGAAACCCGAACCCGAAAGCGTCGAAAGCATAGAGACAGGGGTCGAGCAGCCGACGCTCAGCCTGATTGGTCAGACGATCAACACCGTACCGCGCGAATTCAATCTAAATCCGAAGATCGTCGGCTTGCTGGCGCGACGCGCCAAGATGGTCGAAGGAGAAATCGAGGTTGATTGGGCAATGGCGGAAGCGTTGGCCTTCGGTTCGCTCGTCATCGAAGGCACTCCGGTTCGTATCACCGGGCAAGACACGGTGCGCGGCACCTTCAGCCATCGCCACGCGGGTTTTACTGATACACAAAGCGGCATCGAGTGGGCGCCGCTTTCTGCGCTCTCATCCGATCAAGCGAAGTTCTTCATCTATGACAGCCCGCTTTCCGAAACCGGCGCATTGGGGTTTGAATACGGCTACAGTATCGCCGCGCCCGATGCGTTGGTCTTGTGGGAAGCGCAATTCGGCGACTTCGCTAATGCTGCCCAGGTCATCATTGACCAATTCATCGCTTCGGGTGAGCAGAAATGGAATCAAGCGTGTCGTGTGTCGCTGCTGTTGCCGCACGGTTACGAAGGGCAAGGGCCGGAGCATTCGAGCGCGCGATTGGAACGTTACCTGCAACTGTGCGCCGAAAATAATATGCAGGTGGTGAGTTGCACAACTGCCGCGCAGTACTTTCACCTCTTGCGACGACAAGCCAAACAACCCGCCAAGCCGCTCATTGTGATGACGCCGAAGAGCTTGTTGCGTTTGCCCGAAGCCTCGTCACCGATTGACGAGTTCACTTCGGGAGGTTTCCAACCGGTGATCGGGGATGACGAGGTAAGGTCACCCGCTTCAGTGACCCGGGTGCTCGTGTGCAGCGGCAAGGTCTATTACGATCTGCTCAATGAGCGCAAGAAACAGAGCGATGAAAGCGCCGCGATTTTGCGCCTCGAACAATTCTATCCCTTCCCGAAAAAACAACTCCGGGATGAGCTTGGCCAGTTTGCCAACGCTGTGGACATCTGTTGGGTGCAAGAAGAGCCGCGCAATCAAGGCGCGTGGTCTTTCATCGAAGCCAGAATCCGCGATGTCTTGGGCATCGGTCAAAGTTTGCGCTACGCAGGCCGCGCCGCCAGCGCCAGCACCGCGACGGGTTCGCACACCATTCATCAGATGGAGCAACGCCAGTTGGTGAAAGAGGCGTTTGCCAAATGACGTGCGATTAAGACGGATGAACCCATAATCGGCGAGTTCTTAGCGCGCAACTAAAAAGACATCCCATGCCCAACGCCCGATGTGAGCGCCTTTGGCATCGGCAACTTTCGCGCGATAACGAAATCTGTTGCCATACTGATCCACACGTCTTGATTCCCGATAGTCGAGACTGATGGCATACACATTGACCGCACGAAGCGCTTGTAGTTCACTGGCCTCGGATACACCATTGTGATTCGCATCTCGCCACAACCGGAGCGCCGGGAAAACCGTATCAAGATGATTGATCTTTCCATCGCTATTGCCGCCATTGGCAGGCTTGTCAAACTCTGCCAGGGCAATAAAGCCGTGCGGATTGGCTGACTGCGATTGTGCGGTCATATTGCCAAATAGCTCCCTACCATTATCTATCGTTCCATTGCCATTGCGATCATAGACCAGGAAGCTATCATCCGAGCCCATAGCCGTCCAGGACAGGCGTTCACGATTGCTGGTGTCGTTGAGGTCAAAATTTACCCCGCTGGCTGCATCCGTCAGGTTAAATCCATTGCCGGACAGGTCTATGATAATTGGCGAGAAGTTACAAAGAGCGCATCCGCTATCTTGCAAATCCACGGTTCCGTCACAATCATTATCAATGCCGTCATCGCAAAGAGAGCAATCGAGTTCGCCTCCCGCAATCCACTGGGCAATTTCAGATATACCGGGGTTCATATTCTCGCCATTATTGGCAGGGTTATCGTTGCAGTCATCGCCACCGCAAGCCGAACGGTTAAAGCCATCCTGATCTTGGTCGCAACAACGATCAGGTTTATCTTCCGCTACTGCCAGAGGCGCCGTTTCGCAGCCCTCACCCATGCCGTCACACATTACTTCCTGAATCTCAATATCTTGAATGCCATTTTGACTACTGTGTTCGCTAAATCTTCGCACTCCCAGATCGCACTCGTTTGGCACATGACAGGACTGTTCCTGAGTCATGAAGCTCGCGCATCCAGGTATTTGTGCAGATACTTTTTTCTCAACAAGATAGTTGGCATCTTGCAAGAAAGCCGTCAAGAGATAGCCGACGCCAAACAAGACCAAAAATACGGAGATTCGCATACTGTACCTCTTTGAAGCGATTTATTTTTTTGGCAGGCTGCCACCGATGTTTTCGAAGCGGCTTGGATCGTTGGGGTCTTGACGGTAATAACTTCCAGCGCCCCACCCAAAACCATCGCTGAATATGACAAAACCGATATTTACTCTTACTCTCGTTACGGTCGAAACCGGCTGTCTTTTTTCGATGATTTTGAGAATGGATGCATATTTTTTGTCATCCAGGGTGAATGGTATCTCATCTCCTGGCTTTAGCAAGATTGGTTCGTGAAGAGTTTGAGGCTGACCAGGCCATCGGCCTACTCTGAGTTGGGAAGCTATGACATGTCCCGAAGCGATGGTTTGAGGGAATATCAGGTCTAATTGTATGTGAATAACCTCTCTATCCGAATTATTCTTCAAGTAAAAGGTTGTGCCTTTGAACCAATGCTCACGGTCAGCAACCTGCGTCTCTATATATGGTCTGCCTTCAGAAACAGCTTTTATTTTGATGGCTGGCGCTTGTTTCAGACTCACTTCCGATGGTGAATCTAGCGACCACACATCAGCTTTCTTAAAAGCGTCTTGCTTCGCAGAAAACGCAGTGAGCGTGAGAACCTCATCGGGAAACCTGAAGAGTTGATCGTTCGTTTTGATGCCCACCAATTGAGTGGGTTCTATAACTGTAGGCAAATATTTTTGAAAAGCTTTCCCTTGTTCCAAAGGTGAAATACTTGGATACCATGCAGATGTACTGACAGCGGCGAGCATGCCGAGGCCGATAGCGACCACGCCGAGCGCCAGAGAAATACATCGTTGCAAAAACATTTTGTGCTTCATGGGATCCTCCTCGCTTTCGGAATGAAAGAACAAGATTGAGGCTAGCTACTTGAAAAGAATCGTTGTGATTGCCTACAAGTTTCAACTGAAAACAGCCACGTTACGCGGAAGACGCTTTTTTCCGCTTCTCGTTTGCTCTGCCTGAATGGATGCAGTGAGGTTATAAGTAATTGCTTCTTGCTCGCCCAATATTACAACTCGGAAACACTAAAACGGTCAGAATTCTACCCCCCCCAATAAAAATAGCAAGAAGTAATATCAACCCGCAATAATACTGAATCCTTGACCCGCAACAGCGAAAGCCTCTTGCCTCCCCCTTTCCTCTATTTTACGAACCGCGCAGGCGATGGGCACGGAAGCGAGCGTTGATCGAGACGATTGCGCCAACAATAAAGCCTCTACTTGACTCTGCACTCCATCAGCTATAAGTTGTCCGCACATTGCGGAGGTCGCCTATGACACATCGTCTTCAACAAAATCTGAAAGCTTTGCTTAACGCCGCGCTTCTGGCTATCGCGCTCTTTGCGCTGCCAACGACAGCAGCAGCGCAAAAGACTGCGCTTGATCGCTACATTGAAAAGCCCGATCCGCACTATGCATGGAAGTTGGTCAACACGATTCCCGGTCAAGGCTATACCGGTTATGTGATTGAACTGACTTCACAGAGTTGGCGTACCGAAAAAGATGTTGACCGCCCCATCTGGACGCATTGGCTCACCATTGTTAAACCGGAACACCTTACTTCTGACAAAGCCTTGCTCTACATCTCCGGCGGCAATAACAAGGATGCTGCGCCTGCAAAAGTATCCGATCAATGGGTGAAGTTTGCGGTGGAGTCCGGCTCGGTCATTGCTGAACTCGGACAAGTGCCCAATCAACCGCTCTTCTTTTCGGACTCGAAAGACAAAGGGCGCTTTGAAGACGATCTTATCGCTTACACGCGCGTCAAACACATGCAGACGAAAGATGACGAGTGGCTGGTGCGACTGGCGATGGTCAAAAGCGGAGTGCGCGCGTTGGATGCTATACAAGAGTTTATGGCGAGCGAAGCGGGCGGCAAGGTCGCGCTCAAAGGGTTCGTCGTCGCGGGCGGTTCGAAACGCGGCTGGACGAGTTGGTTGGTTGGCGCAGTGGATAAGCGCGTCGTCGCCATCATGCCGGTCGTCATTGATGCGCTCAACTCTGAAAAGATCACGCGCCATCATTTCGAAGCCTATGGGTTCTTCTCTTCGGCGCTCAACGACTATGTCAATCATGGCATCTTCCCGCACAAAATCGGCACGCCCGAATATCAAGCCATCCTCGCCATTGAAGACCCCTACAACTATCGCCACCGCGCTCGCTTGCAGATTCCGAAGTTTTTAGTCAATGCGTCGGGCGATCAATACTTTTTGCCTGACAACTCGCAGTTTTACTATGGCGACTTGCGCGGTGAAAAGCACCTGCGCTACGTCCCCAACGCCAAGCATAATCTGGCGGGCACGGATGCGCGCGACAGTATGTTGGCCTTCTATCTGGCGATTTTGAAAAACAAGCCGCGCCCGCGACTGAGTTGGACAAAAGCGAAAGACGGTTCCTTAATCGTCAAAACGATAGACAAACCGCAAGCCGTGAATCTATGGCAAGCGACCAATCCGAAGGCGCGCGATTTTCGCGTAGACACCATCGGCAATGCCTACACCAGCACGCCGCTCAAAGAGACTCGGCGCGGCGTTTATGTCGCTCGCGTCAGCAGACCAGCAACGGGGTTTACGGCGTTTTTTGTCGAACTGGTTTACGACATCGGCGAAAGATTCCCGTTGAAACTCACAACCGAAGTTCGTGTTGTGCCCGATGTCTTACCCTTCAAATTCGAGAACGCCGGAAAGTAAGCGCGGGCAGCCGATAGCAGCGCCATGTTACGATGGCTGGTATGAAGATGGAGAGCGACACACGCAGCCGAAACGACATCGCTCCTCAACTAGTTGAATTGGGGCGAGCCTTTTACGCGCGCGGCTGGGTGATGGGCACGAGCGGCAATTTTAGCGCCGTCATTTCGCCCGAACCGTTGCGATTGGCCATTACGGCAAGCGGTTTAGATAAAGGCAACCTC
Organism: uncultured Clostridia bacterium; assembly: GCA_964468725.1. Classification (GTDB taxonomy): domain Bacteria; phylum Acidobacteriota; class Blastocatellia; order UBA7656; family UBA7656; genus CAYXVU01. Next base: position 17,143 of record CAYXVU010000022.1, read on the forward strand.
ACGCCCGACAACATCCTCGCAGTCGGGGCGGACGGAGAGGTGATCGAAGGCGCAGGCAAACCCTCTGACGAAACGCTCTTGCATCTAGCCGTCATCCGCAAACGCCGCGCTGGAGCCGTACTGCATACCCATTCGGTGTGGAGTACCATCCTCTCGCAACGCTTCGAAAAAGCTGAGGGACTCGGCATCGAAGGCTACGAGATGCTCAAAGGTCTCAACGGCATTCACACGCATCAGCATCGTGAGTGGTTGCCGATCATTGAAAACGCACAAGATATGACGGGGCTGGCGCACAGGGTCGAAGCTGCGCTCGATCAACATCCGGCGGCGCATGCCTTCTTTTTGCGCGCTCATGGGATGTACACGTGGGGGCGCGATCTTGCAGAGGCCAAACGCCATGTCGAAATTTTAGAATTCCTGTTGGAAGTGATTGGCCGAATGAATCTATCTTCATAGCCCGAAACGTTTGCATTACACTGGCAGAAGGCTTGCCCCATTCATCTCGAACCCGGAAAGCGGAGGAGTTCATAAAGGAGCGATTATGGCGATTGTTACCATTCCCGATGAAAATCGCACGTTGACCGATAGCGACGAAATCACCCGCTATCTGGCCGCCATCGGCATCACCTACGAGCGATGGGAGCGGCAACATCCTCTCCCATCGGGTACGCCTGCCGAAGAGATTCTCGCAGCCTATGCCGCCGAGATCGAAAGCCTCAAAGCGCGCGGCGGATATGTGACGGCGGATGTGATTGACGTAAATTCCGCTACACCGGGGTTGGATGCCATGCTCGCCAAATTCAATCGCGAACACTGGCACGATGAAGACGAAGTGCGCTTTATCATTCACGGTCACGGACTCTTCCATATTCGCCCGCGCGACGGCGCGGTCATCGGCATCGAAGTCGTAGCTGGTGATTTGATCTCCGTGCCGCGCGGCACTTGGCACTGGTTCAACCTCTGTGACGACCGGGAGATTCGCGCCATCCGTCTATTTCAAGACCCGGCAGGATGGGCGCCCAATTATACGGAGACCGGCGTTGACGAGCACTATCAGCCGCTCTGCTTCGGCTATACACACATTCCGCAAATCAACCGGTAGCAGCGGTGACATCTATCACATTCGGAGGTTCACGATGGCAACCGAGACAACGGCGAGAGGGCATCAGACAAAGCAAAGACAAGTGGATAGCGGCTCTCTACTTTTAGGAGTCAGCGGGTTACTCTTGCACTTGGCTTTGCTGGTTGCGCTGCGTTCATGGTCTTTGCGGCTGCTCGCCTTCTTCATTCTTTTCGTCGGTGTGTGGATACCCTTTTGTCTCTTCAGCGCCCCTCGTCCGCGCTACCGGTGGGCTTTGCGTTGGTTCTTGATTATCACTCTCATCTGTCTGGGCGTTATCGTTATGGAGATTCTGTTCAGCGACTTTTGGACGAGTCAGTAATCACCTGCCATGATGCACCTCCCTCCTTCAACTTCTGCCGCTCGCGTGATCCTGCTTGATATTGAAGGTACGACCACACCCATCTCCTTTGTCTATGATGTGTTGTTTCCCTTCGCACACAGGCAGGCGGCAAACTTTCTCACTCGTCATTTCGAACAACGCGAGGTGCAAGCCGACATTGCGGGCTTTCGCAACGAACATGCGAAAGATGTCGAGCAACATCGCAACCCGCCCATGCTTGAAGAACGAACTCGTGAAGCGGCGATTGCTGCGCTCACTGCCTATGTTCATTGGTTGATGGCGCACGACCGCAAAGTGACGCCCCTCAAATCGCTGCAAGGCAAGATTTGGGAAGAAGGCTATCGTGCAGGCGAATTGCAATCGCAACTCTTCGACGATGTACCGCGCGCCTTCGCTCGTTGGCAAGAACAAGGCAAAACTATTTGCATCTATTCATCGGGCAGTGTGCTGGCGCAACGGCTCCTATTCGCGCACACAACAGCGGGCGATTTGACCCTCTTCATCCGCAACTATTTCGACACACAGGTGGGCGCAAAGATCGAAGAGCAGAGTTACCTGCGAATAGCCGCAAAACTTGAACGCTTGCCATCAGAGATTCTTTTTATCTCGGATGTCACAACGGAACTGACAGCCGCCCGCCGCGCGGGGCTGCAAACTTTGCTGGCAGTTCGTCCGGGCAATCGCCCGCAGTCCGACGCGGCGGATTATCAGAGTATTCATTCTTTCGATGCCATCGAGTAAGAGGGCATCGGTTGCACCCTTGCCTGCTAAGCCGGAGCGCCTTCCAATATCACAAAGAAGGATTCGGTCGGTACGATGCGCGTCAGTTTGAAGCCAGCCGCTTCGTAGAGCGCGCGATATTCGGCTTCTGTGCGCTCGCGTCCACCGGCCATCACCAGCATGTTAAGGTCAATCCACTTGGTAAAGGGCGCTTGCTCGCCATCGGTAATCAGTTGCTCGATAACGATGAGTTTGCCATTGGGCTGGATGGCTCGGCGGCAGTTCTTTAAGATCGTGACGCACTGTTCATCATTCCAATCGTGAAGGATGAATTTTAACAGGTAGGCATCGCCGCCTTCGGTCACCGATGCAAAGAAATCGCCACTGACAACCTCGCAACGCTCTGCCATGCCTTCGCTATGAAGCCGCTCGTTGGCGCTCTCCATCGTGTGCGGCAGATCGAAGAGCACGCCTTGTATCGCCGGATGGCACTTCAAAATCGAGGTTAGCAAGCCGCCTTGCCCGCCGCCTATGTCTATCACCTTGCTGAACGAAGAAAAGTCATACGCAGCAGCCACTGCGGCATTGGTCATTTCGGTCAGTCCGGTCATAGATTGATTGAAGATCGCCGCGTCCTCCGGATGCTCGGCAAAATAGTGCCAAACCGATTTGCCGTAATGATGATTGAATGCAATCTCACCGGTTTTGATGCTGTGCAGCAAATTGCTCCAACCGGCATAGTGCTCGCTGCCCAGTTCGCTGATGGCAAAGTAGCGCAGCGTTCCCGGCGCATCACTAATCAAGGTCGCCGCTAGCGGCGTAAGGCCGAATCGTTTCTCTCCGGCTTCGGCAAAAAGGCCGACACTCGCCAGAGCGCGCAGCAACCGATAGAGTGAATCTGCATGCGTGTCGGTCGCTTCGGCCAGTTCTTCGACGCTGCGCGGATGATCTTTTACGAGGTCAGCGATGCCGAGTTTGGCTGCAATATAGAGGGCGCGCGATACCCAAAAACCGGCGATCAATTGCATCATGACAGCCTGTGGTGTCGCGTCTTGCGCGGACGCAAGCTGAGTCTGTTCTGCCATTTATTTCTCCTTACTTTCACAATTTACGATTGCATCTATTTCGTGTCCAATCTAACACGCGAGAACCACTCCGAAAATGAATCAATCGCGGTTGAAGTATTACGGCCTAAAGCTTGTCACCAAACGTACGGCGGCGGATGGGTTGGATTTTCCGCAGGCATCGGTTAGATTTTCGTCGCATCAGGGAGTCATTATTCACAACCGAAGCCCATGAATTTTTACGATCAACAAAGTGAAACGTTGGAAGCGGCGGCACTCAGATGCTGGCAAACCGAGCGGCTCTGCGCCTTGCTTGACGAAATCGAGACTAACGAGTTTTACCGAGAAAAAGCGCACGCGGCAAACCTGACTCTCTCATCCCTTCGGTCGCCAGACCGATTGCGCGCCCTACCTTTTACAACCAAAACCGAATTGGTCGAAGAGCAAGCCCATCACCCGCCGTATGGCAGATTACTGACCTATCCGTTGGCCGAGTATCGCTACTGCCATCAAACCTCTGGCACGACCGGGCAGCCGTTGAAGTGGCTCGACACGCAGGCGAGTTGGCAGTGGTTCACACGCTGTTGGGGATATGTCTACAGCGCAGCGGGCGTGACGGCGGAAGACCGAGTCTTTTGCGCATTCTCTTTCGGCCCGTACATCAGCCATTGGACGGCGATCTCCGGCGTATGGCATCTCGGCGCGATGGCGCTGGCAGGCGGCGGCATGAATTCCGAACAACGATTGCAAGCTATCTTTGATCATCAAGCCACCGTCATCGTGTGCACGCCAACCTATGCCTTGCACCTCATCGAAGTGGCGCGGGCGAAAGGTTTCGATTTGCACGATTCAGCGGTGCGCATCGGCATTCACGCGGGCGAACCGGGCGCGAGCCTGCCGAACGTCAAACGCGCCATCGAAGATGGCTGGGGGATGACGTGCTTCGATCACGCGGGCGCGACCGAAGTCGGCGCCTGGGCGTTCGACTGCACAGCGCAGTCGGGGGCGATTCATCTGAACGAAGCCGAATTCATCTTTGAGGTCATCAATCCGGCCAGCGGTGAAGCGGTCGCCGAAGGCGAGCGCGGCGAGTTAGTGATTACCAATCTCGGTCGCGCAGCGATGCCCGTGCTGCGTTATCGCACAGGCGATCTGGTTGAACTCACACGCGAGCCCTGCGCTTGCGGCAGAAGCTTTGCCCGCATCAGAGGTGGGGTACTCGGTCGCGCAGATGATATGTTGATCGTGCGCGGCGTGAATCTCTATCCGAGCGCTATTGATAATTTGTTGCGTTCGATTCGTTGGGTCATCGAGTATGAAGTGCAAGTGCGACGGGTCGGCGGAATGGATGATTTGTTGCTGCGCGTCGAAGCCCATCCGGCGCAGCCGTTTGCACAGGTCGAGCAGGCAATTTATGAAGCCTTTCGCAATCAATTCAATGTGCGAGTGAGCATCGAACCGGCTGAGGAGGGCACGCTACCGCGTTATGAATTCAAAGCGCGCCGCTTCAAGAGAGAAGAAGCAACACGTGATTAGGGATGAGCGGCAAGCCGCGCAGGTTTGGCAAAGAAAATTCTTCTACCGATTTCTCTGATAAGTCCTATGGAACGATGACAATCCTTTGCTCATCACTTGTCACTCGCCCCTCTCATTCACGAGGCGCGTTTATCACTGGCGCGGCGATTGAACGCGCCCGCTTCATCAGAGACTTCGGTTTGAGCTTCCCTGATCTCCGGAAAGCTGCGTAACCAAACGGACGGCTCTTGATGGATGGCAGCGCGCACTCGCTCGCGGAGTCTGCGGATGAAGGCGCGACCGCCTTCGGCGTCGGCATCGGTGAGCAAGATGACGAAATCGTTACGCGGGTTCGAAGAGATGCGATCCGAATCGCGCACGGTTGCGCGCATTAGTTCTAACAACCGCTGCGCCAACAGGCTACCTTCCGATGTCATCATGGGCAAACGACAACCGACAATTGAAAGCGCCTGCCCGTTACGCAAGGCAGCTCGAACTTTGGATTCGACTTCCGCAGAAAATCTATCGTAGGGCACCACCGGCTCGCTGGCGATAGGATGATTTGTGCGCGGTGTTTTCCGGCGTTCTGCCGGTAGCCTTTCACTTTGCGAGTTGAGAATCCACCCTTCTATGCCGCGATAGCGCGCGATCAATTGTCTGGCTTTCTGTTTGAGTTCTCGCAGGCTGAGCGGCCTCGACAAGTAGGCATCAGCCCCCAAATCGGAAGCGCGCAAGCGGTCTCCGACGCGCACATAATCCGCCGATGTAACGATGACCGGCAAGGCTAAACTCGCACGGATGTGGGTGAGGATTTCGAAGCCGTCTATGACCGGCAGATCAAGGTCTAAAATCACCAGATCGGGATCGAAAGATAGGAGTTTACCGAGAGCGCTGACGCCATCGTGAACCATCTCCACACAATAGTCGGATAAGGCCTGCGCCATCTGTGCACGTTCAGTCTGGTCGCTGTGAATCAGCAGGACTTTATAATCTTTCGTCTGCGGGTCGCGGTGATGCGGCGCGTTCTGTGGCTCGGTTGCCTGCGGAGCTTCCGCCGCAACATCAAGCCTCAGTTCTGTCGCCTCTTCATCAGAGGGGGCGGCCTCTAATAGATTCTCAAGGGTTCGAGCGGCAACATCGCCCGCAAGAACTTCTGCGACCGTTGCATCAGACGACACTTCTTCCGGCAGCGCGGCGGTTTGGGGTTGGTCAGCGGCTGCGCTCACGGAAGCCTGCGAGGTAAAGGTGTGTTCCCACCGATCAAGTAATCGTCGCATTGCCTCAGAAACCGCTTGCGGCTGATGGCCTCCTTCCGCTTCGCTCTCTGGCAATTCATCCAAAGGCGTGACGGTCGTTGTCGAATCAGCATCCTCAGAGTAGGTAACCAATGAAGGCTCGGCAGCAGATGTTTCGGCTCCCTCTCCGTCAAACAATTCGAGGAGCGAGTCTAGTTTTTGTTCGGCTTTTTGTTGGAGGGTAATCTCTACGGCCTGATCTTTTTCCTCTTGCGCCGCCGATGCTTCATACAAAGTATCGAAATCGAGATTCTTCGGATTGAGTTGCGCGGCAGCCAGCAAGTCTTCGATCTCTGATTCGCTCAGCAGGTCAAAGTCAAAGGGCGTTGGTTGGACTTGGGGCTGACGAGAGGGCGCAATCTCGACGGATTCGAGATGGGTTGTCCCGCCGGTTTCGACCTCCGAGGCATTGGCAGGCTGGGCGGACGACTCTTCACTGGCCGGTTCGGTTGTGCGGTTAGCAAGGTCGTTTGCCGCCTGTTGCGTCACTACTTCATCAACCTTTGCAGCGGTTACAGGGGGCTGCGCGGTTCGAGGTGCTTGAGCCGACGGCTGGGTGTTAATTGGGGCAGCAATCGGAAGTTCGACGCTGGCGGGCTCATCCTGAGTTTCAATAAAGAAAACGCCGCGCGTTGGGTCAACTTCAACCAGGTAAGGCGGCAGGCTAGTAGATTTTTCAAAGGTGAACAGCCGGTCTTCGCGGTTGCCCGTTTGCACGACCGAGAAGCGAAAAGATTCTTCCACCAGCGGGAGGAAGCTTTGAATCACCTCCGGGCTGGTGTTGTTGGCAACCATCAATACGGTAGCTCCGAACGAACCAGCCCAAGCCGCAAACTCTGTGATTTGCATTTGGCGCTGGGCTTCGGCGCTCGTCACAAGCGGTGTGACCGGATCAAAGATGAGGCGTTGCGGGTGGGTCTCTCCCAGTAACCATTCCAGTTCGCGCAAGACCGGGATGAGTTCTTGCAGACCTGCGATCTGTTCAATGATGTCGTTCGAATACTCCAGAATAACCAGCCGTCCGCTGTAGACATCTTCGAGGCAATCGTACCCGAGCAAGGCGAAGCGGCGCACGGCATCTTCAGGCGAATAGCGAATCACCATTGCCGCAGGTTCGCCTCGTTTCAAGCCTTCAATGACGAATTTGATGGCGAAGAGCGATTTACCGAGCGCGTCGCCACGTGTCAGGTAGAGTTTGCCGCTTTGCAATCCGCCGAGCAGCTTATCAATCGGCTCAAGGCCGCTGGGTATGAGGTTGTGGGGATTCGCTGTCATCTTCGTTATTCAGTCTCAAAGAGTGTACAACGGCGCGAAATGAAAGGGCGCTAAAAGCAATCAGCATAGGATTGTGCGCGCCGATGGTCAACCGAAGTTATGAGGCCGTTTTGATTCTCTCTCACCCAAAGGGGGGAACACTCCTTGCTTTTTAATGACTACGAGACCCTCTCGCTTGCTTGAAATGCGTAATAGCGAAAATTTACCAGTTTCATCAGCCTTCGCCGGGCGCGTTGAAAGAAAGGGGCGGGCGATTTATGCTTTTCGCACTATGCCAACACGAGAAGAGGCTTGGGAATTGCTCTGCCGGTACACGCAAAGCGATTCATTACGCAAACACGCACTCGCTGTCGAAGAAGTGATGCGCGCTTATGCGCGGCGATTCGACGAAGATGAAGAGTTGTGGGGATTGATTGGGATGCTGCACGATTTCGATTACGAAATGTACCCAACCGCGCCGGATCACCCGCTGAAAGGTTCTGAGATTCTGCGCGAACAGGGTTACAGCGAAGCTATTCGTCACGCCATTTTGGGTCATACGAATTACACAGGCGTAGCACGCGACACACGCGTGGCGCGGGCGCTTTATGCCTGCGATGAACTAACCGGCTTTATCATTGCTTGCGCCCTAGTGCGACCCAGCGGCATCTGGGATTTAGAGGCGAAATCGGTGCGCAAGAAGCTTAAAGACAAAGCCTTTGCTCGTACTGTCAACCGTGACGAAGTCTACGAAGGCGCGACGGAATTCGAAGTCGATCTCAACGAACATATTGATTTTCTGATCGGTGCGTTGCGTGAGGTTGCAGAGAAGGTCGGGCTAAAGAGTCGGGCAGGGCTAGGCAGCGCGCCGTGATCGCCTCGGTCGCGGCGCATCAGCCTTGGCGCAATTCTCTTTGGCAAAAAGAAAGGCCGCCGGTTGAGCAACAGCCTGTGACTGGGCGGTCTGAGACTGCTGCTCAACAACGGGGCTGGCAAAGAAATTGGCTATGGACAACTGCGTGCGTCGCGTTAAGGAGTGGTAGTGAGCAGATAGACGTCCCAAGCCCACCGTCCGACCTGTGCGCCTATGGCATCGCGCACCTTGGCGCGATAGCGGAAGAGGTTGCCATGCTGGTCTCGTCGTCGAGATTCCCGATAATCGAAATCTATTGACGCTACGCCGAGTGTGGGCAGCGCGTGTAATTCATTCGGCTCGGATACCCCATTATGGTTGGAATCTTGCCAAAGTTGTAGGGTTGAGAAGACCGCATCCCGGTGGTCGATTCTCCCATCGCCGTTCCCGCCGTTGGTCGCAAGGTCATATATGGCAAGCGCTAAAAATCCGTTCGGTTCAGTAGAGGGCGGTTGCGGCGTATAGTTACCAAAGAGTTCTTGTCCATTATCAATCTGACCATTCCCGTTACGGTCTAAAACCAACCATGCATCATCTGCTCCGGCAGCCGTCCATGCGATGCGCTTCAGAGCCCCATTGGGATTGATCTGAAAGTTCACTCCATCGGCGACATTGGTGAGAGCAAATCCGTCGCCTTGTATATCAATGACAATCGGGGTTTCGTTCATACACTCACAAGACGTGGGAATCCAAAAGCCGCCGCCTGATTCGCACTGCGCCCTTGCAAAAGCGCTGCAATCCCCTTCGCCAAACCCGCCGCCCCCGCCGCCGGAACCGGCCTGACAGCTATGGTTGACAGTGTGTTCCGGGGTCCAAAACCCATCGCTAGAGACGCCAAATGGGCCTACACTGATTGAAACAATACAGGCGCAAAACAGACAAGCTTTAAACCCCGCACCTACCGTGCGCGAGCACGACGGAGATGTACCAGTAGAGGTGGTAGCGTGTTCGCGGTAATCATAGGTGTGGCAAATGGCTGGTATCCCGGTTTCAAACAGATTGACATTAATGAGATTGACTGAGCATTCGACCTGACAATCTTGATAATGGAGGCAGATGCCTTGTTGCTGTGATTCAAACATGTCGCGGCCAAATCCCGGCGCTGTATGGCCGAGTCGCAGACGCTGAAATTGTTCTGGCCCGGTGCTGGAATTGGTCGAGCATTGCGTCAGCGCAAACTCTTGGCCTTCTTGCAGAGGCTTACCTTCTCGCTTTGGGAACCGATGTTCAGAAGGCGGCTCTTGTAACGGATGATGCTCTTGAAAGGCATTCTGCAAGGCCGTGGGGCTGGCGATATTATCCATGAAGATGACGGTTGGCGCCGACGGCGAGGTCAACGCATCGCTGTGCAAGAACAAAGCACGGTAGGCGCGCTCTTTCCCTTCAAATCGAACCTTCGCTTCGTAGGCGGTATACATGGTCACCTTACGGCGAAGTTCCGGCATCATTTCCAGCACCTGTCTGACAGAGGTATTTTCCCAGTCTTCGAGTACCGATACGCGGTAGGGACGGGTCATCCATTTGACGCGATAAGCGACCTGTTCCGGCCCCTCGTTGTGGCGGCTGACCTGGCGGGCGATGTGCAACACATCGCCGCTCGGTTTGCTGACCATCTCGCCATAGGGTCGGTCGTAAATCTCTTCGATCAGGCCGGTGCGAATATCCCGCAACTCGAATTCAATCGGCCCCCCAGCGGTCTGCGGCTGCGTGAGCAGGCCAGCGTTTTGCAAACGTCGTGCGGATGCCTTTTCGTAATCCTTACTGGCTTTATTGAGTAGCGCCAGCTTTCCGTATGCCTGATTCAACATGGACTCTTCACGAGTCATAGGCCTTTGCGTCTTCAGGCTCTGAGCGGTGATAAGCAGAGGTTCTGCCAGAGTTTGAGAGCGTGCTGCCTGCGGATTCGCCGTGACGAGAACGATTCCGACTATCATCCATGCGACGATGTTTTTTGATGCGTTCATGTTCCGCCTCCGCGATTGCTTAAGATCGCCTATGAAGGGGTTGCGAGCCCATTGTCCGCAGCCCATTTCGGCCACAGGGCAACCGGGTTTCAGTCGCGCAACCGGATGGAATCGGTTGACCGTCACCGTGCCTCTCTCCGTTCAAAGCCTGCCTCTTTCGGCACGGTGGCGGCTACAATTTACTTTTTCTGTTTCTTTCTTAGCTCCTCGATTAGCTGTTTGAATCCGGCCAAATCTTTCGCGCCGGTCACCAGCCTGCCATTGATGACAAACGTTGGGGTGCCCTGAATGTTGAGTTGCTGGGCTTCCTCCATGTCCTTTAGCACCGCCGCTCTACTGTTTTCCGATTGTAGGCAATCGGCGAAAGCCCTGTGGTTTAGCCCCATCTCTGACGCGTGTCTTTGCAGTGCCGCCTCCGACAGGTCAGCCGCATCGAACAGGCGGTCATGATAGGGCCAGAATCTGCCTTGCTCGGCGGCGCAAACGGCAGCCTGTGCCGCCCTGAAAGCCTGCGGGTGAATCGCCAGCGGAAGATGCTTAAAAATCAGGCGCACACCGGGTTCGCTGGCCAGCAGTTGCTCCAAACTCTTTCTGGCTTGTTTACAGTAGGGACACTGGAAATCGGAAAACTCGATGATGGTAATCAGGGATTCAGCAGACCCTTTGGCGGGACCAGTTTGAGTGACCAACAGTGCAGGGGTATCCGGCTCCGGCAAAAGAATTTCGACTGGTGCCCGTCTACGCAGTTCGGCAATCGCCAGCAGGTAGCGCTCGACCTTCTTCCGGCTTTCGAGATCAAGCCGGATTCGTTGTCTAGCCTCATCTTCTCTCATCTGTCCCAATCCGCTGATATTCTCCCGATAGATCTGTTCGACTTCGTCGGCATCAACCGTAACGGTTTCGGGAGCCAACCGCCTCATTAAGACTTCGACGGTGACCTCCTGCGCTGCGGCCTCTTCCGCTAGCAGCAGCTTCGTAATGAGGTTTTCCAGAGCGTTCTTACGAAGCTCGTATAGACGCTCCTGCAGTTCCTGAAGCGGTCTGCCGAGCAGCACATCCACTTCTTTCAAGGTAATGATTCTTTTGTCGCCGACGATGGCGACAATCTCCTCGCTTCCTCGACCGCCGTTTGCGGTTTGACCATAGCCCGGTTGCCAAGCCAAGCCCATTAGCAAGAATAGGCTCACAGATGTGAACCTGATGGCTCTCATCCGATTCACAAGTTTCAGAGTTTTCATGGCGGCTCTCCACTTTCCTAACGGTTCTCTCGCCTGCAGCCAATTGCCCGTCCGCCGCTGATGCTCTGACCCGAATACGGATCAGTTCACCGTGCCGGGGAACAGCCAAAGAGCTTTGACTGCTCGCATCAGCCAAACGCCGGTCTCAATACGGATATATTCAGGTTACACTCGCAAACGCGAATACGATTGGATGGTCTTCCTTCGCATTCGATGCGCCCAAACTACGCCCCTTGCAGGCCTAAGTCAATCGCAAATGTCACACTCTGTCACGCTTTTTTCGGTTATTGATTTTTTTCATTCAGGCATCATCGCTTTGCTTTAGTAAACAGTTGCCGCACAAGCGGTATCGCTTACCTGCGACCTTCACCGCATAGACCAGCCCCTCTTCGATATAGCGATAGATGGTTCGGCTATGCACGTCAACCAGCCGGGCGGCGCTTTGCACTTTGAGCAGGTGCGCGTAGACTTCGCAGCGCGGGCACCAGACACGATTCTCTGCGTATCTTTCTTGCGGCACAGTTCTCTCCTCACTAGCAATCCTGTAATTGAATGCGGAATCGCAACTCATCACGTGAGCGGCCTGTCCGTACGACCGCTGATCCTTTTCGTCAATCGAGTCCGACAAACAACCGGGCATTGGGGGAGGAGCCATCCGTATGCAGGCGGTGAGCGACGCTCTGATCGGCGTTCAGGGTGGCGAATCAGCCTCTGCGCCCCTTTGGCCGCCGGTTACTGCACAGCAACTTCAGATGCCTGTCGCGTCCGCTGGAAATGCCGGACAGCGCGATGATCGTATTCGTTTGAAACGCCGCGATTCTACTACAGCAAAGCGAACCGCGAAAAGAAAAAGTAAAAGGCGATGGCCGGATATTGGTCTGCCGCAGAGCGATAATCGAGCTATCTGCCTGCCCGTCTGACCGCTTCACCCCGCCATCGTTCCCACTCGCCAGAAAGGCGTTACTCTGCGCCCGCTTTGCGGTTATTGTACAAGGCGGAAAGATTTGCCAGTCAGGAGAAGAGGAGTAAAGAAGTCAAAGGGGAATAGTCATGAAACGATTTTTACAAACCGTTATGCTGGTTGTCATCGCAAGCCTGTGCGCTGTGGCGTCGGCGCAACAGACTGCACCCAACAAATTCACGGTCAGCACCGAAGACGAAGCGGCCATCCGGCAAACGGCTCTTGATTACGTTGAAGGCTGGTACGAAGGCAATGCCGAGCGCATGGAACGTGCGCTGCACCCCGATCTGGCCAAACGCATCGTGTATACAGACCCGAAGACCAAACAGAGTCGCCTCGAGCACATGGGCGCTATGCGATTGGTGCAAGGGACGCGCGGCGGGTTTGGTAAAAACACTCCCAAAGAGAAGCAGCAAAAAGATATTTATATCCTTGATGTCTTCGGCAACACGGCCAGCGTCAAAGCCGTTATGGCCGATTGGATTGACTACTTGCACGTCGCCAAATTCAACGGGCGATGGGTGATCGTCAATGTGCTATGGGAGATGAAACCGGCAAGCAAGTGACCTCGATTGCCGGTAGCGGGCGTAGGTTTCATCATTGGAGCTTCGATATGAGAATGAGTCAATTCAGTCATCGCCGCGCGGCGAGGGCGTTGGGTTGGGCGACATTGATCGTCTTCTTGCAAGCCACTGGCGGCAACGCACAGCAGTGGCCGCAATGGCGCGGCGCGCAGCGCGATGGCGTGGCGAGCAACTTTGCCCCGCCCACGATCTGGCCGCAGTCGCTGACGCAAAAATGGAAGGTGCCGGTTGGCGGCGGATACGCTTCGCCTGTGGTAGCGGGCGCGCGCATCTATCTGCACACCCGACGCGCGGAAGAAGAGAGCGTTTCGTGCCTTGATTTGCAGACCGGCAAGGCGCTGTGGATGAAGAGCTACGCCGCGCCCTTCGGCAAAAATCAATATGCCGTCAAGATGGGCAAAGGGCCAAACTCAACGCCGCTGCTTTACGAAGGCAAGCTCTACACGCTGGGCGTTACCGCCATCCTCTCCTGCTTTGACGCGAAGACCGGCGCGCTCAAGTGGCGCAAAGACTTTTCGCCGTATGTTGATACCTCGAAGCTCTTTTGCGGCACGGCGATGTCGCCGGTGGCTGAACGCGGCGCTGTGATCGTCCACGTCGGGGATGATCGAAAAGGGTGGATCATCGCCTTTGATGCACAAAGCGGCAAAGAGCGATGGCGATGGGAAGGCGATGGCCCCGGCTATGCCTCGCCGCTGGTCGTCGAACTGGAAGGCGTGCGGCAACTTGTCACCCTCACCGATAAATCGGTCGTCGGTTTGGCCGCCGATTCCGGCAATCTGCTCTGGAAATTCCCGCACCCTGACGAGTGGAACGAAAACATCGTCACCCCCGTCCTCTACGGCAAACAGATCATCGTCTCCGGCGTCCGACAAGGCACCCGCGCCCTCACCATCACGCGCAATCAAAATCTATGGTCAGCCGCCGCGCGGTGGCACAATCCGAAAGTGACGCTCTATATGAGTTCGCCGATTCTCGATGGCGACTATCTGTACGGCCTCTCGTCGCAACGCAAAGGGCAATTCTTCTGTCTCGACGCGCGCACAGGCGAAGTCGTGTGGACAACGGACGGACGCGCCGCTGCTAACGCCGCACTGGTAGATGCCCGAATCGTCTTCTTTGCTTTGACCAACGATGCCGAACTGATCGTCGCCAGCAAGAGCCGGGAGGGCTTTCTGCCGCTCACCAAGTATACGGTCGCCGACTCGCCGACTTGGGCGTACCCGATCATTTGGGGCAAGCACATTTTAATCAAAGACGAAGAGAATCTGATCCTATGGGCGGTTGAGTCGGCCACCGCCCGCCAAGCGGCGAGGTGATCATGTCAGCTTCCGAACCGTCCGCAATCGCTAAAGACCGGCTTGCGCGTCGCCCTTTTCTCTGTGGGCTATGGGCCGCCGCCGCCATGCCTGTGCTGGCCTCCGGCGTGCTGTCGGCTTGTCAAAGCAGCCCGCCCGCCGTACCAGAGGGAAAGAGGACGGCAACGCTCGATCAAGCGCACGATTTACTCTTTGCCAGCGGGCGCGGTTATCGCGGCTCGACCCATGTGCCGATGGTAGCCGAAGCGTTGATGGTGTTGGGACGCGTTGACAGCGTGCTGCCTTGGGTCGAACGCAACAAAGGCGATGGCGAGCGCAATCAACAGCCTTATGATTTCACTCAGGCGGGCGAAGTGACGAAAGAGAATTGGCGTGCGGCATTGGGTCAGGAAGAGCGGCGCGCCGATTGGGCAGCTTTCTTTGCGCGCCAACTCCGCGAGCGTGGCTGGCAGGCGACGGTCGGCGAGTGGGTGGCGACATTGACGCCGGGCATTGCCGCTTACGCCTCTCATGGCATCATTCGCACGGCGCATGCGGTGCGCAGCCTTGAAGTGGCTGAGTCGTCGCAACGCCAACGCGAGTTGGCTGAAGGGTTGGGGCTATGGGCGGCCACCTATCAACCGCTGCCTGCACGTTCATCCACCGCAGCGGGCAAGCTCAACCCTGCCGAGGCGATGCGCCGCGTCGAAACCATGACGCCGGAACGGGTGCGACGCGGCAATATCATCATGGCGCTCAGCAGCCTGGAGGATTTTCCGCCTTTCGCCGACGCCATCAATTGGGTGGACACATCCGGCAACGCCGGACAATTTCTTGCCAACCTGACGGAGACGGCGGCGGGCGTCTATCTAGCCAATGCGCGCGATTCGCGCAGCCCGATTGCTCTGGTGCATGCGTTGACGGGTACGAGCGCCGCGCGCTTGCTGCTCTCCTACATCAAAGCGGAAGCCCAGCCCGTCTTACTGCGCTACGGTTGGCAACTGGCGGCGGGCATTTATGCGGTAGCGGGGCGCAGACCGCCGGAAGGAGTGCCGCAGGCGAAATTGCCCGATAAAGACGATCTGATTGACCGTGCCCTAAAAAACGGCGGCGCGCACCCGATAAAATTCACCGAAGCCTGTCTGCGCGAATACGCCCTCAACCCCAACCCTGTCTATTTGTATGCGGCGCAGCACGCCGTAGAAAACTTGCGCGGGTAAGCACGCCCTACCCCGCCCCCTGCGGCGCTCACCCCAAATCTTAACGATAGCACCGCGACAAAGCGATTCGCATTTTGTCGCAGTGTCGGTTCTATGATAGATTTTGACCGCCAACGAAAGCAGCACTTATAGATCAATCAGGTACGAGAGGGAGAGACGATGGAAGCGCTGGAAAGAGTGGAATCGCAATACAAGATGGAACCGATGTCGCACGGTCGTCCCGACTTGCGGAAGAAGAAGCCGAAGATTCTGGCCGTCATCTTAGATAACTGCACCGGTTGTGCTGGCTCTCCCGCTTGTGTCGAGTATTGCCCGGTCGAGGCCTGTATGTTCTGGGTTCCTGATGTAGATTACTATCCCAATGGGCGCATTGAAGTAGACCCGAATCTCTGCATCGGCTGCAAACTCTGCACCAGCAAAGGCCCGGATGGCACCTATCTGGAAGGCTGTCCGTGGGACGCCATCGAAATGATGGAATCGGTTGAATGGGAAAAGCGCACAGGCATCACGCTCAACCCTTGAACGTTTAGCTGCTCTCTCTTCGATGTTTTTTTATCTCTTGCCTGTCTTGTACGGGGTATGACCCTGTCATACTTGACTGATAAACTCGCAACTACTCCCCACCCCGATTCCATTTTGCTAAGGAGGAATGTATGCCCTTGATGAAACGTGCAGCAGCCGAATTGATCGGCACCTTCTGGCTCGTCTTAGGTGGCTGTGGCAGTGCCGTGTTAGCAGCAGCTTTTCCCAACGTCGGTATCGGATTGGCAGGCGTTTCGTTAGCCTTCGGACTTACCGTGCTAACGATGGCTTATGCGCTTGGCCATCTTTCGGGCTGCCATTTGAATCCGGCGGTTTCGATTGGCCTTGCCGTTGGTGGACGGTTCAAAGCATCGGAGTTGCTGCCCTATATCTTGGCGCAGGTGGTCGGTGCGATTGCCGCTGCTGCTTTGTTGTATCTGATCGCCAGCGGCAAAGCCGGATTCGACCTCAGCGGCGGGCTGGCAGCCAACGGGTATGGCGAGCATTCTCCTGGCAGTTATTCGCTGGTCGCCGGGCTAATCACGGAGATCGTGATGACGATGATGTTCTTGCTTATCATCCTCGGCGCGACAGATAAACGCGCTCCGCAGGGCTTTGCTCCCATCGCCATCGGATTTGGCTTGACGTTGATCCATCTCATTAGCATTCCGGTGACCAATACCTCCGTCAATCCGGCGCGCAGCACCGGCCCGGCAGTCATCGTCGGCGGCTGGGCGCTCTCCCAACTCTGGCTCTTTTGGGTTGCGCCCCTTGTCGGAGCCGTGATGGGCGGAGCGCTTTATCGTTGGCTCGGTCAAGAAGAGTGATGGCGCGTCAAATGTTGCCCGGCGCGGAAGGAAGCGGCGCGCCGCTCACACCGCCTTCGCGGCCAGCAGCGCGTGCGCCGCTCGATAGACCGCATTCACTTCGACGCCCGTCATGCAGCGATGATCTATCGGACAATCGCGCAACATGCAGGGCGCGCACTCGACCTCGTGGCGCACGACGGCGGCGAGGGCTGACAGCGGATGCGTAGCGAAGTGTTCGGTCGGGCCAAAGATGACGACCGTGGGCACGCCGAGCGCCGCCGCAACGTGCGCCGCCCCTGTGTCATTCGAAAGCAGCAATGCTGTGCACGCGAGGACAGCTTTTAACTCTGCAATACTGGTCTCTCCGGCAAGCTGTGCGGCGGGCGTTCGCATAGCCTGAGCGACGCGGCGGGCAACCTCGCAATCCCCGGCTGTGCCGACGATGACGGTCTGGAAACCATCGCGTTCGGCCAGCCAGTCTGCGGTTTGGGCGAAACGCTCGGCCAGCCACTGTTTGGCGCGGCTATTGGTCGCTCCGGCATTGAGGGCGACGACCGGGCGCGCATCATCAAGGCCAACGGCTGCCAATTTCTGCCGGGCGCGGCTCTTCTCGGACTCCGATACGTGAAGTCGGGGCTGCACATCCTTCTCCTCAACCGGCGTAGCGCCGCTCATCCACTGCTCAACCGCTGCGGCAATGCGGAGGTAATAAAAGACCTGATGGCGAGTTTGATAATCGGGCGCAAAACCGACCGCGCGGCTGAGCAGCCATCTACGCCCGTCCGTCGGGTAACCAATAATCGTCTTTGCGCCTGCGGCTTTCGCATCGAGCGCTGCGCTGAACGAATTGGGCAGCAGGACAGCAACATCGAACCGCTCGCGGCGCAGGCGACGCGTCTCGTTGACGAAGCGCCGCGCAGCATCCCACACGCCGCGCGCTTCGACTGTCGCCACCACCTCATCCGCCAATCCTTCGCCCGCAAAGAGTCCGCTCACCCATGGGCGGGCAACCAGAGTGATATGGGCGTCGGCAAACGTGCGGCGCAACCGCTCAAGCGCAGGCAACGCCATCACGGCATCCCCTACCCAGTTTGGTACGCGAATCATTACCCTCATAATTTCTGGCCGAAGGTTGGAGGTCAACGGTCGAAGGGTAGCGGCTGCGTGGCCTGGATGAGAAGGTCGCCGCCCGCTATTTACGGCCCCTCCCTTTCACCTCGTCATCCCCCCGCCCTTTCATCCCTTCGCCCCTGCTTCTCATCATTCGGCTCGGTGATTATACATTGATGGGGCGACAAGAGCAGTCCGGCTTCTTCGTTGCACAGCGGCAAGGTGACTGCTATTGTCTTGTGGCCAGCCAGAGACGTGACTCATAGAGGATGGGATGATTCGAATCGCTATCGTATTCACCATAGCGCTTGCGCTGACCGCTTGTGGCGCAAGCGAAGCTCCGCTTCAGGATGTGGATAAAGCGGCGGCGTTGTTCTTCGAACGCGTAAAGACTGCCGATTATGATTGGGGCAATCGGCAGAATCCAAAACTATTCCCGTTTGCGATTTCCGATTGAATCAAGCGGGTCTCAGCGTCGCGTGTCGCCGGTCTACAGCGTCATCTTCGATCAAGCGGTTACCGAGATCACCATCAATTTCATTGATGAAGGCGGCGAATGGAAACTGTTGGGCTTTGCCGTCAAACAACGACGACCCGGCTAACGCAACGGGCAGTTCGAAAACCATCATCGCGGTTCACCGTTGCGGTTCGGCGATGAACCAGCCCTAGCTTTACAAAGCAGGGAAAGACCAAACGGCTACCGCGCACGCGCTCTCCAACCCGTGCGCTCCGTGCGCGTAGACCGAGTCCCGATCCATTGCACCTACAAAGAGTCGGCGTGTGAGTTTTCCAGGAGGTACTATGAAACTGAGGCTCGTACTTTCGTTCGTGTTGTTGGCGCTTTTGAGCGTCGTTACGGTGGTTGACGCAGACATCCGCGCCCGATTGAGCGATGCCATCAGCGACGCCGTTGCTAGAGATGACAAAGCGGCGGGCGCGTTCACCAGCGTGGCGGCAACGACGGCGCGCTATCGCAGCCCGCTCGGCGTTCGCAAACTCGTCATCCCTTCTGATGATGACCAAGCCTGCCAACAGGCACGACGATTCGGGGCTGTTGAAATTGCCGCCTATGGCTCCTTTCGCCTCTTCGCTCTGCCTGCCGACGCGCTCGAAGCCGCCGAAGCCCAAGGCGACCGCTTCACGGTGCGCGACGATTACAACGTTCTGTTGCTGCGCGCCGGGGCGATTGACACAACCGAAACGGCTGCGGCGGGCACCTTCTTTGGGATTGGCCAGACGCTCAGCGGCAAGCCAGCGCCGGACGCCGAGCGACAAACCGCGAAGACGAAGAATCGCACGCTGCGTTTGATTCAATTCGTCGGCCCGACCAAGAGTGAGTGGCTTGAGCAACTGCGCGCCGACGGATTTGAGTTGATCGCCTACGTTCCGAACAACGGGTATCTGGTGCGCGGCACGGCTGCCGCAAGCGAGCGACTGGCTCAGATGGCACACGCCGCCGCCGCTCGCGGCGAAGCCTTCTTGCAATGGGAAGGCGCGTTCGAAGAGGAGTACAAAATTCACCCCGCGCTACTTGCGGATGTGCAGAGAGGCGACCAACGCGAAGTCAGCGTCGCCATTCAAATCGCCCGCAGCGCCGACGCTGCCAATCGCCGACCCGAACAGGATGTGGCCTTCGTGAAACGCCAAGCCGCTTCGATCATTCTCGAACCCTACCCGGTGCTCGGCTTCACCAATGTGCGGTTGCGTATTCGGCTCGACAGATTGGCAGAGATTGCGGCGCGCGAAAACGTCGTCAATATCGAACCCTGGTCGCCGCCGCAGTTGTTTGATGAAAAGGCTGCACAGATCATTGCAGCGGATTTGATTGATGAAGGGAAGAAACCGCGCGCCCCCGGTTATCTGGCGTGGTTGACGGCGCACGGCCTCCATACGCCTTTCTCTTTCATCCTTGACGTATCGGACTCAGGAGTTGATCAAGGTTCCACCGCAGCGGCGAAATTACATCCCGATTTTCTTGACGCCAGCGGTCAGGGTCGCCTCCGCTATGCGCGCGATTACACCTCGGACAACGACCCCGGCGATATATCTGGACACGGGACGATCAATCTCTCCATAGCCGGAGGATCGAATATGGCGACGGCTTCCGGCCTGCGCGACGCCGATGGCTATGGCTATGGCATAGGGGTCGCGCCAGGGGTGATGCTCGGTTCATCGAAAATTTTTCTCTCCTCTGGCACTTTCGATCTCAACCAGCCGTACAGCAAGCTGATTGCCGATGCCTATCGCGATGGCGCGCGCATCTCTTCGAATAGTTGGGGGTCGGCGCAAAATGAGTACACGATTGACGCGCAGGAGTATGATTCGCGCGCGCGTGACGCGCTGCCCGCGCAACCTGGCAATCAAGAAATCCTACTCTGTTTTGCGGCAGGCAATGCCGGAGTGCCCGGCTTTCTCGGCTCGCCGAGCACCGGAAAGAATGTGATTTCGGTCGGCGCTAGCGAGGGCTTTCGCACTGGAGAAGACGGTTGCGCTGTCGAAGCGGCAGATGCCGACAACGCTCTCGATCTCGCTTTCTTTTCATCGCGTGGCCCGTTACGCGATGGTCGCATCAAACCCGACATCGTCGCCCCCGGCTCGCACATTCAAGGGGCTGCTTCTCAACACGAATTCTTCGATGCCACAGGCATTTGCGGTTCGAAATCATCCGATGAACTCTACTTCCCAAAAGATCAAACGCTTTACACGTGGTCGTCCGGCACCAGCCATTCGACCCCTGCGGTTGCCGGTGCGGCGGCGCTCGTGCGACAGTTTTTCCTCAATCGCGGCGAAGAGCCGAGCGCCGCGTTGATTCGCGCCTTGTTGCTGAACACGACGACGTACATGACGGGCGAGCGAGCGGGTGGCAGCCTGCCGCACCCGGCGCAAGGATGGGGGTTGCTCAATCTCAATCGCGCATTCGACAACGCAGCAAAAATCTTCATCAACCAATCGCATACGTTCACCAGTAGCGGGCAGGATTTCGTCATGACAGGCGATATCAAGGATTCGGGATTGCCCGTCCGCATCACATTAGCGTGGACGGATGCGCCGGGCTTGTCGGCCATCGCACCGTGGGTCAACGATCTCGATTTGGAAGTCTTCGTCAATGGCGAGTTGTATCGCGGCAATCATCTAGTCGGGCAGACCTCACAACCGGGAGGCGAGGCCGACTCCCGAAATACGACCGAAGCGGTGTGGCTGCCCGCAGGCATTAGCGGGTCGTTTCTGATTCGCGTGCGCGCAGCCAACATTGCAGGCGATGGAGTTCCCGGCAATGGGCAGATCGCCGATCAGGACTTCGCGCTTGTCGTCTATAACGGCGAACGCAAAGACGTAGCCGTTTCCGATTTAGACAGTTTCGCTCTGACCGGCGGCGCAGACGAGATTGCCGACCCCGGTGAAACCGTCGCGCTTCGAGTTCACATCACCAATCTATCGCCGGTCGCGCTCACCGGCGGACAAGGCGTTTTAACGACCACGACGGCGGGCGTCACCATAACGACCAACAGCGCCGATTTCCCCATCCTCACCACCAATGCGACGGGAGAAAACCTGACGCCCTTTACCTTTATGATTGCGCCTTCGGTGGCTTGCGGAACCGACATTCAATTCACTCTCAATGTCAACAGCGGCGGCTCAGTCTCGAAGATTCCCTTCTCTGTCGTGGTTGGCAAAACCGAGCCGAATATCTTGCTGACCGACGACGCCGAGGCGGGCGAAGTCAGCTTCACGCACGGCAGCTTAATTAAGAAGAAGAAGAAACGCATTGACACATGGATGATCTCCGATAAGCGATTTCGTTCGGGCAGCCACGCCTGGTTTACGGCGAATCTGGATAAGCAGACCGACAGTTTTCTCAGCACTCCGGCCATCACCTTGCCGACGAGCGGGCGCAGATTGCAGTTGGTCTTTTATCACGCCTTTCAATTTGAGCGCGGCGGTTTTGATGGCGGCGTACTGGAGATTTCATCGGGCGGCAACTTCACAGACCTCGGCGATAAAATCATCGAAGGCGGCTATACCGGCACCTTGTTCCGCACAACAACCAACCCGCTATCGGAGCGAAAAGGCTGGATCAATGGCAACATCGCGCAGTTTCAAAGAGTCGTCGTTGACCTCAGCAGTTTCGCAGGTCAGACCGTTACGATTCGCTTCCGCATCGGCACAGACAGTTCGGTCAAAGGCGTCGGCTGGTTCGTTGACGATGTGACAATCGGCGGCGAGCGCGTCATTTGCACTGCGCCATAGAACCTTGTTATGGGAAACCCGAAGGCGGCTTGCCCTCACGCTGACTGCGCCCGATGGACGGCGACCGCCTTCGAATGGCCAACCGCATTGATCTGACCCTCACTGCCGGACAAAACTCTTGTTTCGCGCTCATCGTCACGATATGCTGGCCGCGTTGTGCCCCCTTGATGAATCACCTATCAGCATCAATGGGGGTCTTCATGCCAACCGGTCTGTTCCGCAATCTTGCTCTTAGCCTACTGCTTCTATCCTCAAGCGCAGCCTTTGCGCAGCAGACGCAAAATCCGCCGCCCGCGCCGAAGCGCACGCCTTCGTTGACCACAGAGGATGTCCTTGAGAAATCACCAAAAGTTGTGCGCGAAGAAGCTGAAGTCTCCAAACCAACAGTGAGCAAAGAAGTAGGCGGAGTTGCTGATGCCTCCGGGTGGCGACGTTATGAGTTTGCGGAAGCGGGCGTATCGGCGCTCTTTCCGGGCAACCCCGAACGCCATGCCATGACCGGAGAAAAAACGGACGGGCAGCCATCGCTCATGACCTTTTCCTATCGGGGCACGGAAGGTAACTTTTTGCTCATGGCGCTTGAGGCTCCAGCCTATCGCAACCTCGACCCCGAACAGACCTTTGCTATGCTCGATCAGCATTGGGAGTCGCTGGTCGGAGGCCTGCACAGATCGAACGGGCAGCCGATCTCGCGTAAGCTCATTCGGCTCGGCGAGCATCGCGGCCTCGAAATCGTTATCGCCGAGCCACAAGGCAATCTCGTCGCCCATATGTATCTGGCCAACGGCAAATTCATCTTTGCGATGGCAGGCTATGACAAAAATCTGCCCCGCACCCGCTCGGTGAATAAATTTCTCGGCTCGTTGCGCATTGGCTCTTAACCGACCATTGGTCGCAGCCTCTCACGCAAAGACCGCGACCGCCGCTTCGGCAAGCTCTCCTTTTTGAATCTGTCCGCCCGACCGCCAAGTTGATGTGTGGGGATTGGCGGACGAGTCTCTCTTTCGCTGTGCAACCTCGTTTGTTTAACTCAGAGGCGAGTTCTATACTCTTGCACACTTCATTACGCTTGCGAGAGGAGAGACTTGATGACCAAACGCCTCGCTCTGCTGTTTACTTGCTTATTTGTTTTTACTACCGCCGCGCAGGCCAAACGCGCGGTCACGCCCGATGATCTGTTTCGCATCAAAGAT
>CAYXVU010000023.1:0-40398 GCA_964468725.1 uncultured Clostridia bacterium
CCGCCGGTTCGATGACGCGCTCATCCGTATTGCCTGCGGCATTGGTGAGCGTGTAGGTGAGGCGGTGGCGCAAGGCTTTCGGAAGCGTAGCCGCGGAATCGAAGGTGAGCCAGACAAAGACCACTGCCCGTAATCCGCCGGCGATGACCCGCGCATCGCCGACGCCGCGCACCCCCGGTCGCGCCAGCCGTTTCTTCAATTCTGCTTCCTCATAGCTCGCAACCGCCGTGTCGCCATTAAAAATTTCGAGCTTGGTCAAAGTAACTTCCGAAGCGCGAAAGTTGGTGAGGTGGAGTTCGTATACAAGGTGCAGTTTGCCATCCCCTCTAAGCGGCGCGGGGGGGTTGGGCACATCTACGATGACGGGCAGAGGCAATGATTGCGCCTGAGTTGATAATGAACCAAGCGAGATACTCGTCAAGGCGAGGCTCGCCAGTAACAAGGTAATGAAACGCGACATCCGTTTTTTCATAGTGCCTCTCCTGTGACCGCCTGCAACCCTGCGCCCGTCTCCATGCCGGTCTTCGCTGGCCAGGGCTTTAAGGACAGATTCAATAGCACCCATTGCCCCATCGTCAAAATCACTCCGATGGCATCGGTCGTGCCGTGCGGCTCGCCGAAACGGAGTAAGAAAAATTGCACAGGCAGCAACCCCACGACAATGGCGAGCAGAATCGTATTCTTACGCTGCCACCTCGGCGCTTCACGTTTCTCGCCGCGTCGCAGATCGCCAATTACCCAGAGGAGCGAAAGCAACGCTAGTCCGCCCCAAAACAGGGGGCCAACCCACGCAAGCGATATGTCTACGCCGAGCGTGTCGCCTTGAAAGCGATAGCGTTCGGGAAAGCGAATGGCGTTATAGACCGCTTCGATGGCATTCGGAATATTCCAGATGAGGAGCAGCCAATGAAAGGGTTGCCGCGCGCCGCGCCAGCCGAAATAGAGGAGGGTGATCGAAAAAGCTGCCAGAATCGGCAGAATCCAATAATCGTTTTCTATCCCTCTGCCGCCAACCGCAACTCCCCACAGCGAAGCGCCCCATTCATAGGTCACACCATCCATTAACCCGCGAATCAGCGGCAGCCACACGGTAACGAATGGAATCATTGTCAGAATCAATACCCTTCTTAATAAACGATCCGGGTTCCCTGTCATAAACGGTCTCCTGAAATTGAAAGCCGTGTCTTTGATACCTCATTCGGATACAGCCGTTGAGAATTCCTGACCCACTGACACAGGCGTTTGTGCCCGTTCAATGTGCTAGGTACGGGTCGCAGGCAGAGAATGTTCAGAAGAATTCTGTGCGGATTAGGCGCAGAGGCTTGTGATGAAGGAGAAAGCGGCGCAGCTTACTGCGGCTTTTTCTCCATCGTCGGGTGCTGATTGTAGGCAGCCGATTGGCCTTTCGGGATGCTAATCCACCGCCAGTTTCCGGCTAAGAGAATGCGCGCGAGAAAGACGATCTGGCCGACGTGATAGGCCACATGCGCAAGAGAACGCGACAAGGCTTCATCGACAGTGAGCGCCTGCCCGCGAATCACCACCTGTGCAGTCAGATCGGCGTCTGTCAGTTTTGCCAGTTCGCTCTCCAGCACCTCCCACCCTTGCGTCCACAGGTCGTTGACCTGTGCGCGGGTGAAATCCGTTCCTTCAAATTCGGTGTCCCGATTACGCCATGTCTTCTCTCCATCGCTGGTGAGAAAATCGGTAAAGCGCGACCGCAGATTGCCGCCGATGTGACGCACAATGACCGCTACCGAATTATGATCTTCACCGATCACCTGATTGAGTTGATCGTCAGCCACTTGTTCGATGGCTTTCTCGCCGATGCGGCGGTAGCGATGATATTCGTCAATAAATGATTTCAACATCCTCACCTCTTTGGTTGCCCGTTATGCCCTCTTGACCAACGCGCAGAGTTCCAACTCGTGGCCGTCGGGGTCTTTGAAATAGACCGAAGTGGCAGGCATCCATTCGTGGTAGTGGGGGCCGTCAATCGCTACGCCTTGCTCTTTAAGCAAGGCGGTTGCGCGCTCAAGATCGGCTGCGTCCACCGTGAAAGCAAAGTGCATGGTCGGCCAGTCACCCGGATTCTCCTGTAGCACGACCATGCCAGCATCCCCGCCCGCGCGGAGAAACAGCCAATTTCTCCGCTCATCCCGAATGCCAAATTGTAAACCGAGAACGTCGCGATAGAAGGCTTCGGCGCGAGCCATCTGTTTGACTGGAATCGCGATTTCATATAGACCTTGAATCGGCAGCATGAGGCTCTCCTGTAGCTTGCAAGAATCAACGAATCACGCTCTATTGATACACCAATTTCATCGAAACCTCTATAGCCGACCGTCTGCCGTCTGCTTGACGGCCAGCGGAGCGATTCTTGATTGAATAATTTGGCGCAAGCCAAGAAGGCCTAAAGACGCGCAACGGTCACGGATTTTTTCTTCATGTCCTCTCGCCGTCCTCATGCCTACGTAGCAAAGAATGGCCTACTCGCGCCCGTTCATCGTTCGATGAGTTGCATGGCATGGGCGTCTGGGTCGCGGGTGATAAAGCTGCGCCTGAACCCCAGGCTTGGCTCCGAGAGCCGAATCAACCCCGATGAAACGAGCGCATATTTTCCCTCGCGCAGGCTGGCCAGACTCCCTTCGATGTCGGTCGTTACCAGTTTGGTCTGCCAATTCAGGAGGTCATTGGCGCGCTTATCGCTTGGCGTCGGGCGGCCATCGCGCGGCGCGAGGTATTCCAAAAATTCGATGCCCGGCCCGGCGGCAGCGCGCAAGGCAGTGATGCGCAAGCGGGCGCCAAAGACGTTATTTAGCCGCTCTTGCTCGCTGCCGTAATTTTCGCTCTCGCCCGCGATCTTCATCCCGAGCCGGTCGCGGTAAAACTGCAAGCTGGTTTCCGTATCGCTGACGACGATGGCCGTATGGTCAATGCCGAGAAACAACTGCCCTTCGACCTGTTTGGCCAAGCGATGCCATTTGGGGTCGCCTTTGCCTTCGGGGAATTGCAAGATTTCGAGCGCGTGACCATCCGGGTCTTTGAAATAGAAAGCCTGAATGCCACCGGCGTTCGGGTTCCAGTCGGGCAAGCGTTGCGGCCCTGTCGAAGCATGTTCAACGCGGTTTTTCCGTAGCCACTGGTAGGCGCGTTGCATATCGCTGGTGATGATAGCGATGTGTTGAAACCAGCGATCATTACTGCGCGCGTCTTGCGGAATCGGGCGACCGCGCGGCGCGAGATATTCGGAAAGCTCGATCTGTTCGTCGCCCAATCGCATCCGCACAATGCGCACTCGCAGGCCGAAGATGCCTTGCAGATGCTCATACTCATCGCCCGTCACTTCGGTATCGGAGACCTTTTCGAAGGATAAAACTTTTGAGAAGAATTCAACCGAGCGCTCCATATCACTGACTGTGAAGCCAATGGCGTCAACCGCTTGAACGAGCGGGCGGGCGGCTTGCTGCGCGGCGGCTGTCCGGCTAGTAAGGCCGGACAGCCACAGCAGGGGTAGCAGCGTCAGAATGAGAGCGCAGAGGCGTTTTTGCGGGCTGATTTGCTGGTTCATCACATTCCTATTGCAAGCGGTCGAGCAGGTGATCGCCGACGCGCAAGGCGTTGGCCATGATGGTCAGCGCCGGATTAACCGCCGCGCTCGACACAAAGAAGCTGCCGTCTACGACGTACAGGTTGTCCAATTCGTGGGCTTTACAATTGGCGTCCAACACCGAGGTCTGCGGGTCATGGCCGAAGCGCAAGGTGCCGTTTTGGTGTGCTACTCCGGCAAGTGGAATCCGTTCGGCCAAGAAGAGATTACGCGAGAACAAACCTTGATGGCATTCGTGGCCGTGAACCTCGCACTTAGTCTGTTGCTTCATCAGGCCTTTCAACTTCTCTTGCAACCGTTTGTGCGCTTCCAGATTGTTGGGCGCGTATGAGAGCACGATGTTTCCTTCGCGGTCGAGGGTGACGCGATTGTTCGGGTCGGGCAAATCTTCGGAAGTCAGCCAGAAATCGAGCGAATGTTTAGCCATCAGATCGAGCGTAAAACCGGGAGCGATGGCCGGTGCGCCCGCCGATAGAGTCACGCCGTCGAGTTTGCCGACGAACGAGATATGCCCCATGGGAAAGTCCCAATCCTTTGCGCCAAAATAAAAGTCATTGAGCGCCAGTGTCTTTTGAAAGATCGTTGGATTCGGGCATTTCGAGACGGCCAAGAGAATCGAATTCACATGCCCCATGTAATGACGCCCAACCATATCGCTGCCATTGGCCAGCCCGTGAGGGTGTTTGTCATTGGCCGACCGCAACAACAGCGCCGCCGAATTGATCGCGCCGCACGACGCGACGACGATGTCCGCCGAATAGACCTCTTCTACGCCATTGCGTTTGACGCGCACGCCGCTCACCCGCCTCCCGGAAGCATCGGTATCGAGCCGCGACACCAGCGCATCGGTTAGCAACGTGACATTTGGATAAGCGAGCGCCGGTTCGACGGCGCACACGTGGGCATCCGATTTGGCATTGACCAGACAAGGAAAGCCATCGCAGGTGGCGCACCGAATGCACAGGCTGCGCGGGTCGCCCTCTTTCAACTGGATGCCAAGCGGCACGTGAAACGGTTTACATCCGAGCCGCGCGAAATCGTCATGCAGAAGTTGCAAGCGCGGCTCGTGGCTGACGGCAGGGTGTGGAAAGGGGCTGCTTGCCCAGGCTTCGGTCGGGTCTTCGCCGCGTGTGCCATGCACGTGATAGAGGCGTTCGGCCTGTGTGTAGTAGGGTTCAAGATCGTCGTAAGAGATCGGCCAGGCGGGCGAGATGCCATCGTAGTGGCGCAGTTCGCCGAAATCCTCTTTGCGAAAGCGAAAGAGCGCCGCGCCGTAAAATTTCGTGTTGCCGCCGACGTTGTAGTTCGTATGCGGGTGGAGGGGCTTGCCGTCTTTGTCATACCACACCTCTTTGGTGTTGTACTTGCCTTCGACATTGACGGCGCGCGATTCCCAATTATCCCGCTCGCGCGGCACGAAGCCGCCGCGTTCGAGTAAGAGAATCTTTTTGCCGGAGGGCGCGAGCTTATGCACGAGGGTACCGCCACCGGCTCCCGTGCCAATGATGATGACATCGTAATGATTGGTGTTCGGCATGGCCTTCTCCCTTCTCTTTGGGCTGCGACGCCAGCCATCGCCCTTGACCATCTCTTGCACCGCCGAGAGCGTCACAAGCGCTGGCTGGCTTTCGCAATTCGTCAATTGGTTACTGTTCTTCGTAATGCCAGGTTAGCCCGCCATCCACAAAGTAGGTCGAGCCGGTCACATAATCCGCATCATCCGAAGCTAAGAAGACCGCCAGTCCCGCCACATCACCGGGGCGACCCAAGCGACCCATCGGCACTTGCGAAAGCAGCGCGCCCAGCTTCTGCGGGTCATTAAGCAATTTGCTGTTGATCGGCGTTTCGATTGCTCCCGGCGCGATGTTGTTGATGTTGATACCGAGGGGGCCGAGTTCGATGCTCAGATTGCGAGTAAACATCTTCAGCCCGCCTTTGCTCATGCAGTAGGCGGTGAAATTTGGGAAAGGCAACTCTTCGTGAACCGAGCTGATGTTGACGATCTTGCCGCGCGTTTTGGTCATCATCAGGTAGCGGACGAATTCCTGAGTGGCAAAGAAGACCCCCTTCAAATTGACGTTGAGCACTTTGTCATAATCTTCTTCTTTCACTTCCCAAAAGGGCGCGTGCGTTTCCAGTCCGGCATTGTTGACCAGAATATCGAGTCCGCCGAAGTGTTCGGTGGCGGCAGACATCAGCTTTTTAATATCGGCGACTTTTCCTAAATCGGCCTGCACGATCAGAGCGCGGCGACCGAGCGCTTCGATCTCGGCTTGCACCTCTTCCGCGCCTTGCGGGTTGCGGTTGTAGTTAATAATGACATCCGCGCCCTCTTCGGCAAAGCGCAGCGCGATGGCGCGTCCGATGCCCTGGCTGGAGCCGGTAACTAATGCAATTTTATCTTTGAGTCTCATTGTCTCCTCTCTCGACTTCATAACCTTGTGAAATTGCTGTCAGTCTCTTAATGTGCAGCCGTCTGCAATTTATTCCCGCCCGCGAAAAAGAGAAGCGGCAAGTCCGGTTTGCGCGTCGGAGAACGACTCTCTGACAACGCAGACCGGCTCTTGCCGCTCGCCCCTGATCGCAGGTCACTCGTTACTGCTTCGCCATTTCCACCGGTCGCACGCCTGCGATGTTGAGTCGCATGCGATAGAGGCCGCTGCGTGCGCACAGATATAAGGTCTTGCCGTCGTCGCCCCATGCGAAGTTGTGCGGATGTTTGGGGGCAACGATGGTTCCCAGATGTTTGCCAGCAGGTGATATCACCCACAACCCGCCGGGGGCAGAGACATAGAGATTGCCTTTGACATCCACCTTGATGCCGTCGAGTCCGTCTTCACCTGCGGCGTTGCTGAAATCGAAAAAGAGTTTGCCGTTTTTGAGCGTGCCATCGGCCTGCACTTCATAGCGCATGATGATTTTGCCTTTGAATCCGAGTTCGCTCACCGGCTCGTCCTCGGCGCGCCGCGCTTGTACGAGCGCCTGCGGCCAATTGCCGACATAGAGGTATTTTTCATCCGGCGATAAGGCGATGCCATTGGGTCCCGATAAATCTTTGCTGATGAGTTGCAGCTTGCCTTTGTAAATCGAATAGACGCCGCTGTAGCGCAACTCTTTGCGCGGGTCATCGAAAAACTTGGGAAAGCCAAACGGCGGGTCTGTGAAGAAGAGCGTGCCGTCCGTGCGATAGACCAGATCGTTCGGGCTGTTGAGTCGCTTGCCCTCGAAGCGGTCGGCTAAGACGGTTTCGCTGCCATTCTCTTCCATGCGCAAGACGCGATGATTGCCGTGCTGATTGATCGTGAGTCGGCCTTGTGGATCAAAGGTCAACCCGTTCGAGCCGGGTTGTCCGTATTCGCCGATGTCTGCGCCGCTGTAGCCGCTCGGTTCGCGGAAGACTTCCAGCCTGCCCGCTTCGTTGCCGTTCGGCGTGTACTGATAAATGCGGTTGCGATTGGGGTCGCTGAAGAGCAACGCCTTGCCTGTCCACACAGGCCCTTCGGTGAAAAGGAACCCGTCCGCCAATTTGAAAATCTTCGGATTCGCGCCGACGATCTCATCCATCATCGGGTCGAAGCGTTTGACTTCGACATTGACTTCACTCGGAGTGAGCGCCACCGGCTCCGTTGAGCCATGATAAAAATCGAGCTTGGCATAGCGTACCCAGATGAAGTTGGTCGGCGGATTCGAGATTGGCCCGTTGATACCGAAAATCGCCAGTTGAATCTTTTGACCCGGTTTGACATTGCGACCGACGATCAGGCGATTGGCTGCATTCCACCCGCTGATGACCGAACCGCCTCGTTGACCGAGAGCGCGGGTGATTTCGCCATCAACCCAGATTTCCGCGTAATCATCGAGCGCCGTTTCAAATACGACAGTCGCGCCGGTTGGGTCAAAATCGCCGATGCGTTCGGGAATCGTGACGTTGATGCGATACCAGTTGAACCAGATGCGCCCGTTGCCGCGCCGTTTCTCCAATGAGTCGGCGGCGATCACCTCCCACTTCGAATCATCAAAGTCCGCGCCGCCCGCTTTCGGCGTGTAATCGTAGGTCTTCACGGCTGCGCCGGTCGGCTGATTGTCCGCGCCTGCGGCTTTGAAATCTACCTCGACAATTTTAGTATCGCTGTAGCGCCACTCGCCTTTAACGGCTTTTGCGCCTGCTGTGCTGGCGAGGTTGATGCTCGCTTCGGGTTTGCCGTTCGGCGCATCGGCAGCCGTTTGCGCGCGCCCCATCAGAGGCGTGCTGCTCACAACCAATAAGGTAGTAATGATAATCGTCTGCAATCGCGTCTTCATTATTGGTCTCCTTTAATTGCGGCTTCGATGACTTTGGCTCCGGCAATGGCGATGTCTTCATCTTCTTGCGGAGTATTGCCGCTGACACCGACTGCGCCAATCACTTTGCCCTCATAGATGATCGGCACGCCGCCTTGCAATGCCGTCGCGCCCGGCAACGCCAACGCCGACACGCGCCCGTTCTTTACCTGATCTTCAAAGACTTTGCTCGGACGGCGAAAGATGGCCGCCGTACGCGCTTTGCCGATGCCGACTTCGACGCTCGCCACCTGCGTATCATCCAAGCGATGCAAGACGAGCAAGTAGCCGCCGTCATCAACGACGGCGATAACGACGGTCGAGCCGCGCCGTTTGGCTTCGGCTTCGGCAGCCTCGGCAACCTTCTTCGCCACTTCGAGGGTGAGAACTTTTTTGCTCGGCAAATCCGCTTGCACGGTGGCGGCGCTCATCACAACGAGCAGAATGGCAATGATGCTGTTGATCCTTTTCATATTTTTTCTCCGCTCCGCCACAACCCGCGAAGCACGCGAACCGACGCGCAGAAAGGATTGGTCAGAATTCGTGTGCTTCTCAGGCCGTTTGGGTCTGCGTCATCGCGCTTTGACGACGTAATAGAGCACCGGTCCTTTCACTTCTTTGAACCAGTGCGGCGTACCTGCCGGGACGATGATGACATCACCCTTTTTGATGACGCGGGTTTCGCCGCCTTGAATTTCGCGCCCGCGAATTTCGTCCGCCGCTATCGGTTTGGGTTCGATGACTGTTCCGCCGGTTACGAAGGTGGCTTCGCCTTCGAGCATGTAGATGATGTCGGCATCTTTGCTATGCACTTCGGCGATGCCGGGTTTGTCGCGGCGACTGGCATGCACCATGTACTTGTCGCTGTTATTGAAGAGGACAGCGCCTTTGGCGAACGCCTCTTCGACCTTCTGTTTTTCGTAGTAAGCAACCGGCGCGCTCATGACGCCGTTTTCGGGATTGGCGCTCAAAGCATTGGCTCCGGCAATGGCGAGTTCTTCATCTTGTTGAGCCGATGCTGCGCCGCTCACGCCAACCGCGCCGATGATCTGCCCGTCTAGCAAAATCGGCACGCCGCCTTGCAACGGAGTGAATAAAGAATCGGGCAGCGCCACCATTGCCGTGCGCCCGTTTTTGATGATCTCTTCAAAGGCTTTGGTCGGGCGTTTGAACAGAGCGGCGGTGCGCGCTTTGCCAATGGAGATCATCGAGCCAGCGGCAAAGGTGCCGTCCAGTCGTTCGAGCGCCATCAGGTTGCCGCCGTCATCTACGACAGCGATAACCCCGCCGGGGGCGTTGAGCCTTTTCGCTTCGGCAAAGGCTGCGGCGATGACCCGGCGCGCGCCTTCAATGGTCAACGTCTTTTTATCGGCGACCTGCGCCGGTGTTGTAACCGCCAGACTCAGCAGAGCGATCAGGGCAATCATGGTTGTGATGCGTTTCATAGTTCCTCTCTCTTTCAGAGGTGATGCGTGACCGGCGGCGAGTGACAAGTTGCGCATCGTCAGCCGCCAGCTATCTCCGCAGATAACGCGTTGGCTTCCGACGGGTTGCCGCTCGTCACTCGTCACCTGTCCCTTACATCACCGGCTCCGGGGTGATGGTGATGCGGAAGAGTTCGCCGTTTTTGCCAAAGAAGGTCGAAGACTTGGCTTTGTGAACCACACCGTTTTCGGCCTCGCCCGTGTTGTGTGCTTGTTGACGCGGCGCTTGATTTGCGCCGACGCCCGGCTCCTCATCCACTTCCGTACCGGCGTCATAGAGCATGAACTTCGCGGTAAGGTCGCCGCTGATGGGTTTGCCGTTTTCAAACAGGTCAATGCCGCTATTCTTCGCCGCATAGAACCAGTCGTTCGACTGCCCGAACATAGTGACGACCGACAGGTGCATCCCCAATTTGGCGGTGAAGCTGAATTCATACGCGCCGCCCGGCAGAATCGGAGCCGGAGCGTTTGCGCCCATCGGCGTATTGAAGACGCCGTGTTGCATATCGCTGTGGTGACCCATCAAGTAGTTGACGATCTCTGTGGGATTACCGTCTTCGGCTTGCGCTTCCAATCCGAGAATGGCCTTCTTGCCTTCGGTAAAGAGCACAACCTCTTTTCTGTGCAGCACCCAGAGTCCGGGCGAGAGCGCGAACGGCCAGCGGCTGCCATCTTTGGCAACTTGCCCGTCTTTGTTGGAAACGTTCTCGATGCGAACCGTGAACTTGACATCTCCGTTTTTCGGAGCGCCCGCTTGCGCAACGCTGAAGAGTTGCACGCCGACGAGCGCCGCAAAGAGGAAGAGAGCCGCGAAAATTCGTACCTGTTTCATTATCTTCATTCTCCTTCTACTGTTTCGTTTCAAATTCGTGACGACCCGAAGTCGTCGGTTGTTATAGCCCTTGATTGGCACCGCAAAAGATGCAGCGATAACGATTTTCGTGATGCAGCTTCGCGCACAAAACGCGAGCTTTTGAGCGTGTATACACCTCCGCTGCCAACAACATCCCGGCCAGCGGAGCGGTGAAGTAGATCCAGAGCGCCGTCCAAACCTGCCCGGTGAGCGCCGAACCGAAGGTGCGCGCCGGGTTCATACTCATTCCCGAAAGCGGCGCTTCGATGCTGATATAGGTTGCCACCAGACAACCGGCGAACAGCCCGGTAAAGCGTGCCAGCTTCGGGTGATTGGAGACCCGCAAAATCACTGACATCATCACAAACGAGATGGCCAGTTCGGCGACGAAGGCGATGGCGACGCCGCGCATCCCCGGCGTCGTTGCGACATAGTTGACCGCCGGGTGCGCGATGGCTCGGCCAACGATCAAAGCGGCGATCACCACGCCGAGCACGCCGCCAACGAATTGCGCAATGATGTAAAAGACCGCATCCGGCGATTTGATCTTTCCCAATCGCAAAAAGGTCAGCGTCACCGAGGGGTTGAAATGCGCGCCCGAGCGTTTGCCGATGGGCGAATAGACGATGGCGATGGCGGTCAGCCCCATCGCCAAGCCAGTCAGCACGCGTCGGAGCGTTGCGTCGCTGATGGCCTGTTGCACAGGCGAAGCCGGATGATCGAGCAGCACACTGAATAGGCAGGCAGAGAGCATAAAGATGGCCAATTCAAGCGCCTCCATCAGATATTCCGGCCAATGTTGTTTCATCGCTTCGCTCATCTCTCTCCTCAATTAGGCAACGCGCTCGACGGTCGCTTGCCAGCAGGATGCGAACTTGATGCAGGCTTGCAGACGCAGCAGCTCGTCAGGTTTACCGGCGAAGGCCGGAGCGATCACGCTGCCGTCCATTTCGACTTCGAAGCCGTGCAGTTCGGCGTGTGCTCCATCGGTCGCCGCAATCAAGCCCAACAACTTGGCGCTGGCGCTTCTCGACGATTTCGCAAAACGGTTATGCCTCTTCATCCTATTTCTCCTTCGCGCTCCGTCGCCCTCAGTCGAGGTTGAGCACAGAATTCCAGCCGCCATAGTTGTCCGACTCTTTGAGTCCGTTGGCCGGATCATCAATCCAACGCGAGCCGTCAATAATCAGCTTGTAGCGGTAACGACCGGCTTCGGGGGCAACGATTTCGCCGCGCCAGATACCGGAATCCGCTTTGACGAGCGGTGTTCGGCGTCCATCCCAGTCGTTGAAATCGCCCGCCAGCGCGACGCTTTGCGCCGCTTCATTGTGATAAACAAAGACCACTCTTCCGGCCTCGATGCGCGGCGGGCAAAAATCGAATTCCATGTGCGTGTGGTTTTCACGGCGCGCCTCTTCGACGGCGAGGCGGGCATTGAGCACGCCATAGCCTTGTCGAATCAGCGACTCATCGCGCAGACGATTGGCCGTCGAAATCAGAATGCTTTTGATGGCCGCCGGGGTCAGTCGGGGATTGGCTTCGAGCATCTGCGCGACGACCGACGCGACGATGGGGGCGGCAAACGAAGTCCCGTCAACGTGCTGATAATGAGTGGCGACGGTTTTGCTGTCGCGCAGCGCCTCTTCTGCCGCGCGCCGAATCGTTTCGGCATCTTCGTCAAGCAGCGCATCGGGAAGCTCCGCGCGTTGCCACACGTCGCGCGCCAGTTCGTTGAGCAGATAACCGGATGCGCCGACCAATCGTGACAGGCTGCTCAGCAAGTAGTCGGGCGCGCTGGCGAGTTTCGATAAGGTTTCGGCGCGTTGATAGGCCTCGGTATTGGGCAAAATCGGTGCAGCCACCCAGATGGCGGGGGCGATGATCTCCGGTTTAACCAGCCCGTCCGGCGTCTCGCCGTAACTGGAGCAGTAGAGCGCAAGGCTTTCGGCATCGAGTTGATTGCCATCGTTATAGCCGCCAACCGTAATCACTGAAGGCGAGCTGGCAGGCGGCAGCGTTTTGTGCCAGTCGGTGCAGCCGGAATTGCCTGCCGCAACGACGATGACCAGACCCTGTTTGATGGCCTCTTCGGCGGCTTGATCGGCGAGGCTGTCTCGGTAGGAGAGATCGTCATCGCCGCCCGCCGAAATGCTGATGATGCGGATGCCGTAACGATCTTTGTTCTCAATCGCCCAACGGATGCCGCGCGCGATGTTGGCTTCGGGGATGCGCCCTTGCTCGCTGATCTTGACCAACACGAGCTGCGCATCACTAGCCAAACCGCGATAGAACCCGTCCGACAAAAAGCCGTTGCCCGCGCAGGTCACCGAGGTCTGCGTTCCGTGCCATTGCCAGCCGTGCGGCGTCTGCTCGGCGTTGAGTCGGGCATGTGGGTCTGTGATGTCGTGGTAAGCGAGAATGCGGCTTGTGGGCAGCGTTAAGTCGGGATGCGGATAAAAACCCGAATCTAAAAAAGCGATGGTCACGCCTTTGCCGCTATATTGCGTATCGGCGTTGAGGCGCGTCGCAGTGGGCAACACGGCGAAGCGATTCGGCGTGTGCAGGTGATCGTGTTGAGCCGGTTTGGAAGTAGCGTTCATCATTGTATTACCCAAGAATCGTGAGCACGTTGCTCAAGGCTGTCGCGCTCACCCCATTTATGACGACCTCTTTCGGAATTATTCCCGCTGCCGACGCGCGGGGTCTGAATAGCGGCCAACGTTATTATTGACAGCCAATGGCCTGCATATTAGACTGGCCACGTCGTTTGCGTTTGTTTGACATCACCGAAAAGGCACACCGAAAGTGATTTCGGGCCGCAAAGCCATGGCCTTTGCGATTGCGGGTTGAGGATTTTGGATGGGCTGCGCCTACGAAAGAACGCCGTCTGGAATCGCCAATCTGCCATTCTGTAAAGGATGTCTGGTTGCCGAAGTGAAGTTGAAAACGGCTCCCTGCCTCAGTTTCAACTACACTCCGATTCATCGCCCCTAATTGCGCGTGTCATCCCCAGTGACGGCGCGATTGCTTCTCAACAACACTCGATAGCGGAGATACGATGAGATCGGTTTTTACTCTGTGTTTATTCCTATGTTTCGGATTGATCTATACGGAAGCACAAGCGCAAGAGGTGAGCATCGTCGCCAGTGAAGAGGCGGTGCGCTCGTCCCGCACGCCGACGATGGCTGTAGAAGAGAGTTCTCTGCCCGTCATCAACAAACCGCAAGTAGAGTCCAAGACGGTCGCCATCCCGACGAAAAAGCGTGGCAAGAAAGGGGCGACATCAGCGGCGGCTCAAACTCCGACCGCGCCGGTGACGCCGACCGCCCCGCCGCCGATGGTGATGGGGGATGTGCAATTGACGGAAGAGATTCTTGAACAACCCATCGCCACGACCGGCAACCCGTTTTATGATGAGGCGGTGAAACAATCGGCTGCGCGTCACGGCGTAGACCCCAATCTGGTGATGGCGGTGATGCGACAAGAGTCGGGCTTCAATCCGCGCGCTCGCTCCTACAAGGGCGCGTCCGGCTTGATGCAACTGATGCCCGCAACGGCGCGTCGCTTCGGCGTCAATAACATCTTCGACCCGACCGAAAATATTGAAGCCGGAACTCGCTATTTGCGCTTCCTGCTCGACAAATTCAACGGCGATGTCAAACTCGCCTTGGCAGGCTACAACGCAGGCGAAGGCGCTGTGGTCAATTACGGCTACACCGTGCCGCCTTATCGAGAAACCCAGCATTACGTGCGCACCATATCGGCTAAGTATGGCGCGACCAAACATCGAAACCCGAATCGAAAAAGCGCCACAATGGCCGCTGCCAAAGCTCCTGATGCAATGACCTTTTCAACCGCCTCCAGTACGCGTCTGTCGAATAACTATTAGGTGACCGGTGTCGAGATTCGGAGGTCTGAGAGAGATGAGCGCGGGTTGGCTGTCACTCCCTCTGCTCTGACATCGAAACCCGATCCGCAGGCAAGCTGACACTGAAGACCTGATTCGGAGACTTACCCCCCCTCTGTTGCGCGCCCCTAATCACTCGTCCCCCATGATCTGTGACGTATGGGCAAGTCATTACACAATCAACTGGCGATTCGTGTCATCGTTTTGACGTTGGCTTTTTGTTTGGCCGTGCGCCCGACTCTCAATGCCGCTGACCCGGCAGAGGAGGCGGCACGCCGTCCGCACTCGTTATCTGAAAATCTCTTCTTACACGCCACAGAAATAACCGACGCTCTGCATAACCAACCGCTTGAAGAACGCAGTCTTGGCCAATACCGCACGGCGCTCGATTCGTTCAATCAAGTTGTGCGCCTCAACGCTGACGCGCACCTGTCGGCACAAGCGCTGGCGCGCATGGCCGAAATCCAACGCGAGATGGCCGACGCCACCGGCAACGGAGCCTATTATCAGCAGTCGGTCAAAACCTTTCGCCGCTTGATTGCCGACTACCCACACAGTTCGTTTGTCGGCGATGCATTGGTGAGCATTGCCCAGATTTACGAAGAGAATCTGCAAGACCTCGAAGGCGCGGCGGGCGCGTACCGCGAGTTGATTGATTACTTTCCGGCTTCGGTGATGGCGCGCGAAGCGAAAGCCGTGTTGGCGCGCTTCGAAGCCGAACTCCGAAATCGCCCGACAGATGTGACCGCAACCGGCAACGCCAATCTGAGCGAAGAGGCGCTCGATAACCTTTTGCAGGTGGTCAACGTGCGAAACTTCGGTTCCGCCGATTATGCGCGCGTGGTCATTGATCTATCCAGCGATGCTGCCTTTTCCGAGCAACGGGTGAGCGACACGCGATTGCGAGTTCAACTGAGTGGTGTCGCGGTGTCGCCTGCGCTCTACGGTCGCAAGTTCATCATCGGCGACGGGCGATTGCTCAGACGCATTCAAGTTTTCGAAAGCGGCGCACCTGCGTTAGCGAGCGCCGCCGCCCGCAGCGTTGCCGTCGAGATCGAAGTCAGTTCGCTGGCCAACTACTCGGCCTTCAAATTGAATAGCCCCGAACGCCTCGTCATTGACCTGCACGGCACCAATTCGCGCGTTCAATCGCAAGCCGTGCGCGAAGCGCGGGCGCTCGATGCCGAAACCTCGAATCACACCCCTCCCGAAGTGGTCGCGCCGCAACCGACTGCCGCAAATGCGACCCTCTCATCACGACCGCAACCGACCATTGCAACAACGGCTCCGGTAACGGCTAACCAGCCAAAGATGACCACCGGCAAAGCTCATACAGACCTGCCGGAAATCAACGACCCTATTCTGCTCTTCGGCGCCAACGACACTAGCAAAGCAAAAGATACGGCCAAGTCTGCCGACTCGCTCGCCGCCAGCGTAGACGCAAAGGCTGCGTCTTCCGCAATCAAATGCATCGTCATTGACCCCGGTCACGGCGGTCACGATACCGGCACGATCAGTCCCAATGGTATGCGCGAAAAAGAGTTGACTCTCGATGTTGCGCGCCGACTGCGCGCCTACATCAAACGCAATTACCCTGACATCGAAGTGGTGATGACGCGTGACAATGACCGCTTTGTCGCTCTCGAAGAGCGCACGGCGATTGCTAACGCGCGACGCGCAGACCTGTTCATCTCCGTGCACGCGAACGCCAGTCCATCATCTGCCGCAAGCGGCGTTGAGACCTTCTTCGTCAGCCCGGATCGCGCCAAACCGGCGAGCCGTCCAACGCCTGCTCAAGCAAACGCGCCGTCAACGCCAACGCAGCCTGCGGCTGCTGACTCGATGCCCGCCGCTACGCCTGCCGCGCAAACGCCCGCGCAGAAGCCGCAACCGCTGATGGCAAGCATCTCGACAACCGGCAATCGAGTCGCCGAATCGCGTGAGCTGGCACGCTACATCCAATCGGGGTTGGTGCGGGGTATCGGCGCACAATCGCCGCGCACGGCAATGAATCGCGGCGTCAAACATGCACCTTTCGCCGTGCTGGTCGGCGCGGCAATGCCGAGCGTATTGGCGGAAATCTCTTTTCTCTCAAACCCGCGCGATGAGGCGCTGTTGCAAACCTCCGCTTTTCGGGAGCGTATCGCGGCTTCGCTCTTTGCCGGACTCAACGCCTATCTAAAGAAGAAATAACCGAGCGTGCGAGTGATGCAATGAAAGGGTAAAGGGATTTCCTACGCACCTTCATCCTTTCGCCGCATCCGCTTTTTTGAGGTCGCCGAGGCTGACGTAACCGACGATCAAGCCATTGCTATCCAAAACGACGGCGCGGCCTAGCGAATTGGTTTCGAGCGCGGCATGCGCCTTTGCCAGGGGCGTTGACTGGCTCAAAAACATGTTGCTATCAACTGGACGCATGACGTCGCGCATCTGCAATTTCGGCCAGCGATCAGGGGGGACGGCTTTCAACTCTTCTAGTAAAAGCAAGCCATGTAATTGTCTCTCCAAAGAGATGGGGAAGCTGGTGTGATGATTGTTTTTGAGAACCTTTTCAATGAAGTCGCTCACCGTCATGGTAGGCGGCACCAGCACAACATCTCGATTCATCACCTCTTCAATCGTGCCACGTTTGACGCGCAGGTTTCTGCTTGTCGCTCCGGCGCTGCTCCCTAACATGAGCGCCATCATCAACCCAATCGTCATGCTCCACATGCCTGTGATCCACTCTTGCCAGAGGAAAAAGTAGATGCCTGTAGCGAT
Source organism: uncultured Clostridia bacterium (assembly GCA_964468725.1). Classification (GTDB taxonomy): domain Bacteria; phylum Acidobacteriota; class Blastocatellia; order UBA7656; family UBA7656; genus CAYXVU01. The sequence continues at coordinate 16,935 of CAYXVU010000023.1, forward strand.
AAGCGTAATGGCAATGATGAGGCCGAATTTGAGAGCCTGTTGTGTCGCCGCGCGAAAATTTTTGTTTTGCTTCCACAGCAAGGCGCGCAGCACTCTGCCGCCATCGAGAGGCATACCGGGCAGCAGATTGTATCCGGCCAGAAACCAATTGATCAGTCCGAGATGGCGCAAAACTTGTCCGGAGCCTCTGTAGGGCGTACCAAAGAGGAGGAGCTGATTGACGGCAAAAAAGAGCGTGCCGAGCATAAAGCTGGCTGCCGGTCCAACGACGGCGATTTTGAATTCGGCTGAGGGGTCAGCGGGTTGCCCCTCCAAAGTCGCCAGCCCTCCGAACATATATAACGTGATGTCGCGCGTGCCGACTCCTACAGTCCGCGCCATCAACGCATGCGCCAATTCATGGGCAATGACCGAGACGAATAGCAGGAGGCTGGTGACCAAACCGAGCGCCCAATACTCGACGGTGGCGAGCTCCGGGGCTTCGCGCGGCAACAGGCCTGAGGCAATAGCCCATGCATAAAAAGGGATGACCGGAATCCAACTGTAATGGGCGCGAATCGGAATGCCGAAGAGGCGACCGAGATAAAACGGTTTGAGATTGATGGCCATGGTTGATTGACTCGCTTGCTGGATCAGCGCCCGCTGAAAAGTTTACTCTCGCAAGCGGCACGACTCAAAGCCATTTGGCTGATGGCGGAGAGGGCTGGAATAGACGCCTGCGAAAGCCTTCGCGTATACTGTGGGGCTTGGTGGCGCAAGCCGATTTTTTGCCGATCATTCAGGAGGGCCGTTGAATTTCTTCAGCATCCTTGCCGGTATGGCTGCGAGTTTCGCATTCTGGTTCATTGCTTCTTACTTTGTCGCCTACTCTTTCGTCTGGGTCGAACATCGCTATCCGCAACTCTCCGGCTCGAAACAGATGCGGACAGGCGAAGTCATCATGTGCGGGGCGGTGGTCATTGTCGGCATCGCTATCGGCATCGGCGTCGCCAGTCTGTTATGGATGGAGCCGAAGGGCTGAAGCCGACTTCATCTGAGCTCATCTGCCTTCTACATCTCTCTCCGGGTCGGGAGAGGCAGAGAATCGCTCTCGCCCCTGCTTTCGGAGTCGAGCCGCTGAATGGAACTTCGTGAAACGAACTGCTTGCGCTATGGTTTCTCTATGACCTGAATGATCCAATTTGATAAAACGGAGGTACAAATTGCATGCGAAGAAACTGGCTGTCGCGAACCCTTACAAGAATGACGATCTTCGGAGTCCTTGCATCCATGACGCTTTCATCATCTGCTCAAGAACATAAACCCTATCCGAAAACCCGCACTGATCCGGTTACCGAAACCCTGCATGGAGTCACCATCACCGACCCCTATCGGTGGCTGGAAGATCAAGACGGCCCGGCAACCCGCGCCTGGCTCAAAGAACAGATTGACTACACCAACGCGATGCTCGGCGCGCGACCGGAGCGCGCGGCGATCAAACAGCGTCTGGAAAAGCTCTTCAAAATTGACACACAGGGCGTCCCGACCGAACGCGGTGGGCGTTACTTCTATACCAAGCGTCGCGCCGACCAAAATCAGCCGGTCATTTATGTGCGAACCGGCTTGCAAGGCAAAGAAGAAGTCCTCCTCGATGCGAACGGTGCAAGCGCCGACAATACCCTCTCCTACGGACTGGCTGACATCTCTGCGGACGGAAAGGTTGTCGCCTATACGGTTCGGCAAGGCGGCAAGGATGAAGTCGCCATTAAGCTGATGGACGTAGACACGCGCAAAGAAGTGGCCGCAGGCTTACCCGAAGCGCGGTACTTCGGCATTTCGATCACCCCCGACAAGACCGGCCTCTACTATTCGCGTTTTGGTAAAGAGGGGCCGCGCGTTTACTACCATAAAGTCGGTACAGACGTGGCGGCGGACGCGAAGCTCTTTGGCGATGGCTATGGCGCAGGCTACATCATCGGCGCGGGGTTGACTCAAGACGGTCGCTACTTGATGGTGAATGTGTTTTACGGCTCGGCGGCTGACAAGACCGAAATCTGGGTACAGGATTTGGCCAACAAAGGCGAACTCAAACCGATTATCAAGGGTTTGATCGGCAGCTTCGGTGGCGCGATTGCCGCCGACAAGTTGTACGTGCAGACCAACTGGGAAGCGCCCAATTATCGCTTACTCGAAATCGATCTGAAGAATCCCGCCCAACAACATTGGAAGACACTGATTGCCGAATCCGCAGCCGTGATGAGCAGCTTCAATCTGGTAGGCGGCAAAATCTTCGTCAACTATCTGGAGAATGTCACCTCACAGTTGAAGATGTACGACACAAGGGGCAAGCTGCTGCGCGAAATCAAATTCCCGACCATCGGCAGCGCCAGCGTCATGATCGGCGATTGGGACAAATCGGAAGCCTTCTACACCTTCAACACTTTCGCTCAACCGACGACCATTTATCGCTATGACGTAGCGACCGGCAAACAGACGATCTTCGCGCAAATCAAAGTCCCGGTAAACAGCGCCCAGATCGAAGTCAAACAGGTATGGTATGAATCGAAAGACAGAACCAAAGTGCCGATGTTCATCGTGCATAAGAAAGGCTTGGCGCTCGATGGCAAGCGTCCGACCTACTTGACCGGCTATGGCGGTTTCAATGTCAGCCTGACGCCGAACTTCTCTGCCACTGCCGCTTATTGGGCGGAGATGGGCGGCGTCTATGCCGTTCCCAATCTGCGCGGCGGCGGCGAGTTCGGCGAGAAGTGGCACAAAGCCGGAATGCTGGAAAAGAAGCAAAACGTCTTTGACGACTTCATCGCCGCCGCCGAATGGCTGATTGATAACCAATACACCTCGCCATCAAAGCTGGCGATTTCGGGCGGGTCGAATGGCGGCTTGCTGGTTGGCGCGGCGATGACACAGCGACCGGAACTCTATCAAGCGGTGATTTGCGCCGTGCCGTTGCTTGACATGGTTCGCTATCAAAACTTTTTGGTGGCGCGTTTCTGGGTTCCCGAATATGGTTCGTCAGAAGACCCTGAGCAGTTCAAATACATTTACGCCTATTCGCCATATCATCACGTCAAGCAAGGGGTGAAATATCCGGCTGTGATGTTCACGACCGGCGATAGCGACACGCGAGTTGCGCCGCTGCACGCGCGCAAGATGGCTGCCTTGATGCAAGCGGCAACTGGTTCAGAGCGCCCGGTCTTGCTCCATTACGATTTGAAGGCCGGGCATTCGGCAGGGCTGCCGGTCAATAAACAGATCGAAGACACCGCAGATAATTTGACATTCTTGTTTTGGCAGCTTGGTGTAGCGGTGAAGTAGAAAAAACGCGGCGGTGATGGCGCTCTCTTCTGAGAGGTTGATCGCGCCCCCACCGCCGCGCTCTTCTTTTATCGGTTCAATCTATTCGCTGAGGGTTAAACCCGGAGCGATCACTGTTTCCATCTCTTCAATCGTCAGTTCCTCAATTGCGGTGTTTCTCTCGTCAGTCATGGCCTTCTCCTTTTTTGTCGTTGTGTCTTTCGCTCATGAGCCTTATGGCATTCGTAACCGAGCATTTTGTTTTTCGTCTCCACTGCGCGTTACGCCATAGATCAGGGCAACCCTTGTGCCACAGCTTAGCGATTACGCACTGGCAGAGCCCCGCTATAAAACCAACAACTTAGCTGATGGTGGTTGAATGACTGCTGCCAAGCAAACTGAGTAGCGGGTATACGCCTCTCGGCGGCTTGTCAGTGCCGCGCCGCTAAAGCTTTTCAGATGTGCAGTTGGCTTATGAATAGGTAGCCACTACACAGGCGTGTAGCGACTATACAGGCTGGGTTGATTCGATTGCAGGAGGAATTACGTGAGCCGTTGGGTAGCAACCTTACATCGTATATTTGTTGATCGGCAGATTGCCGGTGTCTTGCGGAAAGGGAAGTTTGGTGAAGACATCAAAAGCTCGCCATTGCTGAAGCTGCTCAACCAGGCGTCCGGCCTCCGCCGCGCCCAGCGGTTTGGCGAACAGGTAGCCTTGCCCGTTGCCGCATTCGAGTTTTTGCAGTCGCTCGAGTTGTTCGGGCGTTTCGACGCCTTCGGCAATGACGCTGAGTCCGAGATTGGCGGCCAGCACAACGATGGCTCGAATGATGTCAGCCTTCTCATGGCTTTCGACAATCCGCGTCACAAAAGAGCGATCAATCTTCAAGGTGTCTATGGGCAAGCGATGGAGATAGCTTAACGAAGAATAGCCAGTGCCGAAATCATCCATGCTGATCGGAAGTCCGAGAGCGCGCAGTTGATTGAGGGTCGCCGATGCGGCTTCGACATTCTCCATCACCACGCTTTCAGTGATTTCCAGTTTGATTTGATGGGCGGCAATGCCTGTGCGCTTGAGCGTATCGGTAATCTGTTCGACGAGATTATCCTGCGCCAGTTGTTTGCCGGAGAGGTTGACGCTGATCTGTAAGGGTAGCTCTTCTGACCTCGCCGCCTGCCACTTGCGCATCTGTTGACAAGCCTCTTCGAGAACCCATTGACCGATGGGAATGATGTAGCCGGTCTCTTCGGCGACCGGAATAAACTCGCTTGGGTTGACGAAGCCGCGTTCCGGATGTTGCCAGCGCAGCAAGGCTTCGAAGCCGACCAACTGCGCCGTATCTAGCGAGACGATGGGTTGGTAAACGAGAAAAAACTCCTGCCGTTCGACGGCGCGGCGCAGGTCGGTCTCCAGTTGTAAGAGCCGCAACGCTTGATCGTGCATGCTCTTATCGAATTGAGTGATTTTGGCTGTGCCGAGCGCTTTGGCGCGATACATGGCGGAGTCCGCGTCGCGCAAAATCTCTTCCGGCCTCTTATAATCCCGACTGCTCATGACGATGCCGATGCTGGCAGAGGTGAAGATTTCCTGATCCCCGATTTTGAAAGGGGCGGCCAACTCGCTTTGCAAGTTTTCGGCAAAGGCTGTCGCTTCGGCTGCGGTACGGATGTCTTCTAACAAGATGATGAATTCATCACCCCCCAGACGAGCCACGGTGTCCACCCCGCGCAAACGTCTTTCCAAACGGCGGGCGATGGCGATGAGCAGTTGATCGCCGATATGGTGTCCGAGACTGTCGTTGATGACCTTGAAACGGTCGAAGTCTAAAAACAGCACAGCGAATTGCTGATGAGCGTGGCGTTCGGCGCGTGCCATGGCCAGTTTCAAGTGGTCAACGAAGAGCGCCCGATTGGGCAGTTCCGTCAACCCGTCATGAAGCGCATTGTGCGCCAGCTTCTGTTCGGCGCGTTTCCGATCCGTGATGTCTTGAATCTGAAAGATCAGGCTCGAAGAGTTGCTCTTGGCATCGCGCACCAGCGACGCGCTCAGCAGCGTCCATACCGTGTGTCCGAGCTTATGAACATAGCGTTTTTCAATGGGCGTAATGGAAGCGTCCTGTACCAGCAGTTGCGCCAGATGGCGGCTGGCCATATCCACATCATCCGGATGTGTGAGGGATTGAAAGTTCGTGGCCAACAACTCCGCCTGTGAATAACCGAGCAGATCGCAGAGCGCGCGATTGACCTGCAACCAAAGGCCATCGGGCGCAACCAAAGCCATGCCAATAGCCGCGTAGTTGAAAGCGCTGCGAAAGCGCTCTTCACTCGCTTCGAGTTCTCGTGCATGTTGAGCCGCCTGTTGCGCTTGCGCTTCGGCAGCTTCCAACCGTTCGCGGTCGGCCCGCAATCGCTCTTCTGCCTGTTTGAAGTAGAAGTGCGCGGTCGCAAAGATGATGGCGACGATGGGCAAAGCCGCCAGCACCGGAACGATGCCGTATTCCTTACTGGCCAGATAGATCAGCCCCGCCGCCGATGCGCTTGCGGCAAAGGCCAAACCCGTCCACGAGTAATTCTCCCACCACAGCCGGAAGGGAGAGACCTGCTTTTTAAGCGCATGCAAGAGGGTGAGCAGCAAGGAACTGAGAACGAAGTGGCTGAGCGAGAAGATCAGCAGAGCCGCTATCAAAGCCGCGCTGCCGAATAATCCGACATTGGGCAGCCAGATGAGCAGTTTCTCGAAGAGGTTGGCCGAGATAAATATCGAAATCGCTGTCAAAGCGGGGCCGCCTAACCGGCTTGTCCATCGTTTTGAGGTGCGATAAGAGACCGCAAAGGCGTCCATCGTCGCCACCAGCATCGCAGCGGGCATCCCGCCAAACAGAGCCGCCAGAAAAACGAAGGTGTCGCAAGGCGAGATCAAAACTTGCGTGTCGGGAACGCGAATCGGTCGAAGCCCGGCAAAATAGGCCATCCCCATCAGAGCAACGAGTTTGAGGAGGTCTCCGCGATCCAGATGCGCCAACCCGACAATCGTATAGGCAAATGTCAGCCCGCCAAGCGCCGTTGTACTCCACCAGTAGGCGCGTGCCGCACGATTGTAATCTGACATTTCGATCAGTCGCATGGATGGGTTCTTCGTTCGTCTATGGATTCGGAGAAACGAGGTATCAAGACAGCCACAGGTTAGGGTTCTCCCAAGTTATAGGATTCCGCCAACGTCAATCCTTCACTCAAGGTCAGCCCCTCAGCCAGTGTCAATCCTTCGCTCAAGGTCAACCCTTCCGCTAAGGTCAGCCCTTCGCTCAAGGTCAGCCCTTCGGCCAGTGTCAACCCTTCACTCAAGGTCAGGCCGTTGCTGTAGGAGATGCCCTCCGCCATCGCTTGGCCTTGACCGCCTGCCAGACCGTTGCTCAAGGCCAGACCGGAGGTGAAAAAGCCGTAGGTCGCCGCCAGCACATCGGCGTTGATGACGCCTGCGGTTATGAGTTGACGACCGCCGCACACCTGCTCGCACACCATCACGCGCTCTCGCACCCATACCAGCGCCGGGTCATAAATCGCCTGATACTTCTTGAACAATTCGCCGCCTGCCAAGAGGTGCGAGCCGCCCGCAAAAATATACCCGCCCCACGAGAAGCTGTACCCGCCGACGCTGCTGACCGGCACAGGCAGTGATGCGCCTGAACGCAACAAGGAATCGCCCGTGTCAAGCAGTCCTAATTTCGCCTTCAACGCGATGTCGGTTCGCAAAACGCCCGCCAGCCGAGTTGCGCCTTCGATGTTGAGTAGCCCTGCGCCCTGTTGTGAGAGATTGGCGTTGGGCAATTGCTGCGCAGTATATTGCAAAATGGCTTTGATCAGCGGCGGCGTCAGCCCCGGATTCTTTTGCAGCAACAAGGCCGCCGCGCCAGCCACCGCAGGCGCCGAAATTGAAGTCCCGCTCAACTGCATAAACGCGCTCATACCGCTGCCGCATTCATGCAAAGGGTGTTGCCGTCGGAGCCACGAGTCGTGCGATTCTGCCGAGATGATGCGATTGCCCGGCGCGACCAGATCGGGTTTCAGCAGATGGTCATAGCGCCGCTGATTATCCGCTTCGATGATGTGACTGCGCGTCGGGCCGCGCGAACTGAAACGATTGATCGCCTCGTCCGTTCGGCTATCACTTTGCTGGGTGTTGACTGAGCCGACGGTGATGACGCTCGGATCGTTGCCCGGCGCGGTGATGCTGCCGTAGCGTTCCAACCCGTCCGTCGTCAATCCGAAATTACCCGCTGCAACGACCACCGTGATGCCTTCCGCTACAGCCCGCCGGGCGGCGCGACACAGCGGGTCAGTCTCATACGATTCTTTCGAATCCGCGCCGAGGCTCAGATTCATGACCTTGATGTTGTAGGGCACGCGATTGGCAATCACCCAGTCAATTCCGGCAATCGCGTCGCTGACTTGTCCAATACCGCGACCGTTCAGCACACGCACATCCAGCAAATTCGCATTGGGCGCAACCCCTTGAAATCCGCGCGATGTCGCATTGCCGATGGAACGACCGGCAGCCACACCGGCAACGTGTGAGCCATGACCATACTCGTCCGGGTTGCCGTCTAAAATGGGAATAGCCAATCCGCGTGTGCGTTCAAAATCTCGCAGGCGCGCATTACTGGAAACAATATCGGTTGAGGCGATAACTCGTGGCAGGTTGACGAAGTTGTAAAAATGGCTGTGCGTAGCCATGATTCCCGAATCGAGAATGGCAATACTTACGCCTGTGCCGTCCAAGCCATTGAAGCGGCGCTGCACGGGCTGATAGGTTCTGACACCATCGGCTAAGGTAGCCGCTTCCAGATGGCTGCTAGTCTGTTGAATTAGATGATCGGGTGTAATGCGTTCGACATCGGGGCGCGCCGCCAGTTCGAGCAGACTGCTTTGAGGAACGTTCGCCAGCACGCCCTCAATGGAGGCAAACTGACGCACAATGAAACCATCTACGAGCGACAGGGCGTTCACCAGCGCCGCAGTAACCGCGCCCCTGGTTTGAATGAGCACCCGAAGCCGCTGCGTTGCGGAATCCGACCAAATCGACTCGCTCGTCCGGCCGACCTCTGACTGTAAGACTTCTGATAACTTACTAATTGCAGAGGTCTGCGCTTGTGCCTGATAGGGCGGAAGGAGGCTGCCTACCAGAGCCAGCATCAAGAAGATGGCAAACCCTGTGAATACCGACTCCCCTCGAGCTGGTATAAAGAACTTCGATCTCATTACTCCTGAACCTCTTCGTTTGTTGCGATTTCCTGTTCTGTAGGCAGACCCCAGTCGGTGATGGCCTGCTGTAATCATTTCCTTTTCCACTGTGAATGCCCGGTAGGGGATCCTAAGCATCCCTGTTTGCTGCAATTATCTTGCCACATCGGCTGCCCGAAAATTTGTGCAGGAATCGTGGGTGCAATGGCATCCTATAGGTCAAAATGCAACGCCCGTTGCAGAGACACCAGCAAATTGACCGAAAAGAATCTTTCTGTTGCGCAACGCACCGGCCAAACCGGCAGCCTGAGCCGTAAAATCAAATGGCCAAAGAAAAAGTCTGGGGAGTAGAATCCTCAGCGTCAGGCAATTCAAGCTCAGCCGTCCATCACAAACATCTTCGTCCAACCCCTTTGGGGCAGTAGTGGGCAGGGCGGGCGAGTAGGCAAGGAGAGTAAATGGTACGAAAACCCATCTTTTATCACCCGATCACGGTGTTGATTTGCTTACTTGGCTGCTTCGCACCCATCTTCGGCGCGCAGCACCCCCGACCGCTGCCGTCGCTTAGAGAACAAGCCGATATCCAACAGGAGTGGCTGAAGCTGCGACTGGAGACGGTATTACCCAAGTTGATGCGTAAGCATGGGGTACAGATGTGGTTGGTCATCTGCCGCGAATATAATGAAGACCCGGTCTTCTATTCGCTGGTCTCGCCGACTGTCTTTGCGGCGCGCCGCCGCACTATATATGTCTTCTTTGATCGCGGCGAAGAGAGAGGCGTCGAGCGTTTGGCGCTGGGCGGCGGCTCGAACGGCGGACTCTACACGGTTTATCGCGACCCCGAAGTCGAAAACCGCGAAATCTACGGCGAAGGCCAGTGGGTCTTGTTGCGCAAACTCATCGAAGAACGCAAACCCGCAACCATTGCCTTGAACATCTCGCACACCCATGCCTTTGCTGATGGGCTATCGGCGGGCGAACGCGAGAAACTCGAAACGATCTTGCCGCCGGAATACCTCAAACGTCTGGTGCGCGCCGAGAATCTGGCGCTCGAATATGTCTCGCTTCGCTTGCCGGAGATGCTGCCAACCTACCGACAGATGATGGAGACGGTACATTGGCTCATCGCTCGCGCCTTTTCCAATGAAGTCATCACGCCGGGCAAAACGACCAATCAAGACGTCGTTTGGTGGCTACGACAAGAGGTCAACAATCGCGGACTCGGCACTTGGTTTCAGCCGTCCGTGCGTGTGCAAAAGCCTGCCAGCAGCGGCGTGCGCTTGCTGGCCGAAGAGGATGGAGTCGTCATTGATCGTGGCGACGTATTGCACGTTGATTTCGGCATCACGGCTATGCGCTTAAACACGGACACCCAACACATGGGGTACGTTTTGCGCGCCGGGGAAACTGAGGTTCCTGCCGGAGTTCAAAAAGCGATGGCCAACGCAAATCGTCTGCAAGACATCTTGCTGGAACGCCTGAAGCCGGGGCGCAGCGGCAACGAAGCGCTCGCAGAGGCGCTCGCTCAGATGACGCGGGAGGGCATCAAGGGCACAATCTACACGCATCCAGTCGGCGATCACGGACACGGCGCAGGGCCCTTGATCGGACTGTGGGATCGGCAACAAGGGGTGCCCGGTCGCGGCGATGTTTTGATTTTGCCGAGCACCTGGTTTTCCATCGAGCTACAAGCGACGACGCCAATCCCCGAATGGGGCGGCAAAGAGTTGTGGGTCGGGCTTGAAGAGGATGCCGCCATAGATGAATCGGGGCGCATCGCTTGGGTCTTGAACCGACAGGCTCAGTATCATCTGGTACGTTGACTCATCGGCCATCGGTTTACGCGCCCTTTTCATGGTTGAGGTTTGAGTTACGAGGAGGAGACATGAAAGTTATTTGGTCACTGGCATTTTTCATCGCCCTCGCGCTACTCGGCGTCGCTTGTACGCAGCCGCCAGCCGACGGCCCGGCGGCAACCCGAAAGGCTCCGGCGCAACCAGCGACGACGCCCGCGCCGTCTGCACCAACCAAACAACCCGTCACGCCGACCTCAACAGAAGGCGAGCAGAGCCTCTATACCTATGCAGAGGGCGGCATTCAATTCGCCGCGCCGACGGCGTGGAAAGCCGAACGCGACGAACAAGGTTTGTCTCTGACGATGGCAGACAAAGGGTTGGTAATTGTCTTCTTCATTGCCACACAAGGCGATATGAATGCGGCTGTCAAAGGCCTGGAGGAAGAGGTTGGCAAATTCCTCAAACGTGTCCGATCAGCCGGTGAGCCGGATGAGTATACGTTGAATGGGATGACGACGGTTGCGGAAGAAGGCACCGGCGAGATCAATAACAATCCGATGGAATGGAGCCTCCATATCGTGCAGGCTCAGAAGCCCGTCATCGCTTTGGCTTTCAGCCCTAAAGGCGAATTCGAAAAACACGAAGAGGCCATCGAAACGCTCATCAAGACTATCAAGAAGACAAGCTGATGCTCCCTTCGCATTCCGATGATGAGCCAGCCGCAAAAGAGTATCCGCTGCCTTTGACCGAAGATGTTTCCACCTTACCAAGGGATGGGATAAAGAATGAGGGAGAGTAACAACCCGATGCCCATAAAACCGCCGAAGGTCTTGAGCCCCTGAATGACGCGCTCGCGGGTGGTTTCGGGACGCGTGTCAATCGCGGCTAACACGGATGCCGTTACGGCTGCATAGAGCGTCATCATGATGATGTGCATCATCGCTTCCTCCCTGCAGCAATGTCGAAAGCGTCAATGACCACCAGATAATTCAACAGCCCCGCCAGATTCATCAACTGATAGGCATATTCAAAGGTCGGCGCTTCGGGGCGCGGTTCAAGACCGAAGCCCAACGCATAGCAGACTCCATAACAGAGGCCGGAGCCGATCTGTGCGAATGACCAGAGTACGGTGATGAGATCGTATTTGAACAAGGTATCCAGTTCACTGGCTGCCGACGGCCAAAAGAGTCGCCCATCGAGCGCCAGCCCCACACAAAAAGCCCCGACCAAGACGCCGAAAAAGAGCAGGGCGCGTCCATAGCGGCGCAACAATAGGTGTCCGGCTCCGGGAATCAGCCAAGCCGCGATCACCGCCGCCGCGCGCAATCCTGCGGATACGGGTTGTAGCTCATCAAGGGCAAAACGGCGGTCGGCATAGGTGGGCGCGATCTCTTCTCTCAGTTCTTCTTTGCTCTGCAAGGCAAGCTCCTTGTCTGTTGGTTCAGACCCCTCATTCTAGGTTTCGCTCGCAAACAGTGTCAACTTGATTCACGGTAGCGCTTTCGCTATGATGAAGCCCGTTATCGAACGCATGAGGATACAACACAGGAAACAACGAATCAGAAGCGTGAGTTGCTCACGCCATACCCCAACGAGTCCCCCGGCGGGATGACTGCAAGCTGAGCTTTCCCGCCGCCGCCTTGAAGGAGGTGCAGGATGGGAGAGCCAATGAATGATCGCCAATTACTCAAACGCAAAGCCGAATCATTAAACGAAGCCGAAGCCGCGCAGGTATTGGAATACATTGATGCCCTTGAAGCCCGCCGCGAGCCGCAGGTCAAAGCGGATGCGGCAGACGATGAACTCCTGCGGACGCTTTCGGAAGCAATTGAGAATCGCCGCGCCCGCGTCGTCATCGAATGGGATCGCATTCGTCGCCGCGCCGATCATCGCGCCCTGATGATGACCGCGACCAAACGACCCGCTTGATGCTGACGACAATGCGTAGATGGTCATCGAATTCAGTGGATAGAGACAAATCTCTACGCGCATCCTTTCTGCTGCTGATCGCTTTGGTCGGCGCGCTCTGTTTGTATGCTGCCGAGTCCATTGCGCAAACGCCTGCCGATTCCGAATTCACCCAACTCCTCTCTCGCCTGCAATCGTCCAACGAAGAAGACCGTTATGATGCGGCTGTCAAGTTAGGGAGTTGGCGCTCGCCGCAAACTACGGCGGCGCTCCAAGCCGCGCTTACGGATTCTTCGGAGAAGGTGCGAGCGGCAGCCATCATGGGGTTGTCGCAAGCTGCTGATGCGCGTCTCGTATCACTCTTCGCCGAAGCGTTTGCCAGAGATAAGAGTCTCTTTGTCAAGAAAGCGGCTGTCTACGCGCTCGGCGAGTCAGGCAGCGCCGCAGCCACGCCGATCTTGTTGACAGCTCTCAAAGACAAACAGGTGGAAGTGCGCGGCGCGGCGGCGGTGGCGCTCGGTCGGTACACGGATACAGCGGCGATAGAGGGACTACAGCAAGCGCTGTTTGATAAATCAGATTTCGTGCGCGCTCAGGCCGCCTATGCGCTCGGCCTGCGCGCAAGCCGAGCCGCGAACGCGGTTGCGACGCTGATTCGTTTGCTGGAAAGAGATCGCGCTCACACGGTCAGGCAAGAAGTGGCTACAGCGCTTGGTCGCATTGGAGATCGTGCGGCGTTGTCGGCGTTGGAAAAGGCTGAGCGCAACCCCGACCCGTATCTCAGCCTCGCGGCGCGCGAAGCGATTCGTTTGATCGCCACGCCGAATCCATGAAAGCCACTACGCGTTGCGTTGACGCGCTCGCAACCCCAAGAATAGAATCTTGGGGTTCATTTCGCAGCCATTAAGAGGGGGATTATGACACCGGCAAACTCACTCGTTGATTTAGAACGCGCCGAACAACTCAAACATCGGCTCAAAGAGTTCGTCGTCAACGGCGCATTGCAATCGGAGTTCCGCGAACATTGCGAACTCTTTGAAGAGCTTTCGGGCGAGATTAGTGAAGACGAAGTGGAGAGCGTGCTGGATTCGTTCATCTTCGACTGGTTCGATGACGGCGGCGAAAGCGCTATCGAACATTTCCTCTCTTCGAATCCCGATCTCACCCATGAAGAAAAAGTTACGTTGCTTGATTGGAATGATTCGCTCAACAGCGTCTTTCAGATTAAGACCATTGGCGACCACACTCTGAAGTTGCGCGACCTCGATAGCAACGAAGATTTTCATATCTCTACGCTCTCTCCGCTCGCCAAAACCCCCTTCGAACGCGGGCAATACATCACTGGGCGCATCTTGCCGCTCGGTGATGGCTTCATCTTTTCCGGCCTGCAAGTCATTCTGCCGGATCGCAAATCGGCGAAAGAGGTTTTAGAGATTCGCCGGAACCTCGATGAAGCCTACTCACCCGAAGCGATGGAGAAAGCGCAACGCGAACAATGTGACGCCTTTTGCGACTTCTTCGGCTGCGATGAGGTATCGCTTGCGCCCGACGAAATTAACGCCCGGTTGCAAGCCTTTCAAAACTTCTTGCTTCACCAACGCCGCGACTCGGAGAGCGGACTAACGGTGGCAGAGAAGTTTCGCGCGCGGTTCGGTCACGATCTGCCCTTGCCGGAGATCGAACCGCCCTCACCGGAGATTCTCAGCGCCGGTCAAGTGACGATTCTGTGCGATGAGTTTGACGGCCTGGTTTTGCTTCCGGACTTCCCCCGCTTCAAACGCATCTTTACGGCGAAAGACCCCGACCAAGAGGTTCCCGGTTGGCGCGATTTGTTGTGGCGCTACATCAAAGATGCGGATATTCCCATTGTTGCTTTCGAACGCGTCGCCGAGCAAACCCCGAAGCCGCTACAAAAGATCATGCGCTTGTTACTCAATGACAATAGCTTTTCGCTTGAGCATCTCTACGCCGCGCTGTTGCACTACAAACAACCGGTCGAAGGCTTCGAAGACCTCGACGATGAGCGCCTATTATGGGACTTGTTTGAAGGCAAACCCGCTTCGAAAAACCGTGCGGCAGCAAAGAAAAAAGCGCCCGTGAAAGCTAAAGCTACCGCCCGAACGGCGACTCCCACGAAAGCCAAACGCGCCGCCAAACCGGCAAGCAAAGCGGCGACGAAGGTCAGTAAAAAAGCGGCTGCTAAACGGTGATGACGCTCGCCCAAGCGGTGCAGGATTTTATCGAACACCTTGCAGGCCAATCGGCAGCACCGGCTTTCTATCTTTCCGCTCTCTCCTCACTCACCGACCGTTTCGGCGGGACGAGGCCGGTATCGGCCATTACGCCGAACTGGCTGCACAGCTTTCTGGCGTGCTGGTACGTCGAACAGGTCAGCGCCACGTCACCAAGTGCCACCCTGCTTTCCCGGCTACCGGAGCCGCAGGAGATGATTGTCGCTTTACAAGATTTTTTTCGTTGGCTTGCCCAATCAGAGAGCGGCGCACCGGCTGCTGCGCGCCTTGCAGTGATTGCCGAACTTGCGCCGCATCTGCCGCGCGCCTTGCAGTGCTTCACAGCGCTCACCCGCCACCTCGCCGAACGCGGCGGCGCGGTTACTTTTACGGAGTATCTCTCCTCTTTTGAAGCAGGCGGGCGAAGTGCCTATGACCTCGACACGCCCGAAGAGGTCGGCTCGCTGGAAGGCTATTTTCGTATCCTGCGGATCGCAGGGACGGAGATCGAAGCGGAGGAGATCATCACCGAGACGATCATCTGGCCTATTCGCTTTCCCGAAAGTGTAACCGAGTTTATGACCATCGGGTTTCTCCTCAATCTGGAAGTCGTGCGGCTGGCAGGAGAATGGCGGATAGCAGGTTGCGGATTCGTTTATCCGCCGGGTACGGATGTGTTGGGCGAGGAGTGACGTTGCAAGCGGCGCTTCAGCGTTGATTTTCGGCTGCGAGGATCAGGTCAACATTAGCGCGATCAATCGCCGTGAGGTCGGAATCTCGATACTCGCGGCGCGGCGTGTACCATGCGCGATAGTTGAAGTAGCGGCGGATTTCCGGTCGTTCAAAGATGCGACCATGGCGGGCATAGATGGTATTGCGCAGCAGGCGCAATGCGACTTTCGAAAGCCCATCGAGATCAGCCGAAGTCAGCCGCGCGCCGCTGACGATCTTTGCTTCCGCCTGCTCAAAACTGGCGATTCGGGCTGGCGCTTTCTCTTCGGCGGGCGCTTTGGTCTGCGGCGCTTCTGTCTCTCGATTGGCATTGCGATTGGCGTTGGAAGGCGTCGGCAGATTGTCGGGCGGCAGCGGCGCAACTCCGGCGGTTGGCGGAATGCCGGTTGGCGTATGCATTGCGGTCGCTGTGTTTTGATTGGCTGATTGGTTGCCATTGGCAAGCGATACCGTCGCATTTTGATTCGGCGAATCGGCTCTGCGATTGCTTAGCAGATACCAACCTGCCAGGCTGCCGAGTGCGACGACGAGCAGAGCCAATGCCAGCCACACCACCTTACTCGAAGATTTTTGCGCCGCGACGACTGGCGCTGGCGCGTAGCCCCTTGCAGCGAGGTTGTCCTGCCCCGGCGGCGCACTCATTCGATTAGGCGGTGGGTGCTGCCAGTTGGCGGCACGGGCTTCGCGCCTCGGCTGTAGCGCACCGTGATGTGCGACCTCCTCGATAGCTTGTTGCAGTTCGCGCGCCATGGCGTTGGCATCGCTTTGCCGCGACTGACGGTCTTTCGCCAGCGCGCGCAGGATGATTTGCTCAAGCGCCTCCGGAACCTGTACATCAGCGGGCAAGCGCGGCGGCGGTTCGGTCAGGTGTTTGGCAACGATGCCGGTCGCCGTCGCCGCATCGAAAGGTGGTCGTCCGGCCAGCATTTCATACAACATCGCTCCCAAACTATAGACATCGGCGCGGGCATCCAACTCTTCTGCGCGACATTGCTCCGGCGACATGTAGTACGGCGTGCCGATAACGATGCCGGTTCTGGTCAGCGAACCCGCCGAAGTATCGAGGGCTTTTGCAATGCCGAAGTCTAAGACTTTTGCGGTTTCGGCTTCGTCCTCGGCTTGCGGCGGCAGGACGATGATATTGTCGGGTTTGATATCGCGGTGCACGATTTGACTGCGGTGGGCTGCGCCGATACCCGCGCAGATTGCGCGCATCAACGAGACTGCGCGCGGCGCAGCCAGCCGCCCTTCGCGTTCAAGTACATCGCGCAGCGGGGTGCCCGAAACGAGTTCCATGACGATGAAGGCCGGGGCGTCTTCGCCGCTCGCCTCGCCGTAGTCGTGAATCGTCACCACATTCGCATGGCGCAGCATCGCCGCCGCCCGCGCTTCTCTGCGAAAGCGTTCGACGGCAGCCGTATCTGCGAAGGCGCTCGCGTGCAGAACCTTGACGGCGACTTCATCGCCAATGCGAACGCGCCGCGCCCGATAGACAGTACCCATACCGCCCTCTCCGAGTTTCGCAAGGATTTCGTACTTTGCTTCTAACACGCGCCCGATCATCGGATCAGCATCCGATGACGGGGTGCTGAGGGAGGGAGGGACAGCGTCAACGCGTGTCTGGGGTAAGATGGGCAGCGTAGCAGCGTCGTGTGGTTCAGTTATGGCTTGGCTGATCGTCTGCACACCGCAGCGGTGGCAAAATCGCGCGCCGTCGGCAAGTTCTTGATGGCACTTCGGACAAGTCATTGGGCATCTCAGTGGCAGATTGTGCTGCCGCGATGATGGTAGCCACTTGTCCGAAGTGTGTAAAGCGATGTATGACAAAGCGGCGCGCGCTGACTCTGCAACCCGCGCCGCAAGCAACTGGACAAGGCGGAATTACTGGCCGCCCGGTTTTTTGAACTTGGCATCATCAATCGCCACGTTTTGTTGGACTTCCGTGATATTGATGGTGAAGCTGATGGCCGGGGTCACTTGACGAATTGTGAACGGCATCTTGAAGCCATCCACATCCTTGTAATTTTCGAAGTAACTCTCGATGGCCATCTTCCCTTGCGGTGTCTCGCGCTCGGCATCGGTGCGGACGAGAAAGCCACTCTCGATATCGAAGTACCAGAGTTCCGTCGCGCCTTCTTTTGGAACGGCTTCAACAATGTAGGCCTCTTTATCGGCAACTTTGCCTTTGCCCTTCAGCGTCAGCTTCGGGTACAGCTCTTTGAGTTTGATGTCGCGATAAAAATCTGCGCCGAGTTTGGTATCCGCCAATTCGATGCCAGTCTTTTCTCGCAGCCCCGATTGCGGGTCTTGCGACCAGGCAACTGTGCCATCAAAGCCTTCTTGCACTAAACCGAAACCGCTGATGTCTAAGATCATGGCGGTTTTATTCGGCGCTTTGGCATACATCTCAATCGGGGCGTTGACGCCCATGGCGGGAATATCGAAAGTGCCTTTGGCTGCACGGCTGGTGAATTTTTGGATGGCCGCTTTGCCGCCGCTGGCGGCAACATATTTCTCAATGATCTGGTCAACCGTCGGCATCGCTTCGTTCTTCGCTGCCGGGGTGGTTTGCGCCCATGCAGAAATCGCTGCCATCAGGCCGAGTAGGAGAATCGTAGTTGTTCGCTTCATAGCTCTTTCCTTCCTTATCTATGGTTGCTGTTGATGTGCCTTCAGAAAAGGCGCGTATTAGACGGCTGCACATTCTCTTCCTCTGACAGCGTGGTTAGGCAGCCTTCTTCGATTGCGACGCGCTCTGCTTGCGCACCTCGTTGATAGCGGCTTCGAGTTGCGCGTCGCGCCCATTGAGTAAGTCTTTGCGGGTCAGTCTCACTTCGAGATCCGGCAGCACGCCGCGCCCTTCGACCAGCACGCCTTTCGGCGTCTTGAAATCGGCAATCGCGTATTGGAATAGCGCGCCCGTCGGCAGTTTTTCAAAGGTCGACGGCAGCGCCGCGCCGACGCTCCGTTCGCCGATGATGATGGCGCGACCATTCTCTTGCATGCCGGAGGAGAAGACTTCGCTTGTCGAACCACTTGCGCCATCGAGCAAAATAATGACCTTCCCAGTGTACGGATTGGGGCACGGAACGACATTGAAATTCATATAGCCCTGTCGCATGGTCATGCGACCGAGCGACAGAGTGCGACTCTCCAAATACCCAGCGATGTGATTGGCCATCGTGCCAATACCGCCGGGATTGCCGCGCAGATCGAAGATGATTCCCGGCGCGTCCGCCATGCTTTGAATCGCTTCCGTGATGCGCGCCGTCAAGATCGGCACGAAGATGTTGAAGCGAATGTAGCCGATACCATCGGCCAGACGCCGCGCTTCAAATTCAGTATAGTGCGGCGGAAAATTGCCGATTCGCAACGACATCTCCCCCGGCAATTTCTGGCGTTTGAGGGTGACTTCGTGCGGGCGCTCCTTTTCATCCAGATAAACGAGGCGCACGGAGGTATCGAGTTTGCCGCTCAATTGCCCCAGCAGTGCGCGCATTATGTTGAGGCGTACACGGGCGGGTGGCAGGTTGCTCTTCTCAAATCGTTTGCCGAGTTGCTCAACGGTCGTCTGTTCGACCTCTGTGATGACATAGCCAGGCCGCAATCCGGCGCGCGCGGCTGACGAGTCGGGAGTGATCTGCGTAATCGTTGCGCGTCCGTCAATCAGACGCAGATCAAGGCCAACGCCGCTACCGGCAAATTCAGAGGAAGCGATTTGCACGACGGCTTCGGGAGAGAGAATGCGAAAGTGCGATTGCTTGAGTTCGTCTAGCATCTTTTGCAACAGGGTGTAGAGTTCCTGATCGCTCTTCACCTCTTTGACACGCGGCGCGTATTGCTCGCGCACTTTATCCCAATCGACGCCGCCGAGCGTCGGGTCGAAGTGCTTCTCTTTGACAGTACGCCAAACGATCTCGAAGCATTGATCATACAATTCGTTGGCGGGCGATCCAGCCGCAACGCTCTGGGCCAACAACAGGGTTGAAAACCAGGTACAAAGGAGAGCGATAATTGTGAACCTCTTCATGCCTTTTCCTCAGTTCGATGTTGAGATATACGATGGCAGCCTCCACCTAAGTTCATCTAGAAAAGCCTAGCCCAGCGTGCTGAAGATCAACAAGCAGAGCGGCGCTCCATCCCGCCGCTTTACGAAAATTTTACCTTCTTAACATCTTGCGACGAGCGCGGCGGCAAGGCGTTAATCAATCTGCATCACCGGCAAACGAGATGCTTAGATTGCGCGCCACTCTGAGCAGATAGTGATCTGACGCCACTGAGCGCGTGCCTTTGATACATTCGGCGAGCGGCACAAACTTGATCTCGTTATCGTCCCAGGCGACCAACTGCGAGAAGCGGCCTTCGGCGATGGCATGCACAGCGTAGGCACCGTAGGATGACGCCAGCACGCGATCAAACGAAGTGGGAGTTCCGCCGCGCTGCAAATGTCCGAGTACGACGACGCGCGCATCTTTCCCAGTGAGCGCAATCAAGCCTTTTGCCACTTGTTCGGCGATGCCGCCCAGTCGCGCCGGTTGCTGGGCGCTGCCCTCTTCCCGATAGACTTCATGGCCGCTGACCGGCTTTGCTCCTTCGGCGACAACGATGACGGAGAATTTGCGACCGGCGGCCTCCCGTTGGTTGACTTTGGCTGCGACTTTCTCAAGATGGAAAGGAATCTCCGGTATCAAGATGACATCGGCGCCGCCCGCAATTCCCGCTTGCAAGGCAATCCAACCGACGTGCCGCCCCATCACTTCGAGTAGCAATACGCGATCATGGCTTTCAGCTGTCGTATGCAATCGGTCGAGGGCTTCGGTGGCAATATCAAGCGCTGTGTCGAAGCCAAAGGTGAGATCGGTTCCCATCAAATCGTTGTCAATCGTTTTGGGTACGCCGACAACTTTGACGCCGAATCGAGCAATTTCATGGGCAATCAGTTGTGACCCATCGCCGCCGATGACGACAAGAGCCTCCAACCCGAGTCGCTGATAATTTTCCGCCGCTTCACGGTAGGCTGACTCATTGATAATATGCTGACCATCAGCGGTGCGGACGACAAAGACGCCCTTATTGACCGAACCGAGAATTGTGCCGCCGCGCGGCAAGAGTCCGCGCACATCATCTATGGTAAGCGGGCGGGTTTTGGTCGCCCCGAGCAAACCCTCAAATGCGTCTTCAATCCCGATGACTTCCCAGCCATAGACGCTGACAGCGGTTTTGACGACCGCGCGAATGACGGCATTGAGTCCCGGCGCGTCCCCGCCTCCAGTTAGGACACCGATGCGTTTGGTTGATGACATAAGCCCTTCCCGATTGAGAATAGAAGATTGTGGCTTGCCAATGGCCGACTGTCCATAGCAACTCCCTTACCCAAGATTCAATGAGGGCGCGACAGAGCAAGATCAGCAGCTACCCTCCGTCTGCTTCATCGTTTCGCATATCAACCAGATGAATTGCGCCCTCGCCCCGCAGCAGCCCGACGCGATAGAGGTTGTGTCCGAGCATCTGTGGAGCACCGACGAGCGTGAGTCGCTTGGCGCGGGCTTGCAGATGGCGCAGCGCATTGATGCAAGTTACGATGGCAATACCATCTTCGATGTCGCACGCCGAAAAGTCGAGCGCGATCTCTTGATCGGCCAGTAGGCCAAGCCGATGCAAACAGGCTTCGAGGTCTGCGACATTATGCGCCCGCCACTCGCCTTCGACCTTTACGATTTCAGTAGGAGTCGGTTTCACCATGCGCGATCATCATAACAATTTTCATAAATGACAAGCGGATTTATCGACCGCGCTTGTCAGCAAAAAGGTGATTCGCTAGAATGCAGGCGGGCCGTTAGCTCAGTTGGTAGAGCAGCAGACTCTTAATCTGCGGGTCGTTGGTTCGAGCCCAACACGGCTCATACTATGTCAGTAGGTTACAGCCACCACAATGGCGGCTTTCTCTTTTCGTCACAGATCATGCACTTCTTTCGTCGCTTCAGGGGTCTCTGCAATCCCGCCTTTTCGATGCTTTTGAGAGAGCGGCTGCCGTATAGTTGACCGAAACCGTCTATACAATCAGTTGGGCAGTCCCTGGCCTTCGACATAATGTAAGAAATGGATTTGCCCGGTAAAGTCACCGGCAATAATCGTTTTTCCGTCCCGTGCAATTGCGCAGGCCGTAAACCCATTGTCGCCATAGAACTCGGCAAGCACCGTGCCCGATCGTAGATCGAAGACAGTAACTTTTCCCTCTATTGAAGCAGCTACGAGAAGATTTGCATCATCGGAAACAGCTAAGGAACTAAACCAAGCGTGCGGCCCGGCCTGAGCAAGAATCTGCGGTTCAAGCGCGGAATTCAACTGCCAAACTTTTATAGTCCCATCTTTTGCGCTAGAAATGAATTGCTCTCCATCAGCAGTCGCAACCAGCGAGATGATTGGCTGAGAATGCGCTTCAATCGTTCGTATCAACTGCCCGCTTTTCCAATCCCACAGCCGGATGGTGCAATCAACCGATCCCGAAAGGGCCAGCGTGTCATCTACCATTAATGCTATACAGCTTACGGTATCTTGATGACCTTCCATAGTTCGTAGCAGCTTACCTTTTTTTAGATTCCATACCTTGATAGTTTTATCTATGGATCCGGAAAGTACACAGTAGCCCTCCTTGGTGACGGCCACGCAGAAAACATCCTTGGCGTGACCTTTTAATTTGCGCAACACTGGTCGTCCAAACAGGTCGAGAACATAGAGCAGATATGCTGCGCTCGGAAATACTGATGCGACCCAATCACAAAGCCGATACGAAAGATTTCTCCGTCCGAGATCCCATACCTTGAGTATTTCGTCCCGAGATGAAATCGCATTTTCTCCGTTAGGGCTTAAGGCAATACATTGTACTTCCCCGATTGTGCCAAGACTGCGGCATACAGACTGCGTTTCGATGTCCCAAATCTTCATCAATCCATCGTCGGAGACAGAAAGAGTTTGCTTGCCATCAGGTGTGACCACAATCCCATTAACTGCTTTTGTGTGTGGGCCAAACAGAGAAACAGCCAGCCCCTGCCTTTTCAGCTTAAGAAGCTCTTCGCGAAGATAGTCAAACGAATCGCTTGCAGATTCGTTTGACCACATCGGCTTGTAGTTGTTTCGGCCCTCTTGCGCTAATAGCCGCAACATATCAAGGCCAATTCTATCCTGAAGACCTTGCAATTCCTCATACTCGTACTGATCCATGTGCAGCGTCTCTTTCTGTAGCATTGAGAGAGCGATTTCACTGGGGGATTTGCCGGAAAGCTGATGAAGAAGGCGTTGAATATCCCAAATTCTGACTTCCCCTTTGATGGTGGCGGAGACTGCCAAGCGATCATCCGGTGTGAGCCTGATTGCTACAAAAGAATCTGCGGCGTGTCCCTGTACGGTATAGAGCCTCTGCTGCGCTTCTATGTTGTAGATTTCAAGGTAGTAGCATCTTTCCAGTGCTCCTAACCCATAAACCATTGATAATGCATGTTTGCCGTCATTAAAAACGATAAAACTCTCCCCCTGTGTTATCCCTGACTGCAACAGGTGGTTCTGCATTCTCCCTAAAACTGCGCCGGTTTCGAGATCATAGACTGCGAAATCACCTTTTTCTGGGTCATCTATGATCATTCTCTCGTCGGAGATTAGCCTGAACCAGCCTGACGCGGTTTGTATCGTGTACATCTCGCTCCCTTTTGCCATGTCCCATAGCGTCAGCATATTCAGGCCAAATACGTTTTCGCCTTCCCCCGGTACCCATGCGCTAACGACACACTTTCCGTCTTCTCTCACCTCAACTCGGTTCGTTTTCCAGCCTGTGCCAATAAAAATGGAGAGCTGTTGTCGGCTCTCCAAATCCCACAGGATGACTTCGCCATCCTCCGAATCCGAGACGGCATACCTGTCATCGCCCCATAGTGAAATGCTTCTGACATCGCTTTTATGCCCTTGAAGGGTGTAAAGATGTCGGCCATTTTTCACATCCCAAACCATGAGAGCTCCATTCTTTAAGCCGCAAATTGCGCGCGTGTTGTGGTTGAATATCTCGACACAGGCTATTGCGTCGTTATTGCTGCTCACGGTAACGATCTCCGTGCCTGAGCGAATATCCCAAACTCTCAGAATATGCTCTGCGGCACTTATAAAAAACCTACCATCATCAGCAACCGCAAGAGCGGTAATTGGTTGATCAGGAAGGTGAAGCGTCCGAATCAAAGCGCCCCCGGCTTGCGTCAAGGTGGGGAGTAAGGGTTGGAG